>NZ_JBLVYK010000043.1:0-2603 GCF_048284255.1 Enterobacter cloacae complex sp.6700776 | reverse complement strand
TGACGAAAGCAGGTATGCCTGAAAGCGTGCGTATTGCCTGAAAACACAACCCGCTACGGGGGAGACTTACCCGAAATCTGATTTATTCAACAAAGCCTCGTTAAGGTTAACCTAAGATTTCAGAATGATAATCTCTGCTTTGCAGCGAATAAGGCAATCATAATATTAGATTGAATTGTTGTAATTATCATCAATGTTTTTACTGGTTTACTATTTTCCGGAGGTGTTAATGCCTGTACTTTTCAGGGTGAAAGTTATTCCGCTGGTTTTACTTCTGGCAATGATCTTTGCGTTTTTACTTAACTGGCCAATATTGCTGCATTTTTACGAGATTTTGTCGCATTTAGAGCATGTCAAAATTGGTTTTGTCATTTCTATTCCCTTTGTTCTGGTTGCGGCGCTTAACGTTGTTTTTATGCCTTTCTCAGTTCGTTTTCTGCTGAAACCTTTCTTTGCTTTACTGTTTATCACTGGCTCACTGGTCAGTTATTCGACACTAAAATATAAAGTAATGTTTGATCAAACGATGATTCAAAACATTATTGAAACTAACCCCCAGGAAGCGCATTCCTATCTTAATGGCTCAATTATTATATGGTTCGTCTTTACCGGTATCCTTCCTGCCATCCTCCTTTTTTCAATAAAAATTCAATATCCTGAAAAATGGTATAAAGGCATTGCTTACCGTTTGCTCTCCGTGCTGGCATCGTTGAGTTTGATTGCAGGTGTTGCCGCACTTTATTATCAGGATTATGCCTCTGTCGGCCGCAATAACTCGACATTGAATAAAGAGATCATCCCGGCGAACTACGCTTACAGCACTTTCCAGTATGTTAAGGATACGTACTTTACGACTAAAGTGCCTTTCCAGACGCTGGGGAATGATGCTAAACGCGTCGTCGCTCACGAAAAACCCACGCTGATGTTCCTGGTGATTGGCGAAACGGCACGCAGCCAGAATTTCTCGATGAACGGTTATTCGCGTGATACCAATGCCTTTACCAGCAAATCCGGCGGCGTTATTTCGTTTAAAAATATGCATTCCTGCGGTACCGCTACCGCAATATCCGTTCCGTGCATGTTCTCGAATATGAATCGCACCGAGTACGACAGTAAAAAAGCATCTAACAGTGAAAATTTCCTCGACATCGTGCAGAAAACCGGTGTCTCGCTGTTATGGAAAGAGAACGATGGCGGTTGTAAAGGCGTATGTAGCCGCATCCCGACTGTCGAAATTAAGCCTAGTGATAACCCGAAACTGTGCGATGGCAAAACGTGCCATGACGAGGTGATGCTGGAAAACCTTGATGATGAAATCGCCAAAATGCCAGGTGATAAGCTTGTCGCCTTCCATATCATTGGCAGCCATGGACCGACTTATTACCTGCGTTATCCGGCTGAGCATCGCCACTTCATGCCCGAATGTGCACGTAGCGATATCGAAAACTGTACTCAGGAACAATTGGTCAACACCTACGACAACACCCTTCGTTATACAGACTATGTATTAGCTGAGATGATTGAAAAGCTAAAAAATTACAGCGATCAGTACAACACCGTGCTGCTTTATGTGTCCGATCATGGTGAATCATTGGGCGAAAGCGGGCTATATCTGCACGGCACGCCGTACAAACTGGCACCGGATCAGCAGACGCATATTCCGATGCAGGTCTGGATGTCACCGGGCTTTATCGCCGGGAAACACATCAACATGTCTTGCCTTGAAAATAATGCGGCGAAAAAATCATATTCCCACGACAACCTGTTCTCATCGATTTTGGGGCTGTGGGACGTAAGCACCAGCGTCTATAATCCTGACCGCGATTTGTTCCGCGAATGCCGTGGCTAATCGATTGTTAGTATAACAAAAAGCCTTACGGCAACCTGGTTGCCGTAAGCTGCAAGAATGCAATAAGGCTTATAATATGAAACAACTTACTTTCAACGACCTACGCAAGCAAAGCGCACAAGCCGCAAATTCCCCCCGCTTACGTGCCCATCATAATTTCCACCCTGAATTGAGCGACCCGGTGCAGCGTCTGGCTATTGCTATGGAACCGGGAACTTATGTTCGCCCTCATCGCCACCCGCATACTTTTGAACTGCTGACATCCCTTACCGGTCGCTTTTTGGTATTGAACTTTGATGACCTGGGTAACCTGACCCAGCGCGTCGTGTTAGGTGAGGACTGTAAAGTGCTGGAGATGGATGCAGGCACCTGGCATACCGTATTGTCACTGGATGAAGGCGGCGTTATTTTTGAGGTAAAACACGGTAGGTACCAGCCTGTTGCTGATCAAGATGCCGCCCCATGGGCCCCCGCCGAAAACGAGCCGGGAACTGCAGAGCTGATGAAATGGTACACACAGGCGCAAGTAGGTGATGGCGGATATCCGCGGTAATTAATGCGTTGCACGGAGTGCCATTCTCTCCTTCGCGCCAACTTCAAAGGCTAAGACGCTTCCTCCCAAATCACCTACTCGTAAACCTGTGGCAAGAGTAGAGGCACTGTTGCAAATAGTCGGTGGTGATAAACTTATCATCCCCTTTTGCTGATGGAGCTGCACATGAACCCATTCAAAGGCCGGCATTTTCAGCGTGAC
>NZ_JBLVYK010000042.1:0-3659 GCF_048284255.1 Enterobacter cloacae complex sp.6700776 | reverse complement strand
TCACGCTGAAAATGCCGGCCTTTGAATGGGTTCATGTGCAGCTCCATCAGCAAAAGGGGATGATAAGTTTATCACCACCGACTATTTGCAACAGTGCCATTTCTTTTCTCATTCCTTCAACACTAAAAGCTCCTTTAAAAAGGTTGCAGGGGGCGCATGATGGAAATAAGTTTTCTATAGCATGCAGTTCAGGGTGCATAACCTTACCCGTACTTCGGGCAACATGAGTTACGCCGCTGCCGACAGGGGCTCTCACCAGTTCAAAGTCGCGTCGAACAGGCTCAACATGATCGGCATGCCACCCTTTTTCAGGAAGCTTGCAACCACAATAGGCACAACGCCCCCCAAATTTCATTCGCAGCTCAGCTCGCTGTATTTTAGAGATCTTATTTTTAGGTTTTGAGAACCTACCATCAGGTGATTCAGCTTTGGATAACTTTGCTGAGGGCTCAGGTAATTCAACTAAATTCCCGTTGATATTTATCACCTTGACCATATCATTTTCCGCCTTTACTAAGCTCACGGGCACAGGAACTGGCTTAAGTAACCGCTAAAGATAACAGCCACTGACTGCATCTACCCAGACCTTCTGTTTATACTCAATAGGCCACCCCTCTTTATCTGCCCGGATGACGCAATCATTTACCGTGGTGCGTGACCGGATACGAACATCAAGCGGAAGCGAATCGTTATCCACACGAGCCTGTGCCTCATTTAAAATGCGTAAAAACATCTCTTTGGTCATTCAGATACCCCCTCAACTTTGCGAATTTTGATCAGATGAGGGCGACTCAGTTTACAAAGTTGTTCTGTCGCTTCATCAATCGAATTGAACCGATGAGCCTCTTCGATATTTAAAGTCCAGTATTTCGCTTTCCCTTCTCCCAGATCGGACTCAAAATAATTTCGCTTTACATCCATTTTTTTAGGCCTGCCATTTATCTTGACGACATTATGTCTGTCATCAAAAAGAAATTCGTCCCCCTCAAAAGTGATTAATACAAATGGCCCCTCAGGCTTGGAAGTCCGGGAACTTTCCATTTTCAAAGTCATACTTCAGCCTCTCGATAGAACTCATGAAACGTCAAATTAAAATGGACTCACACCACACTGATTCAGTATTCCTCCTGAACCCCATTAGGCTCTGTTGTGATTTCATATTTAATTCCGCCAGGTGCTCCCACAGCGTCCGCGACCGACTCACACAGCAGCGAGAGATCGTTGAGGGTCATTGGGTGTTCAATGTCCAGCGTGAAGAGTTTCCCGGCTTGCTTGGCGGCTGTCTTGTCAGCATGTTCGGCATTAAAAAGGTATACGGTGTGTTTTTCCTGAGCGGGTGTATTTTGATTTTGCATTGATGATCCTTTTGTTTAGTTCCCCGATTCCGGGGGTGAGTGAATTAATTTAAATTTATATTCGTCTGGTTTAATTAGAACGTTTCCACGCTATGCGTAAACAGGTAATGCAAGGGCTGTATCAACAGGATTAAAGTTACTTTTCTGGATGCAGCAACGCTTGGACATGATGTCCACATTACATCACGATCAAAGCTAAGTTTTTTTTGTATAACCCCTCCATTTTCGTGTGTTTCGCGTTTCAGACGCTTATACGACCTGCTTGACCATCCTCATCAGAAGGCGGTTTAACAGTCCTTTCGCTGTCGGGCGATTGCTATCGACATAGTAAAAACCTGTTTTGGTCGTACCGTGAGCACTGCTCAGCACCCTCAGTTCCCAGATAACGTCACGGATAACGCCGCCATTTTCTGGCTTAAGGCATTCAGATAAATGGCGCATGAAACGAGCTCTTACGGCACGGTAATAGCGGAACTCCTCTGGCTGGTTAGTATTTTCTTTCACCCGGAGTCGCTGGTTACACAGAGTTAGAACTGCATCCATCATTCCCGCCTTCAGCTTCGCCTGGATCGCACCTTGTTGCTGTTCCCTCTCACCTTCGAGTAACGTTAAAATTCTTTCTCCGAGTGCCGTCTTGTTGTGTACGTGCAACTGAACACAGGCAGCTACGCATGCCCAGAATCTGAACTTTTTTATCTGTCCACGCAATTTCCGGGCTACAACCTGACGGTATGCAGAATCACTGAGTATTTTAAAACGCCGACTGGCAACCAGCTCTGGAAGCGACACTCTGTCGCCTATCCCCAGGCGGGAAAAGGTTTGTCCCCGCTGTGCGAGACGATGATAGACAGCGCCCTTGCCTTTTGAAATTCGGACCGCGCCATAACGAAGAAGATACTGAGCAGCAGTCGTTGGAGTAAACTCACCGTCAGCGATGCGCTGGCGTAACCCGTCGTATTCATGCCAGATAATCCAGGACGCCGTATCTTCTTCAACAGTCAGCTCATCCTCTTCCTCGAATGCCACGACGACAGAACTGCTCTCTCCGGTCTTTAGGCTACGTGAAGCCCTGGGGTCAGCCTGCCCGTCAAAATAGGTCATCAGCGGCAACGTATCAGTCAGTCCATCATAAGCTGTACCGAACCGGCCTCCGGGCAGTTTCATCCAGAGTGGAGCTGGCATTGGTGTACGGGGCACAGGCTGCATGTCAGGCTCATCCTCAAGAAGGTCCAGATCGGCCTCTTCCCAGACCCTGCGATAGATCTCAATTGCCCGAAACGGGCGAGGGTTGAAACAGTGCAACGACCAGAGGAAATCAACGTGGATCACGTTTGCTTCCTGTACAAGCCGAAATTGTGGCTCAGCCATACGACGGTTATAAGCCGTATCGTCAACCTCGCCGGAAAGTAGCTTTCTGCGATGCTCTGCCGCACGTCTTGCTTCAACATAATCAAGGCTGCAACAGGCATGAAAAAGACGTTCAGTCAGGGACGAAGAAAAGATATTGGGTTGAAGACGCACATATCCGCCTTCGAACACTTTACGACCGATATAATCCCGCAGGCTCCAGTCGTACTGGATCTTAGAAAGAAATCGCTGAAGACGACTCAGGCCAGCCTGATAACCGTATTTCTCCGGGTCAGTTCGAAGGAGCGTTTCCATTGAATGGTCAACCCCTACTGCTGTGCAAAATGAGCACCCTATAATTCTGATCATTTAGAAATTTTTTTGCGTTTAAAATCAATGAATTGAAAGATTTCATTTTTCTAAGTCTGATAAAACAGATGAAAACCCAACTGACTATACTCATAAAACTCAATCTTTGCGCTGCTGTACGATACCAGTAATTACAGGTGCCGAGTTTAACATCATGAAAAGTAGCCCAATAATGAATGACGCAACGCCAGCTGCGGTGCCTAACTTCTGACTGAACACCATTGAAACAAAGTACATATTTGGGATAAAAACGGACATAGCAATCACGAAAAGTAACTTATTCAGATAATTATTTATTCGGGTCTTAACCTCAACTCTATCATAAAAAGCCATCGAAACGTAAGCAGTTATCAGTGAATAAAAAGACCATGTCATATAGTTAACCGATTCATTAAATGCCTCTCGCAAAAGCAAAGCACTTTCTGTCATTCCCTACCTCATTAAATCAATAGAAAATAAATCTGAATAATTTATTTTTAAAAGAAAAGAGGCTTTGTTGAATAAATCAGATTTCGGGTAAGTCTCCCCCGTAGCGGGTTGTGTTTTCAGGCAATACGCACGCTTTCAGGCATACCTGCTTTCGTCATT
>NZ_JBLVYK010000041.1:0-3705 GCF_048284255.1 Enterobacter cloacae complex sp.6700776 | reverse complement strand
TCACGCTGAAAATGCCGGCCTTTGAATGGGTTCATGTGCAGCTCCATCAGCAAAAGGGGATGATAAGTTTATCACCACCGACTATTTGCAACAGTGCCGGCTTTCGCGCTCGGCGGCGGAGAGGATCGAACGGCGGGGCATGCGGTTTCCTTCTTCTTGAAAACGTAGGTTTGTGACAAGCCCGCCAAGGCAACCGGCGCGGCACGGGAATCAAGGCATTGCGATTCTCGAAAATAGTTCTTGAAATTCTATTCTTGATTGCATATCATCTCAACGAGTTTCGATAAGAAAGGATGCGCATGCGACCGTCTGTTGTGCTTGACATGAAGCGAAGCGCAGTGCGTGAAGCGGTAGGCCGCTTTCGCGCCGCGAACCCGCGCGTCTTCGGCTCGGTGCTGCATGGCACCGACCGGGATGGCAGCGACCTCGACCTGTTGGTCGATGCGCTGCCCGGTGCCACGTTGTTGGACTTGGGCGATTTGGAAGAAGAACTGAAATCGCTGCTCGGCGTTGACGTCGATCTGCTGACTCCCGGCGACCTGCCGCCGAAGTTCCGGGCCAAGGTGCTCGCGGAGGCGCAACCGATATGAGCGAGAACCGCCTGCCCGATTACCTCGACCACATTCAGCAGGCCGCAACCGATGCGCGCAGCTTCGTGGAAGGGATGGCCAAGGACGACTTCTTGGCCGACAAGCGCACCCAGCAGGCCGTCATCATGAGCCTGATCGTCATCGGCGAGGCGGCCACAAAGGTGATGGATGGCTACGTCGAGTTCACCCAGGCGCATGCCGACGTGCCGTGGCGCAGCATGCGCAATATGCGTAATCGCATGGCTCACGGCTATTTCGACATCAACCTCGATGTGGTGTGGGAGACGGTACAGGAATGGCTGCCGGCGTTGCTCCAGCAATTGCCCGCCGTGCGTCAGGATGCCGACGATGAAGACCGTAACGACAAAGGCATGGAGCCATGACCAATCAAGCCGCCGATGTTCGGCCCCTCTGGCGTGTTCGATCCCGCGACCTATGAGCCGCGCTCGGGCAAGACCTTCTGGATGGCCGCAACGGACGTGAGTTCGCTGGTGGGCAAGGAGGCAGCAGCCGACACGCTCATCGGCAACTGCACGACCGCACGACCAGCCTCCCGTTCAAATTCGAGTTAGAACTCATATCCAGCCTCTCTGGGGGCACTGTGAAAGAGGGATCTCCGATGACTGTTGAATCGAGAATATTTTCTGTAGCCGAGTATGTTCAGCCGTCCGAAGGCGAGCCTATTCGTTCCGTTGTGCTTGAAACCCGAGACTCAATTATCGTGGTTTGGCATGTCCATCCCGGGCAGGAAATTGCGGCTCACATTCATCCTCACGGCCAAGACACGTGGACTGTTTTGTCGGGAATGGCTGATTACTTTCAGGGCAATGGGATTGTTCGTGCCCTCAGGGAAGGTGAGATAGCCGTGGCAAGACCGGGCCAAGTGCACGGGGCGCGAAATACAGGTACCGAGCCATTTGTGTTAGTCTCGGTTGTGGCATCAGCCAATGCCGGTTTCGTATTGGCTGAGCGATAGAGCCCAATCTCTGGAGTTGGTCCAATGAGCGGTCGGGGAGATAGGTAACAGACATGCAGCGGACACGGCTGCTAAACCAGGTCGCAAACCTCCTTGCGTCGCAGCGTGCCGCAAGCGACGCGATCAATCGAATGGGGTCGGCATGAGACTGAACACCATCCAGTTCCCGACCGCGTAGCCGCCTGTCCTGCCGATCAGGTCTTGACCATCGACGCCTGGGATCAGTCCTGAATGTTCTTGGAGACCACTACGTTATGAGCCGCAGCCGCCGCAAAACACCCATCGTCGGGCACACGACCTGCGGCAGCGAGCGCGAGGACAAGAAGCTCTGGCATCAGCGCTGGCGCACCCGTGAGCGCACGGCGCTGACCAGCGCGTCGCCCGAAGCCCTGAGCGCCCATCTGCCCCTGCTGGAAAACCAGGCCAGCAGCGTCTGGTCGATGGGCAAGGATGGCCGCTCCTACTGGCCCGTCAAGCGCCAGGCCGCCACGGCGGATCGCATCGCCAATCACAAGGGACGCAACCCGCAAGAACGCGCCTCCCTGAAAAAGCGCCTGCTGCGCAAGTGGATGAGCAAATGAAGCTCTCCTTCCATCAGCACATTGCGCTGTTCTGGATGATCGGTGCTCCGGGCGTCTTCGCGCCCGTGATCGAGAACGCCAAGCGGCCCGATGCCGGCGCCGTCATGGCGTGGGGTGTCGCGATCGTGGCGGTGATGATCCTCTTCACCCCTTTGCTGCTGCGCTGTCCACCATTCCGGCGCTGGTATGGCCGGACGGATGCGCTGTCGGAGCGGCAGCGCCAGGCGCTTGCCGAGCGCGGCCTGCGCCGCTACTACCAGACCGCTTTCGATGACGGCTACGTGCCCCGCGTGATGCCCTACGTGTGGCGCATCATCTGGACGGTCGGCGGGTTGATGGCTGTGACCGCCGTACTGCCTACCAACACCGGACGGCCAGCCTTCGATGCCTTGGTGGTCTTCTCGACCTGGTATCCGATAGGCGTGATGCTGCTGGTTTTCGCGTCGAGGCCCCTTGGCCGGTTGATTCGCCAAAGAGCACAGGAGCGGCGGAAATGAGCACGTCAACCATCGAGGCGCTGGCCAGCGCCTGGGCAAGGATTGCCGAGGAAGCGGAATTCCCCGCTGACTACGAGGGGACTGCCACACCACAAGCGCATCGGGCTAGCGAAGCTATTCAGGAGCAGATTCGGGAGCGCATCGTCGCCACCAACGACATGCGGCTGTTCAGCCTGCTGCACCTGCTGGGTCAGGCGTCGCTGCGCATGGAGCAAGCGCTGTGGCCGGAGGATTACGAGCGGATGACGCGCGAGGTTGAGGAAGCCCTGCGGCAAGCCACCGACGCCAACGCCAGATCGTACACCCACGAAGAAGTGATGCAGGCGATGCAGGAACGCATCGACCGGGCGCGAGACAAGCCATGTTGATTGGCTATGCGCGCGTCTCGACGCAGGATCAGAACCTGGAGCTGCAACGCGAAGCCTTGAGCAAGGCCGGATGTAAAAAGGTCTTCGAGGACAAGGTGAGTGGCACGCGGGCAGACCGGCCTGGCTTGGCCAAGACGCTCGAAATGCTGCGCGAAGGCGATACTTTGGTCGTCTGGAAGCTCGACCGGCTGGGCCGGTCGGTCAAGCAACTGGTCGATCTGGTCGGCGATCTGCACAAGCACGGTGTCCAGTTCAGGAGCCTCACCGACTCCATCGACACCGGCACACCATCCGGGCGGTTCTTCTTCCACGTCATGGCGAGCCTTGCCGAAATGGAGCGCGAGCTGACCGTCGAGCGCACCCGCGCCGGGCTGGAAGTCGCCAAGCAGCTCGGCCGCAAAGGCGGCCGCAAGCCGAAGATGACCGACAGCAAGATCGAGTCGGCCAAGAAGCTGCTGGCCAGCGGGGTGCCGCCCAAGGACGTGGCCAAGAACCTCGGCGTGTCCATTCCGACGCTGTACCGCTGGGTGCCAGCCTCCACGCACGCTTAGCGTGCTTTATTTAATGAGATGGTCACTCCCTCCTTCCCGGTATTATGCTGAGGACAGGCTTTCATTCGGAGAACTATCATGGAAAACATTGCGCTCATTGGTATCGATCTGGGTAAAAACTCTTTCCATATTCATTGCCAGG
>NZ_JBLVYK010000040.1:0-3935 GCF_048284255.1 Enterobacter cloacae complex sp.6700776 | reverse complement strand
GTTAATACACCATCTGCAGAACCCAATTCAGCTATATTATATACATCTTTCATTTTAATACTTCTGATCATTTTATCACATAGAAATTTTGATGCTGGACATATGGTTCCAAATTCTTTTGGTGACTTTATGTATTGAATTATATACTTAATTTGTCTATTTAACATAGCACTCATTGATTTCTCTGAGGGGATTTAGCCAGCAATATACATAATTACTGGCTAAATTGAAATTACCATCATTTAATTATATTAATTTGTTTTACATCTATTTCAAATTCCATCCAATCTTTATCTACCTCACCAATTAATTGGACTTTGGTTTCAGGGGTAGCAGATTGACCTAACCAGCGTTTGTTATCTATATCAACCAAAACTGTTCCTGTCGCATCTTTAAATTCATATAATTCATGACCAACTTGTCGAACTAAGTTGCCTTCTAATGTAACCCAGGCATCATCAGGCATTTTTTTAGCTTGTTCCACTGTTGTTACAGGTTGGTTTGCACCAATAAATCCCCCTGAATTATAATTCACCCCATTTGCACTAAAGCCTCCATTTGCAGATAAGCTAGCAAATGAAATCAGACTAAGTAAACCTACAATCGCATATTTGGCTTTCATATATTCTCCTTTTGTTATTTTTGAATATAACATTCAGTTCTTAACTAAATCTTAAGAAAGAAGACTTTTTTAAGATAAGGAATTTTAAGCACCTTTAAACCGAGTTAATTAAATATCAATTTTTAACTGGTCATCTTTTTGAAACCAGAACTCAAGACGAACGACTTTTTTGCCTCTTTTTAACGGCTTCCATTGGATTATCCAATTGTCCTTTTCGGTTAGTTCTTTTACGGCAGGTTCTATCACCCTTTCCCGAAGTAGCCCAAAAGTTTTTTTATAACTTTCAGGGGATTCCATTGCATGATGAAAATCATCCAACGATATGGATAACCATCCGTTATTATCTTTATGGGTATTCATTTGCTCGAATAATTCAAGTAACCGCCATGAGTGAACAGAGCGTAGTCCGCATGCCTGCGATAACTGGTATTTAGTGAAATTTTCTTCCAGTTCGCATAGGTAGGGGGTGACCTGTGGTGTAAAGCTCAGAACAACATGGGCTTCACCTTCATTGTACTTGTAAGCACCCAACCATCTTATTTTCCACACATCAACGTCTGTTTCGCTGACTTCGTTTATTCTGAAGCTAATGTATCGGTTAAAAAAATTGTCAGCGGCGATTTTTAATTGTGAATACGCTTGTTTTAACGGCATTCCAAACGTATTAGCGTATTCTTCCGCTGTGATTTTTATCGGGGAGTACTGCCCGCCCATTTTGGCTATGGCAGCAAAAATGATGCGTTTTTCTGCCAGTGATAGGCTTTGCGCTGCTCTCGTAATGGCATTGCTCATCACGATATTTTTCCCGCGCAGGTTCAAGGTCATGGTTATTGATTCAGGTTTTTTGCCTTTCATCTATTCACCTAAATGAGCAGTATTTGATCTACTGTTTTTTGATAAAGTAACAAGTGTCGGGTAACTGTAACTAAAATAAATAATGTTACTGCAAAAGTAAAGTAACGTTGTTTGTTGTTGTTATCTTTATCTGTGGATACTACCCGAAAAAAGTTACTTTTAACCCGAAAAAAGTTACTTTTAACCCGAAAAAAGTTACTTTTAACCCGAAAAAAGTTACTTTTAACTCTGTATGTAAATGATTTTAAAGGGGTTCTGGCGTCTAAAAAGGTTTTAAAAAGAATATAAAAAGAATTTAAAAAGCAAAATCAACCTCAAATCTGTGGATAACCAATCATTTTGTGTACCAAAAAATGCAAAACCAAAACGGACAAAAACTTGTTTTTTGATCGAATTGGTTTTAACCAACGAGCAAACGCGAGGCGGTAGGAATCAAACAAGAATGTCGCAAGCTTACCGCTTGCTTTCCTGATGTGCTCTCACGGGCTTGATTGGGCTAGCTCCCTCACGTCGTTCGGGCTGGGTGTGGCTTTAGCGTTCTTTCGTCTCCGACCATCCAACTTCTACGTAGCTTTATGGTTCGAGCTCGTCTGGTTCGCTACGCTCACAGCTTTACAGGGAAGGAAGCGGTTCTCCGTTTATCTTTGAATCCCCCCTATTTATCGGCAAATCCGCCACAGTGTTTTTTGTAGCTTCGAGCAGTTGCCTTATACGCCCTAAAGGGCATAAATACCCCAAAAAACGCCCCTAATCAATTCTGAGCGATTTTATTACGCCTTGCGTTGGATTCCTCATCTTAATATAGATCTCTCAATATAGAGCGATTGAGAGAGTTTTGTGGCGTAGGTAAATATCACCGATATGTCAGATTTATTTAACACCTTTATTTTAATCGGTTATAGTGGGGTTATAACTAATGGGGGTGCTTAATGTGATAACGGTATTAACCACAGATATTTTTAATGACTGGATAGGGGAGCTAAAAGATATCCGTGCGAAAACAAAAATTCAGGCACGTATCAGGCGAATTAAAAATGGCAATTTCGGAGATATTGAACCGATAGGCGAGGGGTTTTCTGAACTTAGAATACATGAGGGAAAGGGTTACAGGGTTTATTTGCGGAAAACAAACACTTTTATTGTAATTTTGCTTTGCGGTGGGGATAAAAATACCCAACAAAAAGATATTGAAAAAGCAAAATTGATTTTCAAAGAAATTGAGGGGGAAATATGAAAGTGAAAATTAAAGGGTATGATATTGCGGAGCATTTAAATAGTGAAGAAGAAATGCAGCTTTATTTAAATGATATTTTAGAAGATGGCGATCCTGCATTATTACTTTCTGCATTAGGTGATATTGCGAGAGCTAAAAATATGAGCCAGCTTTCTAGAGAGGTAGGAATGTCCAGAGAGGGGCTTTATCATGCATTATCAGGGAAAGGAAATCCAACATTTAGCTCTATGCTCAAAATAACTAAAGCATTAGGCTTAAAGCTTCATTTCACAGCAGGGGTGTAGTCTGCCCCTTTCTATCTGTATTAATCTTTTCTATAAAAAAATCAGTATGAAATTTTGAGTGGTTTAATTGCGATGCAGGATAGCCTAACAACTGTAAAAATGGTACCATTTTACTATTGTTAGGCGGTTGACCTACAGTCGGTTCTTGGGGGGGGGAGATGAAACAAATTAAATTTAGATTGAATGATGATGAATATGAATTATATCATAAAAAAGTCAAAGAAAACTTAAATATAACATTGCCGAGTTTTTATAAAAATGTTGGCAATGCCATTTTAAATAAATCTAAAAATATTAAAGATTCACTATCTGAGCATTCAGTTTCAATAGGAGAAGAAGTGGATTATACCAACGAAAGAGCTTTTATTTATTTAACAAAAGAACAGAAAGATGCTTTGTTAGCACTAGCCAAAAAACATGGTTGGTCATTATCGAGAGAAATGCGTTTTCGTCTGCAAGCAACGTTAAGTAATGAAATGGATTTTTTCGACCAAGAGTTACAAGAGATGAGATTATGTCGAAATCATATTAAACGCATTGGACTTAATATTAATATGATACTGCGACGTGATGAAGGTCGTGTTTTAGATAAAGAGGGAATTCGTCAAGATATGCAAGCGTTAACCGAACAGCTTAATGAACTTGAGGATAAATTTAATTTATTTATCAATAAGTGTAAAGGTAGAATTGTTACAAGTAGATTATAAATTAACATTTACTTACGCATCTATATACATACGCGGGAGGTACATTCATTAAAACAAGCTCCCTAGAAAAATAAAACTTTTTAGATAATATCTTCTCTAATTTATTAGAATACTGATAAAAAAGGCAAACAAGAAAATATCACATCATATCTATTTTTTAATGACGATGCTGATGAAAAAAAACAGATAAATTTTTATGTTTTTTAGTTAACAGGTAAAGATCAGAATAAAAT
>NZ_JBLVYK010000003.1:0-372283 GCF_048284255.1 Enterobacter cloacae complex sp.6700776 | reverse complement strand
CCACCACCGCCGTATGTTCCCCTCACCCTAACCCTCTCCCCGGAGGGGCGAGGGGATTGCTCAGTGCTCGCATTAATTTGTGGGGAACCCTCAGCCCACGGGGAGAGGGGGCAAACACTAAAAACGGCAACCTGGGTTGCCGTTTTGCTGTTTATCAGGCGCTTTGTTTCAGCCAGTTCAACACCACGTCGTGGTGGTTGCTGGTTTTGAAATCATCAAACACGTGCTCAACTTTACCGTCAGCGTCAATCAGGAAGCTGATGCGGTGAATACCGTCGTACGTTTTGCCCATAAAGGACTTCTCACCCCAGACGCCAAACTGCTCGCAAACCTGGTGGTCTTCATCGGAAAGCAGCGTGAAGTTCAGCAGCTCTTTTTCCGCAAAACGTGACAGCTTCTCTGGTTTATCGGTGCTGATGCCCAGCACTTCCACACCGACCTTTTTCAACTCATCCATGTTGTCGCGCAAACCGCAGGCCTGTACGGTACAGCCCGGGGTCATGGCTTTCGGGTAGAAATAGACCAGAACACGCTGTCCCTGGAAGTCGGTCAAATTTACTTGCTCGCCGTCTTGATCCGGTAAGCTAAATTTCGGTGCGATATCACCGGCTTTCAGTGGGTTCATTACTCAACTCCATCCTGTTCGTGCTGCGAATAATCGACGACGCTTATACTGCCTTGCGCGTGTAATTCTGTACAGAGGGCTTTAAACGCTTGCTCGATATTTGACGCATCCTGCGAGGCAGGGCTGTGGGCGGTAATTTGAATAAACAGCGTCGGGATGGCGTTTTCATCGCCAGGCTGCGTGCGGGAAACCAGTTCGGCAATGTTCATCTGATGGCTGTCAAACAGTGCCGTAAAACGTTCAATCAGATGAGGTGAATCAGGCACTTCAACCTGTACCCAGACTGTGGCAGGCAGAGCCGGACGCGGGCGCGCGGTGGTGCGCTTCATCACAATCAGTAAATCCAGCTCTGCGCCTTTCAGCGGCAGGGTAGATTCGATGAGGGTAATGGCATTCCATGTTCCGGAAAGCAGCATGATGAACGTGAATTCTTCGCCAAGCATAGCCAGCCGGCTGTCTTCGATATTGCAGCCGCAGCTGCTCACGTGGCGAGTGATGGTATTCACGATACCCGGCCTGTCAGCACCCAGCGCAGTGATAACCAGGTAATGTTGTGATGAGGTTGTCAAACCTGTTCTTCCTTTGCGTGGTTAAGTCTTCCTAAGGAAAGCATAAAAAAAACATGCATACAACCGCCTGAGAGCCTCAGGTCGCTTGCTTTTATTACAGTTCCAAACGTAACATTGAGGCTCTTGTTCGCACAGAGGATGGCTCATGTTCACGGGAAGTATTGTCGCGCTTGTTACACCGATGGATGAAAAAGGTAATGTCTGCCGGTCAAGCATGAAGAAGCTCATTGATTACCATGTCGCCAATGGAACCTCGGCGATCGTTTCGGTAGGGACTACCGGTGAATCCGCCACGCTGAGCCACGAAGAGCACGGCGATGTTGTGATGCTGACCCTGGAACTGGCGGACGGGCGTATTCCGGTCATCGCGGGTACGGGCGCAAACGCAACGGCAGAGGCCATTAGCCTGACTCAGCGTTTTAACGACAGCGGCATTGTTGGCTGTCTGACGGTGACCCCTTACTACAACCGCCCAACTCAGGAAGGTTTGTTCCAGCATTTCAAAGCCATCGCTGAACATACTGACTTGCCACAAATTCTGTATAATGTGCCGTCCCGTACCGGTTGCGATATGCTGCCGGAAACCGTTGGCCGTCTCTCGAAAGTAAAAAATATTATCGGGATTAAAGAGGCGACAGGGAACTTAAGCCGCGTTCATCAGATCAAAGAGCTGGTTTCAGACGACTTTATCCTGTTGAGCGGTGATGATGCGACCGCACTGGACTTTATGCAGCTCGGTGGTAACGGCGTGATTTCCGTGACGGCGAACGTGGCGGCGCGTGATATGGCTGACATGTGCAAACTGGCCGCAGCCGGTCACTTTGATGAAGCTCGCGTGATTAATCAGCGTCTGATGCCGTTGCATAATAAATTATTTGTCGAACCCAATCCGATCCCAGTGAAATGGGCATGTAAGGAGTTGGGGCTTGTAGCAACCGACACGCTGCGTCTGCCAATGACACCGATTACCGACCATGGTCGTGAAATTGTCGCTGGCGCGCTGAAGCATGCCGGTTTGCTGTAAAGTTTAGGGAGATTTGATGGCTTATTCAGTACAGAAGTCGCGCCTGGCCAAGGTTGCGGGTGTTTCGCTTGTTATGCTCCTCGCTGCCTGTAGTTCAGACTCGCGCTACAAGCGCCAGGTGAGCGGTGATGAATCCTATCTGGATGCGCCGCCGCTTGCTGAACTTCACGCGCCTGCCGGCATGATCCTGCCGATCCAGAACGGTGATTATAATATTCCGGTTACCAACGGCAGCGGCCTGGTGGGTAAAGCGCTCGATATTCGTCCGCCAGCTCAGCCTCTGGCGCTGGTGAGTGGCGCGCGCACGCAGTTCACCGGTGATACAGCTTCTCTGCTGGTGGAAAGCGCACGCGGTACCACGCTGTGGCCGCAGGTTGTGAGCGTCATTCAGTCGAAAAACTATACGATTGATAAACGCGACGACGCCAGCCAGACCTTAACCACCGACTGGATTGAGTGGAACCGTCTCGATGAAGACCAGCAGTATCGTGGTCGTTATCAAGTCTCCGTTAAGCCGCAGGGTTATCAGCAGGCGGTTACCGTTAAGCTGTTGAATCTTGAGCAGGCAGGTAAACCGGTTGCCGATCCGTCCGCCATGCAGCGCTACAGTACCGAAATGCTGAACGTGATTGCAGCGGGTCTGGATAAGAACGCTGCTGATGCCGCAAACGCCGCGCAGAACCGTAACGGTTCAACGTTTGACGTGCAGAGCGGTGCAGACGATACCGGCCTGCCAATGCTGGTGGTGCGTGCGCCGTTTAACCAGACCTGGCAGCGTCTGCCAGCCACGCTGGAAAAAGTGGGCATGAAGGTGACCGACAGCACCCGTTCAACGGGCAGCATCACAGCGACCTATAAGCCGCTGTCTGAAAGTGCCTGGCAGGAGCTGGGGGCAAGCGATCCACAGCTGCCTTCCGGTGACTACAAAATCCAGGTCGGCGACCTCGATAACCGCAGCAGCCTGCAGTTTATCGATCCGAAAGGACACACGCTGACCCAGGCGCAGAACGATGCGCTGGTCGCTGCCTTCCAGGCCGCATTCAGCAAATAATAGTGAGGGCTGGTTAATCCAGCCCTTTTTATTTTCGTGCCACGCAAACGTGTGCGTGGCATAATATGGCCAGTTTTGAATACAAATCATCACACCAGGAGTAATGAAGATGCAGAAGCAAGCTGAGTTGTATCGTGGCAAAGCGAAAACCGTATACAGCACGGAAAACCCGGATCTGTTGGTGCTCGAATTCCGCAATGATACGTCAGCAGGAGACGGCGCACGCATTGAGCAGTTCGATCGTAAGGGCATGGTGAACAACAAGTTCAACCACTTCATTATGACCAAACTGGCCGAAGCCGGTATCCCGACTCAGATGGAAGCGTTGTTGTCCGATACGGAATGTCTGGTAAAAAAACTGGATATGGTGCCGGTTGAGTGCGTGATCCGTAACCGTGCCGCAGGCTCCCTGGTGAAGCGTCTGGGCATTGAAGAGGGTATCGAACTGAATCCACCGCTGTTCGATCTGTTCCTGAAAAACGACGCCATGCATGACCCGATGGTCAACGAATCCTACTGCGAAACCTTCGGCTGGGTCAGCAAAGAGAACCTGGCGCGCATGCAGGAACTGACCTACAAAGCCAACGACGTGCTGAAAAAGCTGTTTGATGACGCGGGCCTGATCCTGGTCGACTTCAAGCTGGAGTTCGGTCTGTACAAAGGCGAAGTGGTGCTGGGCGACGAGTTCTCTCCTGACGGCAGCCGCCTGTGGGACAAAGAGACGCTGGATAAAATGGACAAAGACCGTTTCCGCCAGAGTCTGGGTGGCGTGGTCGAAGCGTACGAAGCGGTTGCTCACCGTTTAGGCGTTAAGCTCGACTAAACTGCGCATTTGCCAAAGGATGTTGGCATCCTTTGGCGTCTTATCCTTGTTTACTATGGTAATCCTTTCATTAACCGCCTACGATCATAGCTATTATAAATGGAATAGTTCGAGGTGTTTATGCGCTGGCAAGGGCGTCGTGAAAGTGACAACGTAGAAGACAGACGCAGCAGTGGTGGCGGTGGTCCGTCTATGGGCGGGCCAGGTTTCCGGTTACCCAGCGGCAAGGGCGGTATTATTCTGCTGGTCGTCGTGCTGGTAGCGGGCTACTACGGTGTCGACCTGACCGGTTTGATGACCGGTGAAACCGGGCAACAGCAGCAGTATTCTCAGCGCTCTATCAGCCCGAATGAAGATGAAGCGGCGAAATTTACTTCCGTTATTCTCGCGACGACCGAAGATACCTGGGGTCAGCAGTTCGAGAAAATGGGGCGGACTTATCAGCCGCCAAAACTGGTGATGTACCGGGGAGCAACCCGCACGGGCTGCGGAACCGGGCAGTCCGTTATGGGGCCGTTCTACTGCCCGGCGGACAGCACCGTCTATATCGATCTCTCCTTCTATGACGACATGAAAAGCAAGCTGGGCGCCGACGGCGATTTTGCCCAGGGCTACGTGATCGCGCATGAAGTCGGCCACCATGTGCAGAAGCTCCTCGGCATTGAACCTAAAGTGCGTCAGATGCAGCAGAATGCGTCTCAGGCGGAGGTGAATCATCTCTCCGTACGCATGGAGCTTCAGGCCGACTGCTTCGCTGGCGTCTGGGGACACAGCATGCAGCAGCAGGGCGTGCTGGAAACAGGCGATCTGGAAGAGGCCCTGAATGCCGCACAGGCGATTGGTGACGATCGCTTGCAGCAGCAAAGCCAGGGGCGCGTTGTGCCGGACAGCTTTACCCATGGCACCTCAGAGCAGCGCTACAGCTGGTTTAAGCGTGGCTTTGACAGCGGCAACCCGTCGCAGTGTAATACCTTCGGCAAAGCTATGTGATGTTGGGGGTTGAACAGCTGGTTAACCAGCTTCAGCGTACCGGGCACCGCCGGCTGGTGGTGCTTAGCGGCGATGAAGCGTGGACGTTGAGCCAGGCGACCATCCTGCGCGATACGTTACCAGGAGACTGGCTGTGGCTGGAGGAAAACCCCTCTAAGGCCATCAGCGGCCTGCTGGGACGTGAATATCTGCACGCCGTTTTTGACGCGCGTCGCGGGTTTGACGTCTCGGCCTTCGCCGCCCTCAGCGGGACCCTGCGCGCCGGAAGCCTTCTGGTGCTGCTGGTGCCGCCGTTCTCCGTCTGGGCTAACAGGCCCGACGCGGATTCTCTACGCTGGAGCGACAGCGCCGAGCCGATCGCCACCCCGCACTTTGTTTACCATTTTTGCCGGACGCTGGCCGCCGATTCAGATGCTATCGTCTGGCATCAACATCGTCCGCTGTGCCTTCCCGTTGCGCCAGATTTACCCGCCTGGCAGCCCGCCAGCGGTGAACCGCAGCGCGAGCAGGCTGCGATCCTCGACGCGCTTCTGACCATGCCTGCTGGCGTGGCTGCCGTGACGGCCCCGCGCGGACGAGGAAAGTCCGCCCTGGCGGGCATGTTGCTCAACGGCATTCAGGGTAGTGCTGTAGTGACCGCACCGGCAAAAGGGGCGACGGATGTCATCGCGCGTTTCGCCGGGGAACATTTTCACTTTATGGCCCCGGATGCGCTGCTGGCCTCCACAACAGAAGCTGACTGGCTGATTGTCGATGAGGCGGCCGCCATCCCCGGCGCGCTGCTCGAGAAACTGACGATGCGCTTTCCCCGCGTGTTGTTGACCACTACGGTGCAGGGTTATGAAGGCACGGGCAGGGGATTCCTGCTGAAGTTCTGCGCCCGGTTCAGCGGTCTGCGGCGATATACCTTATCAACCCCTGTACGCTGGGCTGCCGGATGTCCTCTTGAGCGAATCGTGGCGAACGCGCTGCTGTTCGACGATGCGCTTATCGATCGCAAACCGGCAGGGGAGGTAAGTTTAACGTCGCTGGAGCCCGGGGTGTGGGAGAGCGATCCGGCGCGCGGGGCAGGCGTGTATGAACTGCTGTGTGCCGCGCACTACCGGACGTCCCCCCTCGATTTACGCCGGATGATGGACGCCCCCGGCCAGCACTTTGCTGTTGCTCAGGCGGGCGCGGAGATCGCTGGCGCGCTCTGGCTGGTGGAGGAGGGCGGCTTATCCCCAGAGCTTAGTCGCGCGGTGTGGGCGGGATTTCGTCGGCCGCGTGGAAATCTGGTGGCACAGTCGCTGGCTGCCCACGGCGGATCGCCTCTCGCGGCGACGCTGAAAGGCCGACGCGTCAGCCGTATTGCGGTTCATCCTCATCGCCAGCGGGAAGGCATCGGCCAGGGGCTGATCCGCAGTGCCAGCGGAGAAGATTATCTCTCGGTCAGCTTTGGCTATACCGACGAGCTGTGGCGTTTCTGGCGGCAGTGCGGGTTTGTGCTGGTGCGAATGGGCAGCCACCGGGAGGCCAGCAGCGGGTGCTATACGGCGATGGCGTTGCTGCCGCTGAGCGAGGCGGGGCATCAGCTCTGCGAAGAGGCGCATCAGCGTTTATGTCGTGATATGCGCGTCCTGTCGGCCTGGAATGGCGAAAAGATCCCGGTGATGGATGCATGGGAAGCTACCCTTAATAGTGACGACTGGCTGGAGCTGGCGGGGTTTGCCTTTGCGCACCGGGCGTTTTCAACCTCGGTTGCGGCGCTAACGCGATTGTTGTTTGCCGTGGATATGCCGCTCCCGGCGCTGCGTGGGAAAATGGAAGGGAATACGCACGATTTCGGGCGCAAAGCGTTGCTGGCGAAGCTACGCGAGGAAACCGCTCACGCGCTTGAAAGGCTTGATTACTCTCGTAGCCAGCGGCTGAAAGCCGACATTTTGCAATGGCAATTTTTTCAATGACTTCTTCAGTAAAGTGGCATGGTCATTACCCCGCAGAGGCGTAAAATCCTGCTTAACAATTAAGGAGATCGCCATGAAACATGACCATTTTGTTGTGCAAAGCCCGGATACACCTGCTAAACAGCTACTGCTTCTGTTTCATGGCGTGGGCGACAATGCCGTCAATATGGGACAGATTGGCAGCTGGTTTGCACCCGTTTTCCCACACGCGCTGATCGTCAGTATCGGCGGCGTGGAGCCCTGCGGTCCGGACGGGCGGCAGTGGTTTTCCGTCGAGGGCGTGACGGAGGAAAATCGTCAGGCACGTATTGATACCGTTATGCCAGCTTTTATCAATACCGTGCGTTACTGGCAGCAGCAGAGCGGCGTAGGTGCCAATGCAACAGCGCTGATTGGCTTCTCTCAGGGCTCAATCCTGTCGCTGGAAAGCGTAAAAGCGCAGCCCGGACTGGTGTCCCGCGTGATTGCCTTCAACGGGCGTTTTGCGACGTTACCGCAAAGCGCGACCACGCAGACCACGATCCATCTCATTCATGGGGGTGAAGACCGGGTAATTGAGCTTTCGCATGCGGTTGCGGCCCAGGACGCGCTGATGCGTGAAGGCGGGGATGTGACGCTGGATATCGTGGACGATCTGGGGCATGCCATTGACGATCGCAGCATGCAGTTCGCGCTCGATCATCTGCGTTATACCGTACCGAAGCACTACTTTGATGAAGCGCTCAGCGGCGGTAAGCCGAATGATGATGATATCGTCGAGTTTATGTGAGGTTTCCCCTCTCCCTAGGGAGAGGGGAAACAAAGCGATTACTTCTTCTGGTCCTTCTTCGGCCAGTCGTCTTCATCGTCCCACTTGTCGTTAAAATCACGGTGCGGCGGAAGATCCGGTTTGTTGGCAAGGAACTTTTTGTGGTCAACGCGCTTGAGATCTTTAATCACGTTAAGCAGCACGCCTACCAGAAATACCAACACCAGAATCCACCAGTACTTTGAAAGCCAGTCCATTCGCTAATCCTCTTTAAGCACCCGTCAGGCGACGAGCTGCTCCATAATACGTTGATACATGCGGGCCAGCAGTTGTAAATCGGCAGCGTTCACGCATTCATTGATTTTGTGAATCGTCGCGTTAACCGGACCCAGTTCGACAACCTGTGCGCCCATGCGGGCAATAAAGCGTCCGTCAGATGTGCCGCCCGTTGTCAGCAGCTGTGGCTTAATTTCATTATAGTGCGCAATGGCGTTCACTACCGCATCCACCAGTTTACCGCGCTGCGTCAGGAACGGCTGGCCAGACAGCCACCAGTCGAGGGTATAGCGCAGCTGGTATTTCTCTAGCAGCGCAATCACGCGCGCTTTTATCATCTCGTCGGTCAGTTCGGTGCTGAAGCGGAAGTTAAACTGGACGAAGAGATCGCCGGGAATGACGTTGTTGCTGCCAGTGCCGGCCTTGATGTTGGCTATTTGCATGCTGGTTGGCGGGAAAAATTCGTTGCCTTTATCCCATTCAATGCCCACCAGTTCGTTCAGCATCGGCGCGGCGCGGTGTACCGGGTTATCCGCCAGGTGCGGATAGGCAACGTGGCCCTGCACGCCATGAATGGTCAAATTGCAGGTCAGGGATCCACGGCGGCCATTTTTCACCACATCGCCCACCACTTCGGTGCTGGACGGTTCGCCCACCAGACAGTAGTCCAGACGTTCATTGCGCGCCATCAGCGCCTCAACGACCTTCACGGTGCCGTTGTGGGCGCTGGCTTCTTCATCGGAGGTAATCAAAAACGCAAGACGGTTTTTATGGTTCGGATGCTGGGCGACGAAACGCTCTGCCGCCACGACCATCGCAGCCAGGGAACCTTTCATATCCGCAGCGCCGCGTCCGAAAAGCATGCCGTCGCGGATGGTTGGCTCAAAAGGCGGGTTGATCCAGCGGTCTGCGTCGCCTGCGGGAACTACGTCGGTATGTCCGGCAAACGCCAGCGTCTCCCCCTGACCGCGCCATGCCCAGAAGTTCTGCGTATCGCCAAAATCCATGTGCTCGACGGTAAAACCGATGGCACGCAGGCGCTCAATCATTAATGCCTGACAACCTGCGTCGTCCGGGCTAAGGGAAGGACGGCGAATAAGCTGCTGAGTCAGCTCAATGACCGGGCATGACATAGACTACACCTCAACGAATAAATCTGAATAAAGGGTTTCACTGAAACCCAGCAGCATAGGCTGACCTGGCTTGCAGAGCAATGGGCGTTTGATGATTGCCGGCATTTCAAGCATCAGTTTGGCTGCGCTGTCGGCGTTGTTGATCGTGGCCCGGAGAGATTCATCCAGTTTTCGCCAGGTGGTCCCGCGGGTGTTCAGCAGCGCTTCCCAGCCCAGTTCGTTGATGGCGGAATGGAGAAACGCGGGGTCAAGCCCGTCGGCACGGTAATCATGGAAGCGATAGTCGATGTTGTGTGCTTCCAGCCAGCGGCGGGCTTTTTTAATCGTATCGCAATTCTTAATGCCGTACATCACAACCATAGTGAATCCTTTTGTTCTTGTGTGGATTAAATGTTCAATATTTTCGAAGATATATCCTTAAGTGGAATATAACATATTCGGAATTTTTCGTGATTTACAATTCTCCATAATTCAACGAACAGCTGTACGCTGAATAGTGTTCCATCTTTTAAGCATAGTTGTCCACTCTGTATAAATTGCCAATAAACTCAGGGGGAAATTAAAAATGCTGTCATTTTTCTGACTATTTCAAAATATTGCTGTAGGTCACATAAAATTTACCCGGCAACGCTCATAGTGATCCTAAACCTACCTGCACAGCGAGGCTCAATCACAGCAATCGGTTAAAGTGGCTTCACAATGATGATACGTTTTCGTAGAATGCACATAATAATAAGAGAGGTTGTTATGATTGAACATGAACTGGGGAACTGGAAAGATTTTATCGAAGGCATGCTTCGTAAATGAATTTCCGGTAAGAAATGCAAGAGCACTTAATTAACTAAAATAACCATAGTGTGAAAGAATCACACAATAAAAAGGCGGCCTGTAAAGCCGCCTTTTTTTATTTCATCGGGTTATTCCGGCTTATCCTTCAGCGGGAAACGACGGCGTATCAGCACAAAGAACAGCGGTACGAAATAGATAGCCAGAATCGTCGCGGAAATCATTCCCCCCATAACGCCCGTTCCCACCGCGTGCTGGCTGCTGGAGCCTGCGCCGGAGCTGGTGGCCATCGGCAGGACGCCAAACACAAACGCCAGAGAAGTCATCAGGATCGGGCGCAGGCGCTGACGACAGGCGTGCAGCGTGGCGGCCATCAGTTCGTGACCTTTGGCATTCATCTCATTGGCAAATTCGACGATCAGAATGGCGTTTTTCGCCGACAATCCGATTACGGTGAGGAGTCCGACCTGGAAATAGACATCGTTTTCCAGGCCACGCATCCAGGTTGCCAGCAGCGCGCCGATGACCCCGAGAGGCACCACCAGCATTACCGAGAACGGCACTGACCAGCTTTCATACAGCGCCGCCAGGCAGAGGAACACCACCAGCAGCGAAAGGGCATACAGGGCAGGCGCCTGCGCGCCGGAAAGCCGTTCCTGGTAGGACATCGCCGTCCACTCCAGGCCAAAGCCGGTCGGTAACTGCTGAACCAGTTTTTCCATAATGTCCATTGCAGTACCGGTACTGACGCCAGGCGCGGCTTCACCGACAATCTCCAGCGCCGAATAGCCGTTGTAACGCTCCAGACGCGGCGAACCGGTCTCCCAGCGTGACGTCGCAAACGCCGAGAACGGCACCATGCCGCCGGTGTTATTGCGCACATACCAGCGGTTGATATCGTCCGGCAGCATGCGGTATTTGGCAGCAGACTGAACGTAGACCTTTTTCACGCGACCGCGATCCATAAAGTCATTCACGTAGCTTGAGCCCCATGCCGTTTGCAGGGTGTCGTTAATGTCGTCGATGGAGACGCCCAGCGCCTGCGCTTTACGCTGGTCGATATCCACCTGTAGCTGAGGGCTGTCATCCAGACCGTTATGACGAACGCGGGTAAGCTGCGGCTCTTTCCCGGCCAGCTCGAGCAGTTTATCGCGAGCTGCCATCAACGCGTCATGCCCGGCACCCGCGTGATCCTGAAGCTCCATATCAAATCCGGCTGAGCTGCCCAGGCCACTGATAGCGGGCGGGCTGCTGGCGAAAACGCGCGCTTCCTTGATTTTGTTGAACGCTTTAGTTGCACGTTCAATGATGGCAAAGGAGGAGCCGCTATCGCTGTCGCGCTGGTCCCAGTCTTTCAGGCGCACAAACATACGCGCCACGTTCTGCCCGTTACCGCCAGGGCCAGAGCCGACGGTGGAGAAGACGGAGACCACGTTATCCTTCTCCTGAGTATGGAAGTAGTTCTCAACCTTCTGCACCACTTTCAGGGTCTGCTGCTGGGTCGAGCCGCTCGGTAACTGTACGGAGGTGATAAACATGCCGCGATCTTCCAGCGGCAGGAACGAGGTTGGCAGCCGCAGGAATAAGAAGACCATGCCGCCGAGCAGCAGGACATAGACCACCATCCAGCGCACGCTGCGGTGCAGTACTTTACCCACGCCCGCTTCATAGCGCGCCGCATTTCGGTTAAACATCCGGTTAAACCAGCCGAAGAAGCCTTTTTGACCGTGGTGTTCGCCCTTATGCAGCGGTTTGAGCAGCGTCGAGCACAGAGCAGGGGTAAGGATCATCGCCACCAGTACGGAGAGCACCATCGCAGAGACGATGGTGATCGAGAACTGGCGATAAATCGCGCCCGTAGTGCCGCCAAAAAACGCCATCGGGATAAATACCGCCGACAGCACCATGGCGATACCGACCAGCGCACCCTGAATTTGTCCCATCGATTTGCGCGTGGCCTCGCGGGGCGAAAGCCCTTCCTCGCTCATGATGCGCTCGACGTTTTCCACCACCACGATGGCATCATCGACCAGCAGGCCGATGGCCAGCACCATGGCAAACATGGTCAGGGTGTTGATGCTGTAACCGAAGGCATACAGCACCGCAAAGGTTCCCAGCAACACCACCGGCACCGCAATGGTGGGGATCAGCGTGGCGCGGAAGTTTTGCAGGAACAGGTACATCACGAGGAACACCAGCGCGATAGCTTCGAGCAGGGTTTTCACCACATCTTCGATGGAGGCTTTTACGAATGAGGTGGTTTCGTAGGCGACTTTGTACTCCAGTCCGTGCGGGAAGTAATGCGACAGCTCATCCAGACGCTCTAACACCCGCTGCGCGGTCGCCATTTCGTTAGCGCCGGAGGCCAGTTTCACCCCCAGGCCGGACGCAGCATTGCCGTTAAAGCGGCTCAGGTAGTCATATTTTTCCGCCCCCATTTCCACGGTGGCGACATCCCCCAGACGCACTTCCGAACCGTCCTGGTTCACGCGCAGAGTGATATTGCGGAACTGTTCAGGCGTCTGGAGCAGCGACTGGGAGTTGATGGTGGCGTTAAGCGCCTGGTTATCCACGGACGGCGTACCACCGAGCTGCCCCACGGCAATCTGAGCGTTCTGCGATTCGATGGCGTCGGTGACATCTTTGGCGGTCATCTGCACGCTGTTCAGCTTGTTGGGATCCAGCCAGATACGCATGGAATACTGCGAGCCGTAGGCGTCGATATCACCCACGCCGTTGATACGGCTGAGCGGATCCTGAATATTACTGGCGACGTAGTCCGCGATGTCCTGCTTATCCATCGAGCCATCGGTTGAAACAAACGCGATTGTCAAAATATTGGTGTCACCGGTCTTACGCACGGTCACCCCCTGGTTCTGCACCGCCTGAGGCAGTTTACGCAGGGCCGATTGCAGCTGGTTTTGCACCTGCTGCACCGCTTCGTCCGGATCCGTGCCCGCCGTAAAGCTCAGGGTTACCGTCGCCTGGCCCGTGGCGCTGCTCTGCGAGGACATGTACATCAGGTTATCAAGACCCGTCATGTTCTGCTCGATAACCTGCGTGACGGTATTTTCCAGCGTCTGTGCCGAGGCGCCAGGGTAGTTCGCCGTGATACGCACGTTAGGGGGGGCGAGGTCGGGGTATTGCTCAACAGGAAGGGAAGTAATCGCCAGGACACCCGTCAGACACAACAGGATTGCTAGCACCCAGGCAAAAATGGGGCGATCGATGAAAAAATTCGCCATTAAAATGTGACCTCGTTTTGCTGCACGTCATTATTGTTTATTGCCCGCCTAACTTTAGCGGTAAGGCCCAGGTCAAACGTGGAGAAATAAAGGAGATAATGTAAATTATCATGCGCTTTTTTCAGCGCGCCTTCTTTCCCGCTATTTTTCAGCCTGCGCCGCAGGTGTCCGGAACGTCACGCTGACCTGTGTACCGCCCTGTGGCGGCTGAGAAAAGTGTAATGTTCCGCCGAGCCGTCCCGCGCGTTCGCGCATTATATTCAGCCCGTAATGCCCCGGCGGTTCACTGGCGTCGCCGATACCAATACCGTTGTCGCGGATCGTGACCGTGTGAGTACCGTCCGCGGTGGTGACGCAGCTGACCACAATCTCGCTGGCGTCGGCATGTTTAATCGCATTCAGCACTGCCTCACGCACAATCTGTAAGAGGTGCACCTGTTTTTGCGCGTCCAGCGCAAGCGATGAGAGACGGCAGTCAAGCACCAGCTTCGCGCTGGTCTGGCTTTGCAAACCGTCGAGAGACTCCTGTAGCGCGGCAGGAAGATTGGCGTGGTTGAGCGTCAGGCGGAAGGTGGTGAGCAGCTCGCGTAGCTGATGCCAGGCGTTATTCAGCTCGCGGGAGAAGTCCGTAATGATGGTCTGCGCCGGGGCATTGTCGCCCGGCACGGCATGCTTCAGCAGCGTAAGCTGAATACGCAAATAGGAGAGCACCTGCGCCAGCGAATCATGCAACTCGCGCGCGATGGTGGCGCGCTCTTCCATCAGCAGCAACTGCTGATAATGTTTCTGCGCCTGATTGAAATAGAGCCCCCGGCCCAGCATCGTCGCCACGCTTTCCATGAGCGGCAGCGGAACATCCCCGGTCGCGCTTTGCCAGCGCAGTTCGCCGTACAGGGTGTCCTGCATTAATACCGGTAAATTGTGCATTTTCACGCCCGGGGACTCCTGTCCTTCGTAAAGCTGCCAGTCGTCACTGGTGCGCAATTGCAGGTAATTCATCTGCGTATAGTCATGCACAATCTGCAAAATATGTCGGAAGCAGTGGCTGTCTATCTGCCCGGTATTCAACGCCTGTGAGCATTTGAACAGCATTTCGAGCTGCTGATGCGCTTCATTCAGGTGGCGGGTTTTTTCGGCAACGGAGTGCTCCAGGGAACGGTACAGGGTGTGTAATTCCGCCGACATATGGTTGAAGGCGCGGGAAAGCTGGCCCAGCTCGTTGGGAAGCATAATATCCGGCGCGGGGGTATCGAACTGCCCCTGTTCGATACGCTCGCTCGCTGCCACCAGATTATTCAGCGGCAGCACAACCTGACGGCGGATGCGCCGCAGGGTCATCACCGCCAGCAGCAGGATGCCCAGGCCGCCCGTCAGCGACATGAAAATCACCAGCTGTATCTTATGTTCGGTGTAGTGCTGTAGCGCCAGCACAAAGGCATCTATCCGGCCCACAAAATCCTCTATGTGGCTCTGATACCACCCGGTATCGCCGCTGGCGATACGCGTGTCCATCTCCTGCCAGCCAAGCTGCAACTGCTGGTAACGCTGTTTGACGTCCTCTGGCACATACCAGCGGTTGAGCTTCTGCAACGCAGGCGCGCTCAGCGTTTTCTGCCAGACCGCGCGGTGCTCTGCCAGTGACGGGCTGGCGCGCTGCATTTCGTAGCCCAGGCGGTAGCTCTGCATGCGCAGCGATCCGGCGATGTTAATCGCCTCGGCGTCGCGCTGGCTGCTGGCGAGTGTAACCAGCGCAATGGCGCTGATCAGAACGGACAAGACAATCATCGAAAAGAAAGCCCGAGCCAGGCTTCCCGATACGGGGCGTTTAACGGTCACTCATCAGCTTCCTGAATTAAATTGATCTGCCACAGGTTCACTGGAAATAGTTCGCCTTCCTGGGCATTTGAACATTGCGTCGCCATGCCGCTGTGGGTAAATACGATAACAATAGAAAGAATAAGGTTATTGAACCAAAAACAGGTGTTGTTATGAATCGTTTTATTATGGCCAACGCTCAACAGTGTATCGGTTGTCGCGCCTGCGAAGTTGCCTGTGTGATGGCGCACAACGGGGAGCAGCACGCGCTGAGCGAGCGCCATTTTCATCCCCGCATTACGGTCCTTACCTCTGGCTTGCGAAAAAGCCCAGTGACCTGCCACCACTGTGAAAATGCGCCCTGCGCGCAAAGCTGCCCGAACGGAGCCATCACGCAACACAGCGACAGCGTACAGGTCAATCAACAAAAATGCATCGGCTGTAAAGCCTGCGTGGTGGCCTGCCCGTTTGGCACGATGGACATGCTGATCACCCCGCTTGAAAACGACAGCGTAAAGGCCTCGGCGCACAAATGCGACCTCTGCCTGGAAAGGCCGCAAGGCCCGGCCTGCGTTGAAAACTGCCCGGCGGAGGTGCTTACGCTCGCCACCCCAGCCGTGCTGGATAAGCTGGTTAAACAGCGCCGACAGCGCAGCGCAAGGCTGGACGCGCTGCCGTGGCACAGCGAGGCGGTTCAATCAGCCCCTCCGCAAACCAAACGGCAACAGATGCAAAACACCCCGGCGCGCGGTGAGCCGGATAAGCTCAGCCCCGACGCGCGCGCCGGCCATTTTAACGAGATCTACTTGCCGTTTCGCCCGGAACAGGCGCAGCGCGAAGCATCCCGGTGCCTGAAATGTGGCGACCACAGCATTTGCGAGTGGACCTGCCCGCTGCATAACCATATTCCGCAGTGGATTGAGCGGATCAGGGCGGGGGATATCATCGGTGCGGCTGAGCTTTCTCACCAGACTAACTGTTTACCGGAAATTACCGGCCGCGTCTGTCCACAGGATCGATTATGTGAAGGCGCCTGCACCCTGCGGGATGCGTCAGGGGCGGTAACCATCGGTAATATCGAACGATATATCTCGGATCGGGCGCTGGCGATGGGCTGGACGCCGGACGTCAGCCACGTTACACCGGTCGGTAAGCGCGTCGCCATCATTGGTGCCGGTCCGGCAGGGCTGGCCTGTGCCGACGTACTGGTGCGCAGCGGCATCGGTGTGACGGTCTACGATCGCTATCCAGAAATCGGCGGATTGCTGACCTTTGGTATTCCGGCCTTCAAGCTGGATAAATCCCTGTTAGCGCGGCGCAGAGAGATATTCAGTGCGATGGGCATCCGCTTCGAGCTGAACTGCGAGGTGGGAAAAGACGTGTCGATGGCCCAACTGCAAAACGACTACGATGCCCTGTTCATCGGCGTAGGGACCTATCGTTCCATGAAAGCAGGTATCCCTCATGAAGACGCGCCGGGCGTGTACGACGCGCTGCCGTTTTTAGTGGCGAACACGCGGAACGTGATGGGCATTGACCCTGCCGCAGACGAGCCGTTTATCGACACGCAGGGGTCAAACGTGGTGGTGCTGGGCGGGGGCGATACGGCGATGGACTGCGTGCGCACCGCGCTGCGACATGGCGCGGCGAAAGTAACCTGCGCCTATCGGCGGGACGAGGCCAACATGCCGGGCTCAAAGAAAGAGGTTAAAAACGCGAAAGAAGAGGGCGCGGCGTTTGAATTTAATGTCCAGCCGGTTGAGCTCACGCTGGATGACGACGGGAAGGTCAAGGGTATCCGGATGCTGCGCACCCGTCTGGGCGAGCCGGATGCGCAGGGGCGGCGTCGTCCTGTCCCGGTGGCGGGCAGTGAGTTTGTCATGCCAGCGGATGCGGTGATCATGGCGTTTGGGTTTAATCCGCACGCCATGCCGTGGCTTCAGGCGCAGGGCGTTGAAACCGACGACTGGGGGCGCATCAGGGCCTCCGTGGAGAGCCGTTACCGCTACCAGACCTCGAATCCGCAGATTTTTGCTGGCGGTGATGCGGTACGTGGTGCGGATCTGGTGGTCACCGCGATGGCGGAAGGGCGCCATGCCGCGCAGGGGATCATGGACTGGCTTGGCGTGCCGCCGCGCAACATGCATTAACGCAGACGGGCGACAAAGCGGGCATCACGGCGTAGTATAAACAGACTCATTTTGCCGTGGAGCCCGTATGTCCCTGAACATTACCGTTATTAAAGACAAAATCCTTTCTGAAAATTACTTTGTCCTGCGTAACATCACTTACGATCTCACCCGTAAGAGCGGGGACGTCATTCGCCATAAACGCGAAGTCTACGACCGGGGCAATGGTGCAACCATTCTGCTGTATAACCGTGAAAAACAAAGCGTGGTGCTGATCCGCCAGTTTCGCATCGCGACATGGGTCAATGGCAACGCGGACGGACGTCTGATTGAAACCTGTGCAGGTCTGCTGGACGACGATGAGCCGGAAGTGTGTATCCGCAAAGAAGCCATTGAAGAGACGGGCTTTGAGGTGGGGGCGGTGCAGAAAGTCTTTGAGCTGTTTATGTCCCCTGGCGGGGTTACCGAGCTGGTTCACTTCTTCATTGCGGAGTACACCGATGCCCAGCGCACGCACCGGGGCGGTGGCGTGGACGATGAAGACATTGAAGTGCTGGAAATGCCTTTCGCTCAGGCTGTCGACATGGTGAAAAGCGGCGAGATCCGCGACGGTAAAGCGGTGATCCTGTTGCAGTATCTGCAAACCAGCGGTTTGATGAATGCTGCGGCGGTAGCGTGATAAGTTGTATTTCAGATAAATCTATCCGATAAATCCGATTGAGCCAGCCCGCCCAGGGCACGAAGATACGCCCCAGATTGACCTATTCGTTTCCGGGGCTGTGCCGTTCATGCGCTACTGCGTTTTTCTTCTCTTCTTCATTTGCGTGCTTCCCGCGCCTTTGGTGTGGGCTGCGCCTGCGCAGCAGTCTTTTTCAGACTGGCAGGTGACCTGCAATAACCAGAATTTCTGCGTAGCGCGCAACACCGGCGAGCATCGCGGTCTGGTCATGACGCTGAGCCGCAGTGCGGGGGCAAAAACAGACGCCAGCCTGCGCATCGATCTCGGCGGTCTTTCGACGCCTCCGGTGAAAGAGCCTGACATTGCCCCGCGCCTGCTGCTCGACAATGTGCCGCTTCAGCTCACGTCGCAACACTGGCAGTTAACCCCCTGGCATCTTAAAACAGACGATACGGGCACCATCACCACGTTTCTGAAAACCATTCAGGAGGGGCAGGCGCTGACCCTGCGCGGGGGGAAGCAGACAATCTCTCTGGCCGGTCTGAAAGCGGCGCTGCTGTTTATTGATGCCCAGCAAAAACGCGTCGGAAGTGAAACGGCATGGATTAAAAAAGGAGATAGTCCACCGCTGAGCGTGCCGCCTGCGCCGGCATTAAAAAAGGTGGCAGTGGTGAACCCCACGCCAACGCCGCTGACGCATAACGAACTTAACGATCTGCTGGATTACGGTACCTGGCGCATGAACCACAGCCAGTGCTCCCTCGATCCGAACCGGCGTGAAGTGCGCGTGACCGCGTTGACCGATGACAAAGCGCTGATGATCATCAGCTGTGAGGCGGGGGCGTACAACACCGTCGATCTGGCGTGGCTGGTGTCGCGTAAAAAACCGTTTGCTGCCAGAAGCGTGAGATTGCGCCTGCCGTTTACCCCTTCCAGCCAGAGTAGCGACATGGAGCTGATGAATGCCAGCTTCGATGAAAAAACGCGCGAGCTGACCACGCTGGCACTGGGACGCGGGATTGGCGACTGTGGGATCCAGACCCGCTGGCGTTTTAACGGCCAGCGCTTCCGCCTGGTGCGCTACGCGGAAGAGCCAAGCTGCGATAACTGGAATAGGCCAGATGCCTGGCCCACGCTGTGGATCACAAGGTAGAGCGCTGTCGCTTACCGGGCCTACGTTTTAGCGATTTGTAGGCCCGGTAAGGCGTAGCCGCCACCGGGCACGAAGACTGCACTACAGCACGCTCAGCGCCTTCTCCACCACATTCTCAACGGTAAAGCCGAAGTACGGGAACAGCTTATCGGCCGGGGCGGATTCACCGTAACCCTTCATGCCGACAATCGCCCCTTTCAGACCCACATATTTGTACCAGTAGTCGGCAATGCCAGCTTCAACCGCCACGCGCGCCGCGACGTTTGAAGGCAGCACCGATTCGCGGTACGCCTCATCCTGGGCATCAAAGATATCCGTTGAAGGCAGGGAAACCACGCGCACCGCGTGACCCTCGGCGGTCAGTTTCTCGGCCGCTTTTACCGTGATTTCCACCTCTGAACCGGTGGCAATCAGGATCACGTCCGGCTTACCGCCGCTGTCTTTCAGGATGTACCCGCCGCGGGCGATATTTTTCACCTGCTCCGGCGTGCGCTCGATCTGCGCCAGGTTCTGGCGCGACAGGATCAGCGCTGTGGGTCCGTTATGGCGCTCTACGGCCAGCTTCCAGCCCACAGCCGCTTCAACCTGATCGCACGGACGCCAGGTGCTGAAGTTTGGCGTCAGGCGCAGGCTCGCCAGCTGCTCTACCGCCTGGTGCGTCGGCCCATCTTCACCCAGTCCGATGGAGTCGTGGGTATACACCATGATTTGCCGCGCCTTCATCAGGGCCGCCATACGCGCCGCGTTACGGGCATATTCGACAAACATCAGGAAGGTGGCGGTGTACGGCACGAAGCCGCCATGGTGGGCGATACCGTTGGCAATGGCGGTCATCCCGAACTCGCGCACGCCGTAGTGGATATAGTTCCCGGCAATGTCTTCCTTCAGGGATTTAGAGCCAGACCAGATGGTGAGGTTACTTGGCGCCAGATCCGCCGAGCCGCCCAGCAGTTCGGGCAGGACAGGGCCAATCGCGTTCAGGGTGTTTTGTGACGCCTTACGGGTGGCAATTTTCGCCGGGTTAGATTGCAGGTTTTCAATCAGCGCCTGAGTTTTCTCTTCCCAGTCTTCCGGCAGGCCACCGCTCATGCGGCGGTTAAATTCGGCCGCCAGCTCCGGATACGCTTTTTTGTAGGCAGCAAACTTCTCGTTCCAGGCCTGCTGCGCTTTTTCACCTGTTTCGCGAGCATCCCAGGCCCTGTAGATCTCTTTTGGGATCTCAAAGGCCGGGTGTTTCCAGCCCAGTTTCTGGCGGGTCAGCGCCACTTCCTCTTCACCCAGCGCCGCGCCGTGCGCCTCTTCTTTACCCGCTTTGTTCGGCGAGCCGAAGCCGATGGTGGTGCGGCAGACGATCAGGGACGGTTTGTCCTTTACACTCTGCGCTTCCTGAATCGCTTTTTTCACCGCCTCAGGATCGTGACCGTCGATTTCGTGCACCACGTGCCAGTGATAGGCTTCAAAGCGTTTTGCCGTGTCGTCGGTAAACCAGCCCTCGGTTTCCCCGTCAATGGAGATACCGTTGTGATCGTAGAAGCCAATCAGCTTGCCCAGGCCCAGGGTGCCCGCCAGCGAGCAGACCTCGTGGGAGATCCCCTCCATCAGGCAGCCATCACCCATAAAGACATAGGTGTAGTGATCGACAATCTCGTGGTCGGGCTGGTTGAACTGCGCGGCCAGCGTACGCTCTGCAATCGCCAGGCCGACGGCATTCGCCAGCCCCTGGCCCAGCGGGCCGGTAGTAGTTTCAACACCCGGCGTATAGCCGATCTCCGGGTGGCCCGGCGTTTTGGAGTGCAGCTGGCGGAAGTTTTTTAACTCCTCAAGCGGCAGGTCGTAGCCGGAGAGGTGCAGCAGGCTGTAGAGCAGCATCGAGGCGTGACCGTTGGAGAGAATAAAACGGTCGCGATCGTACCAGGTCGGATCGGTCGGGTTGTGCTTCAGGAAGTCGTTCCACAGCACTTCGGCAATATCAGCCATACCCATGGGGGCGCCAGGGTGGCCGGAATTGGCTTTTTGTACGGCATCCATGCTGAGGGCGCGAATGGCGTTGGCGAGCTCTTTACGGGACATAGTTCACTCCGTGGCAAGGTTAAAGTTTGGCGGCGAGAAGATCTTCGAGTTTGCGCTGGTCGACGGCGAACTGGCGGATGCCATCTGCCAGTTTTTCCACGGCCATTGGATCCTGATTGTGCTCCCAGCGGAATTCCGCTTCGGTCATGGGTTTCGGTTTTGGCAGAACGGTAGAGGTCGGTACCAGCTTGCGGATCACCGTCTCTTCACTCTCCTGAAGCTTTTTCAGCAGGTCAGGAGAGATGGTCAGACGGTCACAGCCCGCGAGCGCCAGGATCTGCTCGGTGCGGCGGAAGCTGGCCCCCATCACGATGGTCTCGTAGCGATGCTGCTTGTAATAATCGTAGATATTACGCACCGATTTTACGCCAGGATCTTCTTCCACCACGTACGGATCCATTGGCTGTTTCGCCTGATACCAGTCGTAGATACGCCCGACAAACGGTGAAATCAGGAACACGCCCGCTTCGGCGCAGGCACGCGCCTGGGCGAAGGAGAACAGTAGCGTCAGGTTGCAGTGGATCCCCTCTTTCTCCAGCACTTCCGCCGCGCGGATGCCTTCCCAGGTAGACGCAAGCTTGATCAGAATGCGTGACTTATCGATCCCCTGCTCCTGGTAGAGTTCCACTATGCGGCGGGCCTTGTTAATGCTTTTTTCCTGGTCGAACGAGAGGCGGGCGTCCACTTCGGTAGAGACGCGCCCCGGTATGCTTTTAAGAATTTCCGCACCGATATTGACCGCCAGCTTGTCGCTGGCTTCGGCGACCTGCTGTTCCTGCGTTTTCCCGCGCTGTTTGCCGTAGGCAAGGGCGTCATCAATCAGATGACTAAAGTGCGCAAGACCGGCCGCCTTGAGCAGCAGAGAGGGATTGGTGGTCGCGTCTTCCGGCTGGTAGTGACGAATCGACTCGATGTCGCCGCTGTCTGCAACCACGGTGGTAAATTGTTTGATGCCGTCTAGCTGGTTCATAATTACTCCTTGGAAATAAAAGAGTTAGTCGAGTGCGTTAGTTCACACTTCTGAGAAAATCATGATGGACTTAACAAAAAAGCATAGCAGACGGGGGAGGCATTGCTTTCTGAGACGGGTAACATGGCTGTTATAAATTGATAACAATTTTTATTCTGCAATGGTGAGAGTTTGGCAGCCTTCAAAGTTTAGGAGCCTGCCTGCGGCGATACTATGCGGCACACCAGGGTGTGCATAGGAACGTCGACATCACCCTTTTTGACCGAAACGTGAAAGGAATAACAAGATGGATGATCAGTTAAAACAAAGCGCTCTCGATTTTCACGAGTTTCCTGTTCCGGGTAAAATCCAGGTATCCCCGACCAAACCGCTGGCGACCCAGCGCGATCTGGCGCTGGCCTACTCGCCGGGCGTGGCTGCTCCGTGCCTGGAAATCGAAAAAGATCCGCTGGCAGCGTACAAATACACCGCGCGCGGCAACCTGGTGGCCGTTATCTCTAACGGTACGGCGGTGCTGGGGTTAGGGAACATCGGTGCGCTGGCTGGTAAGCCGGTGATGGAAGGGAAAGGCGTTCTGTTTAAGAAATTTGCCGGTATCGACGTCTTCGATATCGAAGTGGACGAACTGGATCCGGATAAATTCATCAACGTGGTGGCGGCGCTGGAGCCGACCTTCGGCGGCATCAACCTGGAAGACATCAAAGCGCCGGAATGTTTCTATATCGAGCAGAAGCTGCGCGAGCGTATGAACATTCCCGTGTTCCATGACGACCAGCACGGCACGGCGATTATCAGTACCGCCGCCATTCTGAACGGCCTGCGCGTGGTAGAGAAAAATCTCTCCGACGTGCGCATGGTGGTCTCCGGCGCAGGCGCCGCGGCCATCGCCTGTATGAACCTGCTGGTGGCGCTGGGCATGCAGAAGCACAATATTGTGGTCTGCGACTCCAAGGGCGTGATCTACAAAGACCGCGAGCCAAACATGGCGGAAACCAAGGCGGCCTATGCGGTGGAAGACGACGGCAAGCGCACGCTTGAAGACGTGATTGACGGTGCTGACATTTTCCTCGGCTGTTCAGGCCCGAAAGTGCTGACCCAGGAGATGGTGCAGAAGATGGCGCGCGCGCCAATGATCCTGGCTCTGGCGAACCCGGAGCCGGAAATTCTGCCGCCGCTGGCGAAGGCGGTGCGTGAAGACGCTATCATCTGCACCGGACGTTCGGACTACCCGAACCAGGTGAACAACGTGCTCTGCTTCCCGTTCATCTTCCGCGGGGCGCTGGACGTCGGCGCCACGGCGATCAACGAAGAGATGAAGCTGGCTGCCGTTCATGCTATCGCAGAGCTGGCGCACGCCGAGCAGAGCGAAGTGGTGGCCTCCGCCTACGGCGATCAGGATCTGAGCTTCGGCCCCGACTACATCATCCCTAAACCATTTGACCCGCGTCTGATCGTGAAGATCGCGCCAGCGGTGGCCAAAGCGGCGATGGACTCCGGCGTGGCGACGCGGCCGATTGAAGATTTCGATGCCTACGTCGATAAACTCACCGAGTTCGTTTACAAAACCAACCTGTTTATGAAGCCGATCTTCTCCCAGGCGCGCGCCGACGCGAAGCGCGTGGTGCTGGCGGAAGGGGAAGAGGCGCGCGTGCTGCATGCGACGCAGGAGCTGATCACCTTAGGGCTGGCGAAACCGATCCTGATTGGTCGTCCGAGCGTGATCGAGATGCGTATTCAGAAGCTCGGCCTGCAAATAAAGCCGGGCGTGGACTTTGAGATCGTTAACAACGAATCCGATCCGCGCTTCAAAGAGTACTGGAACGAATACTATTCGATCATGAAGCGTCGCGGGATCACCCAGGAGCAGGCGCAGCGGGCGGTGATCAGCAACACCACGGTGATCGGCGCGATCATGGTTCATCGCGGTGAGGCGGATGCGCTGATCTGCGGCACCATCGGCGAGTACCATGAGCATTTCAGCGTGGTACAGGAGATCTTCGGCTATCGCGAGGGCGTCCATACTGCCGGCGCAATGAACGCGCTGCTGCTGCCAAGCGGTAACACCTTTATCGCCGATACCTACGTCAACGACGATCCCTCCCCGGACGAACTGGCGGAAATCACCGTGATGGCGGCGGAAACCGTGCGCCGCTTTGGTATCGAGCCGAAAGTGGCGCTGCTGTCGCACTCAAACTTCGGGTCATCCAAATCCGCGGCGGCGTGCAAAATGCGCCAGACGCTGGACCTGGTGCGCGAGCGTGCGCCGGAGCTGATGATCGACGGCGAGATGCACGGCGACGCCGCGCTGGTGGAGAGTATTCGTAATGAACGTATGCCGGACAGCCCGCTGAAAGGCTCGGCGAACGTGCTGATTATGCCGAACGTGGAAGCGGCGCGTATCAGCTACAACCTGCTGCGCGTGTCGAGTTCTGAAGGTGTGACCGTCGGGCCGGTACTGATGGGGGTGTCAAAACCGGTGCATGTGTTAACGCCGATTGCCTCCGTGCGTCGTATCGTCAACATGGTGGCGCTGGCGGTGGTTGAGGCGCAGACGCAGCCGCTGTAAGGGCGCGTTTGCTTACCCGACCTACGGATTGAGTAGGCCGGATAAGCGCAGCGCCATCCGGCAGTTAAATCCAGTCGCGTACTTTAAGGAACTCACTCAAGGCAGCCTCCGGGCTGCCTTCTTTTGGCGCGTAGCTGTATTCCCAGCGCACCAGCGGCGGCATCGACATCAGAATGGACTCCGTGCGCCCGCCGGTTTGCAGGCCAAACAGCGTCCCGCGATCCCACACCAGATTAAACTCCACATAGCGCCCGCGACGGTAGAGCTGGAACTCACGCTCGCGCACGCCGTAGTCGGTGTCTTTGCGGCGTTCGACAATCGGAAGATAGGCGTCGGTAAAGCCTTCACCCACCGCGCGCATAAAGCTGAACGCGGTATCAAAATCCGGGGTATTGAGATCGTCAAAGAACAGCCCGCCGATGCCGCGCTGCTCGTCGCGATGCTTCAGATAGAAATAATCATCGCACCACTTTTTGTATTTCGGGTAAACGTCTTCGCCAAACGGCAGGCAGAGGTCGCGCGCGGTGGTGTGCCAGTGCACGGCATCCTCTTCAAAGCCATAGTAAGGCGTTAAGTCGAAACCGCCGCCAAACCACCAGACCGGATCGGCCCCCGGTTTTTCCGCGATGAAAAAGCGCACGTTGGCGTGGCTGGTTGGCACAAACGGGTTATGCGGATGCACCACCAGCGAGACGCCCATCGCCTCGAAGCTGCGGCCCGCCAGTTCAGGCCGATGCGCCGTGGCGGACGCTGGCATTGCATCACCGTGGACGTGGGAGAAGTTGACCCCGGCCTGTTCAAAAATACCGCCGTTACGCAGCACGCGGCTGCGCCCGCCGCCGCCCGCTTCGCGCTGCCAGGTGTCTTCCTGGAATTCACCGCCGTCTGCGGCGGTCAGTTTCTGGCAAATCGCGTCCTGGAGCTGCATCAGGAAAGTTTTGACCAGCTGTGCATTCGGTTTCATCAACGTTTCCTGGAGTGCGCTTTTTGATTATCGAACCAGTTGAAATAACTGATGACCCCGGAGGCGATGGCGTTCGCGATCTTCTGACGAAACGCCTTAGTGCCGAGTAAACGCTCTTCTTCCGGGTTGGTAATGAACGAGGTTTCCACCAGCACGGACGGAATAGACGGTGACTTCAGCACCACAAACGCGGCCTGCTCGGTGCTTTTACTGTGCAGACGGTGCACGGGTTTAATCCGTTTGAGGATATGCGAGCCGAGCGTCAGGCTGTTTTTGATGGTATCGGTCTGCACGAGATCGAACAGAACCTGCTGCAACAGATGGTCTTTGTCGGTGGCTTTTTTCCCGGCCACTTCATCCGCCCGGTTTTCGCGATCGGAGAGGTATTTCGCCATGGCGCTACTGGCGCCACGGTTGGAGAGCGCAAATACCGAGGCGCCTGCGGCGGAAGGGTTTGTGAAGCCATCCGCGTGAATGGACATAAACAGGTCTGCGCCGTGCTTGTGGGCAATCTCCACGCGATCGTACAGCGGGATAAACGTGTCGCCTGTGCGCGTCAGGCGGGCGTCAATACCGTTGCTGCGTAAAATTGCGCGTACATTTTTTGCAATTGCCAGCACGACGTGTTTTTCTTTCGACCCGTTTCGGCCAATGGCGCCGGTGTCGATCCCGCCGTGGCCCGGATCGAGCATGACCAGACGCTTTGCGCCAGCTTTTTTGGTTTTCGGCTTGCTGTGTCCGTTACTGGTTTTAAGCGTGCTCTCTTCTTTTGCCTGAGCCTGCTTTGCGATACCCGATAACGTTAAGGCCGCCAGCCCCGCTTTGAGAACCTGACGACGCGATGTGAGTGCTTTTAATGGTTTGAATGTGCTCATGCGGCCTGAATTGTAAAAATTGGGGTCCTGGTGTTATATCGTATCGTGTTTCCCGTTACGACAGTCCTTATTGAGAATTGTTTTACTTTTCATTTCAATACGTGACAAAGTGACATTATGCCAAATTTTGGCGAGTTTTTCCCCGGTTATTGGCTAAACGCCCTGTTCACGCCATAATCACTGTTTTTAAACCCGAAAAGGCGGTTAATACCATGGAGATACGCGTTTTTCGCCAGGAAGATTTCGAAGAGGTGATCACCCTTTGGGAGCGCTGCGATCTGCTGCGTCCGTGGAACGATCCGGAAATGGACATCGAACGGAAGGTGAATCACGACGTCAGTCTGTTTCTGGTCGCTGAGGTCAACGGCGAAGTGGTCGGGACGGTGATGGGTGGGTACGACGGCCACCGCGGCTCGGCCTACTATCTGGGCGTGCACCCGGAATACCGCGCGCGCGGCATCGCCAACGCGCTGCTTAACCGTCTGGAAAAGAAACTGATCGCCCGTGGCTGCCCGAAAATCCAGATTATGGTCCGGGAAGATAACGACGTGGTGCTGGGCATGTATGAACGTCTGGGCTACGAGCACGCGGATGTACTGACGCTGGGTAAGCGCCTGATCGAAGATGAAGAGTACTGAGTTCCACCCTGGCGACTACGACGTTCACGGTCGTCTGCGTCTGCCTTTTTTGTTCTGGTGCGTTCTGCTGTTGCAGGCCCGAACCTGGGTGCTGTTCGTTATGGCTGGCGCGTCGCGCGGGCAGGGCGATACGTTACTGAATCTCTTTTATCCCGATCACGATGCGTTCTGGCTGGGATTGCTGCCGGGTGTACCAGCGGTCCTGGCGTTTCTGTGCAGCGGACGGCGGCAAGCCATTCCGCGCTTCTGGCGCGCGCTTCGCTGGCTGCTGATCCTGGCGCAGTTTGTGCTTCTGGTCTGGCAACCCTTGCTCTGGCTGTACGGCGAGCCGCTTTCGGGTATCGGGATTGCACTGGTGGTGGCGGATATTGTCGCGCTGCTGTGGCTGGTCACGAATCCCCGTTTACGCGCCTGTTTTACGCAAGAGCCAGATTAAAACGGCACTTTTTGCCGATACTGCACTCCAACAAGCGTTGATTTACTACGTAAGGACGTCTCAATGAAATCGCTGCGTTTACTTTTATGCGCTCTCCCGCTGGCGTTAACCGGCTGTTCCACGCTCTCATCCATCAACTGGTCTGCGGCCTATCCGTGGAACTGGTTTGGCTCCTCAATGGAAGTGACCGAGCAGGGCGTGGGCAAAATCACCGCCTCGACGGCGCTGGATCAGGATGCCATTCAGGATGCCATCGGCAGTGATTATCGCCTGCGCAGCGGCATGAAAACCGAGAACGGCAACATCGTGCGCTATTTCGAAGCGTTGAAAGATGACAAGGTGGCAATGGTCATCAACGGCGATAAAGGTACGGTCAACCGCATTGCGGTGATGGATGAAGAGATCCCGACCTCAGGTGGCGTGAAGGTGGGAACGCCGTTTGGCGAACTCTATCAGAAAGCGTTTGGCCACTGCGCCAGTGTGCCATCGGAGGAGAGCGTGGCGGTCGAGTGTAAGGCCGACGGCAGCCAGCATATTAGCTATGTGTTCAGCGGCACCTGGAACGGTCCGGAAGGGTTAATGCCGTCTGACGACACCCTGAAAAAGTGGAAAGTGAGCAAAATTATCTGGAAGCAGTAATTTGCGCCTGAGCAAGCCGCCTCGCTGAAATCCGGGTATAATAGCCGCCATCAATGCCACGCTGTCGTGGCATCTTTTTTTCAGGAGGAGCGATGTCTCAGGTTCAGAGTGGCATTTTGCCAGAACATTGCCGGGCGGCGATTTGGATTGAAGCCAACGTCAAAGGGGACGTGGATGCCCTGCGCGCGGCCAGCAAAGTATTCGTTGATAAACTGGCCACCTTCCAGGCCAAATTCCCCGAAGCCCATCTGGGCGCGGTGGTCGCCTTTGGCAGCACCGTCTGGCGTCATCTGAGCGGCGGCAAAGGCGCAGAAGAGCTGAAAGACTTTATTCCTTATGGCAAAGGTCTTGCGCCCGCCACCCAGTATGACGTTCTGATCCATATCCTCTCCCTGCGTCACGACGTGAACTTTTCTGTCGCTCAGGCTGCGATTGAGGCCTTTGGTGACAGTATCGACGTGCAGGAAGAGATCCACGGTTTCCGCTGGGTGGAAGAGCGCGATTTGAGCGGCTTCGTCGACGGCACCGAAAACCCGGCCGGGGAAGAGACGCGTCGCGAGGTGGCTGTAATCCAGGATGGCGTGGACGCGGGCGGCAGCTATGTGTTCGTCCAGCGCTGGGAGCATAACCTCAGGCAGCTTAACCGCATGAGCGTGCATGACCAGGAGATGATGATTGGCCGTACCAAAGATGCCAATGAAGAGATTGACGGCGATGCGCGTCCGGTCACTTCCCACCTGTCCCGCGTTGACCTTAAAGAAGACGGTAAGGGGCTGAAGATTGTTCGCCAGAGCCTGCCGTACGGCACCGCGAGCGGTACGCACGGCCTGTACTTCTGCGCTTACTGCGCACGCCTCTACAACATCGAACAGCAGCTGCTGAGCATGTTTGGCGATACCGACGGTAAGCGTGACGCCATGCTGCGCTTCACCCGCCCGGTGACCGGCGGCTACTACTTTGCGCCGTCCGTTGAGCGCCTGCTGGCGTTGTAAATCGCTCTCCATTCGTAGGCCGGGTAAGCGTGAGCGCCACCCGGCAATTTCTCCCGCACCTCTTATTCCCTTTTCTGCTTCTAAATCACCAAACGGTATATAAAACCGTTACTCCTTTAGACTCCGTTATAAATATTATGACTATAAGATAGTCATCACATTTATAAGGGTGCGCAATGGCCGTTACTGTACTGAAAAAAGGATCGCTGGCACTGGCAGGTTTACTGCTGGTGGCGCAGGCGCAGGCAACCGAGTTGCTGAACAGTTCTTATGATGTTTCGCGCGAGCTGTTTGCCGCCCTTAATCCCGCATTTGAACAGCAGTGGGCGAAAGAGAACAACGGCGACAAGCTGACCATCAAGCAGTCGCACGCTGGCTCATCTAAGCAGGCGCTGGCCATTTTGCAGGGGCTGAAAGCGGACGTGGTGACCTACAACCAGGTCACGGACGTGCAGATCCTGCACGACAAAGGCAAACTGATCCCGGCGAACTGGCAAAGCCGCCTGCCGAACAACAGTTCGCCATTTTACTCCACCATGGGCTTCCTGGTGCGCAAGGGCAACCCGAAGAACATCCACGACTGGAACGACCTGGTGCGTTCAGACGTAAAGCTGATCTTCCCGAATCCGAAAACCTCCGGCAACGCACGTTACACCTATCTGGCGGCGTGGGGCGCGGCGGACAAAGCTGACGGTAACGATAAAGCGAAAACCGAACAGTTTATGACCCAGTTCCTGAAAAACGTCGAGGTGTTTGATACCGGCGGTCGTGGCGCAACCACCACCTTCGCCGAGCGCGGGCTGGGCGACGTGCTGATCAGCTTTGAATCCGAAGTGAACAATATTCGTAAACAGTACGAAGCGCAGGGCTTCGAAGTGGTTATCCCGAAAACGAACATTCTGGCCGAGTTCCCGGTGGCGTGGGTGGATAAAAACGTTAAGGCTAACGGCACAGAAAAGGCGGCGAAAGCCTACCTGAACTATCTGTACAGCCCGCAGGCGCAAACCGTTATCACCGACTACTACTACCGTGTCAACAACCCGGACGTGATGAGCAAGCTGAAAGACAAATTCCCGCAGACCGAGCTGTTCCGCGTGGAAGATCATTTCGGCGCCTGGCCTGAGGTCATGAAAACGCATTTTGTCAGCGGCGGTGAGTTGGACAAACTGCTGGCAGCGGGGCGTAAGTAATGTTTGCAGTGTCCTCCAGACGTGTGCTGCCGGGCTTTACCTTAAGCCTCGGTACCAGCCTGCTGTTCGTCTGTCTGATTTTGTTATTACCGCTCAGCGCGCTGGTGATGCAGCTCGCTGAGATGAGCTGGTCCCAGTACTGGGAAGTGATTACTAACCCGCAGGTGGTGGCGGCCTACAAGGTCACCCTGCTGTCTGCGTTCGTGGCCTCGATTTTTAACGGCGTGTTTGGCCTGCTGATGGCGTGGATCTTAACTCGCTATCGCTTCCCGGGCCGCACCCTGCTCGACGCGCTGATGGATCTGCCGTTTGCCCTGCCGACGGCGGTTGCCGGTTTGACGCTGGCGTCGCTGTTTTCCGTGAACGGCTTTTACGGTGAGTGGCTGGCGAAGTTTGATATCAAAGTGACCTATACCTGGCTCGGTATCGCGGTGGCCATGGCCTTTACCAGCATCCCGTTTGTGGTACGTACCGTGCAGCCGGTGCTGGAAGAGTTAGGACCCGAATACGAAGAGGCCGCAGAAACGCTCGGCGCCACGCGCTGGCAGAGTTTTCGCAAGGTCGTGCTGCCGGAACTCTCTCCGGCGTTGCTGGCGGGTATCGCGCTCTCCTTTACCCGCAGCCTCGGTGAATTTGGCGCGGTCATTTTTATCGCCGGGAACATCGCGTGGAAAACCGAAGTGACCTCGCTGATGATTTTTGTCCGTTTGCAGGAGTTTGATTATCCGGCCGCGAGTGCGATTGCCTCGGTGATCCTTGCCGCGTCGCTGCTACTGCTGTTCTCGATTAACACTCTGCAAAGTCGCTTTGGTCGACGTGTGGTAGGTCACTGATGGCGGAAGTTACGCAATTGAAGCGCTATGACGCGCCCCGCATCAACTGGGGCAAATGGTTTCTGATTGGTACCGGCGTGCTGGTCTCCGCATTCATTCTCGTCGTGCCGATGGTGTACATCTTCGTTCAGGCCTTCAGCAAAGGGATTATGCCCGCGCTGCAAAACCTGGCCGATCCGGACATGCTCCACGCCATCTGGCTGACGGTCATGATTGCCCTGATCACCGTCCCGGTGAATCTGGTGTTTGGCGTATTGCTGGCCTGGCTGGTAACGCGCTTTAACTTCCCGGGGCGTCAGCTGCTGCTGACCCTGCTGGATATCCCGTTTGCGGTGTCACCGGTGGTGGCGGGTCTGGTTTATCTGCTCTTCTACGGTTCCAATGGCCCGCTGGGCGGCTGGCTGGATGAACACGACCTGCAGATCATGTTCGCCTGGCCGGGGATGGTGCTGGTGACCGTCTTTGTCACCTGTCCGTTCGTGGTACGCGAGCTGGTGCCGGTGATGCTCAGCCAGGGCAGCCATGAAGATGAAGCCGCGGTGCTGCTCGGCGCTTCCGGCTGGCAGATGTTCCGCCGCGTCACGCTGCCGAATATCCGCTGGGCACTGCTTTACGGCGTGGTGCTGACCAACGCCCGTGCGATCGGTGAGTTTGGCGCGGTGTCGGTGGTATCCGGCTCGATTCGCGGCGAAACCCTGTCGCTGCCGTTACAGATTGAATTACTGGAACAGGACTACAACACCGTCGGTTCCTTTACTGCCGCAGCGTTGCTGACGCTGATGGCGATTTTGACCCTGTTTTTGAAGAGTGTGGTGCAGTGGCGTTTAGAGAATCAGGAAAAACGTCAGCATCAGGAGGGAAATCATGAGCATTGAGATTGCCAATATTAAGAAGTCTTTTGGTCGCACCCAGGTGCTGAATGATATCTCGCTGGATATCCCTTCCGGACAAATGGTGGCGCTGCTGGGGCCGTCTGGCTCCGGTAAAACCACGCTGCTGCGTATTATCGCCGGGCTTGAGCACCAGACCAGCGGACATATCCGCTTCCACGGTACGGACGTAAGCCGTTTGCATGCCCGCGACCGTAAAGTGGGTTTTGTATTCCAGCACTACGCCCTGTTCCGCCACATGACGGTATTCGACAACATCGCGTTTGGTTTGACCGTACTGCCGCGTCGTGAGCGTCCGAATGCGGCCGCCATCAAAGCGAAAGTGACCAAACTGCTGGAGATGGTGCAGCTGGCTCATCTGGCGGACCGCTTCCCGGCACAGCTTTCTGGCGGGCAGAAACAGCGCGTGGCGCTGGCGCGTGCGTTAGCCGTGGAACCGCAAATCCTGCTGCTGGACGAACCGTTTGGCGCGCTGGATGCGCAGGTGCGTAAAGAGCTCCGCCGCTGGCTGCGTCAGCTTCATGAGGAACTCCAGTTCACCAGCGTTTTCGTGACCCACGATCAGGAAGAGGCGATGGAAGTAGCCGACCGCGTGGTGGTGATGAGTCAGGGCAACATTGAGCAGGTTGACGAGCCAGAGCAACTCTGGCGTGAACCGGCGACCCGCTTTGTGCTGGAGTTTATGGGGGAAGTAAACCGCCTTCAGGGTACTATTCGCGGCGGTCAGTTCCACGTTGGCGCGCACCGCTGGCCGCTGGGGTATACCTCCGCGCACCAGGGACCGGTGGATCTGTTCCTGCGCCCGTGGGAAGTGGACGTCAGCCGCCGTACCAGCCTGGACTCACCGCTTCCGGTGCAGGTGCTGGAAGCTAGCCCTAAAGGTCACTACACCCAATTAGTGGTACAGCCCCTGGGCTGGTACACCGAGCCGCTGACCGTGGTTATGCGTGACGACGAGCCGCCGCACCGTGGGGAACGCCTGTTTGTGGGGCTGCAACACGCGCGCATTTATCACGGCAACGAGCGCATCGAGACGCGCGAGGATATTGCTCTGGCGGAGTCAGCCTGATAGGTTATTGAGTATGTTTTTCGCCCGGTGGCGTGATGCTTACCGGGCTTTTTATTGAGTAAAAAACGTGAATACACTCGAACACACCATCGGCAACACCCCTCTGGTCAAACTTCAGCGCATGGGGTGTGACAACGGCAGCGAAATCTGGGTCAAACTTGAAGGCAATAACCCGGCGGGGTCGGTGAAAGACCGGGCGGCGCTGTCGATGATTGTTCAGGCCGAAAAGCGCGGCGAAATAAAGCCCGGCGACGTGCTGATCGAAGCCACCAGCGGTAACACCGGTATCGCACTGGCGATGATAGCCGCCCTGAAAGGCTATCGTATGAAGCTGCTGATGCCGGATAACATGAGCCAGGAGCGCCGTGCCGCCATGCGTGCCTACGGGGCCGAGCTGATTCTGGTGAGCAAAGAGCAGGGTATGGAAGGGGCGCGAGATTTAGCGTTAGCGATGGCGGAGCGCGGGGAAGGCAAGCTGCTCGACCAGTTTAATAACCCGGACAACCCGTACGCGCACTACACCACCACCGGCCCGGAAATCTGGCAGCAAACCGGCGGGCGCATCACCCACTTTGTCTCCAGCATGGGGACCACGGGCACGATCACCGGTGTGTCACGTTTTCTGCGCGAGCAGGAGCAGCCGGTGACGATTGTCGGCCTCCAGCCGGAAGAGGGAAGCAGTATTCCGGGCATTCGCCGCTGGCCCGCGGAGTATATGCCGGGCATCTTTAATGCGCAGCTTGTGGACCAGGTGCTGGATATTCATCAGCGCGAGGCGGAAAATACCATGCGTGAGCTGGCCGTGCGTGAAGGCATCTTCTGCGGCGTCAGTTCGGGTGGCGCGGTAGCGGGGGCGATTCGGGTGGCTAAGGCAAACCCGGGTGCAGTAGTGGTAGCGATTATTTGCGATCGCGGCGATCGCTACCTGTCGACCGGCGTCTTTGGTGAAGAGAGTTATTCGCAGGGGGCGGGGATTTAAGCGTCATGGAGATGATTTTATTCCGGGATAACACCCGGGCGCAGCAAACCGATATTGTCGCCGTTCAGTCGCAGGTGGTGTACGGCAGTGTGGGAAACAGCATCGCGGTGCCAAATATTCGCACCCATCGACTGAACGTTACCGCCGTGCCGACGGTGCTGTTCAGCAATACGCCTCACTACGACACCTTCTACGGCGGGGTGATCCCGGACGAGTGGTTCAGCGGCTACCTGAAGGCGCTGGAAGAGCGCGAGATCCTGCGCGAGCTTAAAGCAGTCACTACCGGCTATATGGGCAGCGCCAGCCAGATCGTGCTGCTGGCGCAGTGGCTGAAGGCGATCAAAGTGCAACATCCCGATCTGCTGGTGCTGGTCGACCCGGTAATCGGAGACATCGACAGCGGGATGTACGTGAAGCCGGATATTCCTGAAGCCTATCGTGAGTACCTGCTCCCGCTGGCCCAGGGCATTACGCCCAACGTGTTTGAGCTGGAAGTGCTGAGCGGCAAACCGTGCCGTACGCCGGAGAGCGCCATTGCCGCCGCGCAGGGGCTGCTGTCTGACACGCTTAAATGGGTGGCGATCACCAGCGCGCCAGTGGCTGACGATCCGCAAAATATCCACGTCGTGCTGGTGAGCGAGGAGGGCGTTACCGTAAGCGCACACCCGCGCGTTGAGACGGACCTGAAAGGGACGGGGGATCTGTTCTGTTCGGAGCTGGTGAGCGGTATCGTCGGCGGTAAAACCGTGGCCGACGCCATTCGCATGGCGGGCGACAGGGTGACTGACGTGATGATCTATACGCAGTCGAAAGGCTACGACGAGCTTATTCTGCCTGCATAAACAAAAATGGCGCCCGAAGGCGCCATTTTACCGTGCGGCAAGAATTACTTCTTGATGCGGATAACCGGGGTTTCACCCACGGTAACGCTGCCAGACAGTTTGATCAGCTCTTTGATTTCGTCCATGTTGGAGATAACAACCGGAGTCAGGGTAGACTTCGCTTTTTCTTCCAGCAGTGGCAGATCGAATTCAATTACAGGGTCGCCAACTTTAACACGCTGGCCTTCTTCCGCGATACGTTTGAAGCCTTCGCCTTTCAGTTCAACGGTGTCGATACCGAAGTGAACGAACAGTTCGATACCGCTATCGGATTCGATAGAGAACGCATGGTTGGTTTCAAAAATCTTACCAATGGTACCGTCAACTGGAGCAACCATTTTGTTGCCAGTTGGTTTGATAGCAATGCCATCACCAACGATTTTCTCAGCAAACACTACATCCGGCACGTCTTCGATATTGACGATCTCGCCGGAGAGCGGAGCAACAATCTCAATAGTTCCGGAGTCGCTATTGCTTTTGTCACCGAACAGTTTACTAAATAAACCCATTAGACTTATCTCCTAAGCAGTAATTTGGGCCGCATCTCGTGGATTAGCAGATTGTTTTTTCTTCAATGAACTTGTTAACCAGCGTCATTAACTCGTCCGTTGTCGGTTGAGCAAGAGCCTGCTCTGCTAATACCTTCGCATCTTCGAAGTTCGTGTTACGGATAATCTTCTTGATGCGCGGGATGGAAATGGCGCTCATAGAGAATTCGTCCAGACCCATACCCAGCAACAGAAGTGTAGCACGTTCGTCGCCTGCAAGCTCACCACACATGCCAGTCCATTTACCTTCTGCATGAGAAGCATCAATAACTTGCTTGATCAAATTCAGTACAGACGGCGACATTGGCTGGTAGAGATGTGAAATCATATCATTACCACGGTCAACTGCCAGGGTATACTGCGTTAAATCATTGGTACCGATACTAAAGAAATCAACTTCTTTGGCTAAATGACGTGCAATGGTCGCGGCTGCCGGTGTTTCCACCATCACGCCGATCTCGATTGACTCGTCAAATGCTTTACCTTCGTCACGCAGTTCCTGCTTGTAGATTTCAATCTCTTTCTTCAGTGCACGCACTTCTTCAACAGAGATGATCATCGGGAACATGATGCGCAGCTTACCGAAAGCGGATGCACGCAGGATAGCGCGAACCTGGTCACGCAGGATCTCTTTGCGATCCATGGCGATACGTACGGCACGCCAGCCCAGGAACGGGTTCTCTTCTTTCGGGAAGTTCATGTACGGCAGCTCTTTGTCGCCACCGATATCCATGGTGCGGACGATAACGGCCTGCGAGCCGCACGCTTCCGCAACCGCTTTGTACGCTGCAAACTGCTCTTCTTCCGTTGGCAGGGCGTCGCGGTCCATGAACAGGAATTCAGTACGATACAGACCTACACCTTCCGCACCGTTGCGCTCAGCGCCGTCAACGTCACGTACGGTACCGATGTTAGCGCACACTTCAACCTGATGGCCGTCCAGCGTGATGGCTGGCAGATCTTTCAGTTTAGCGAGTTCCGCTTTCTCGGTAGCAACCTGCTCCTGAACGGAACGCAGCTGCTCGATCACATCGTTAGTTGGGTTGACGTAAACCACGTTGTTTACGGCATCCAGAATCAGATAGTCGTCGTTTTTCACCTGCGAGGTGACGCTACCGGTACCCACGATGGCTGGCAGCTCCAGAGAACGCGCCATGATAGAGGTGTGGGAGGTACGTCCACCTGCATCAGTAATGAAACCCAGCACCTTGTTCAGGTTCAGCTGTGCGGTTTCAGACGGGGTCAGGTCAGCGGCAACCAGGATGACTTCGTCCTGAATCGCGCTCAGATCGATGATGGCCAGACCCAGGATGTTGCGCAGCAGGCGCTTACCGATGTCACGTACGTCAGCCGCACGCTCTTTCAGGTATTCATCGTCCAGCTCTTCCAGGGCAGTTGCCTGACCTTCGATAACTTCATGCGCAGCCGCGTCGGCCGTCATGCCTTTATCTTTAATCAGGGCTATGATTTCCTGCTCCAGCTCCTCATCTTCGAGCAGCATAATGTGCCCTTCGAAGATGGCTTCTTTTTCTTCACCGAAAGTTTCGCCAGCTTTAGTTTTAATCGCTTCCAGTTGCGCAGATGCCTTGGCACGACCGCTCAGAAAACGTTCAACTTCCTGATCAACCTTGTCGGCAGAAATTTTTTTCCGGTCAATGACGATTTCGTCTTCTTTCAGCAGCAATGCTTTGCCGAAAGCGATACCCGGGGATGCTAAAATGCCTGAAATCATAACCCTACCTTACTTGTGACTGATATTGAAAAGAACCCGGTAAACTTACTCGAGTTCAGCCATCAGCTTAACCAGATGCTCAACTGCTTTCTGCTCGTCTTCACCTTCAGCGGAGATGGTAACAACGGTACCCTGAGTCAGACCCAGAGTTTGCAGCTTGAACAGGCTTTTTGCGCTAGCGCTTTTGCCGTTGGAAGTCACAGTGATTTCAGAAGTGAAGCCTTTCGCTTCTTTAACAAACTGAGCAGCAGGGCGGGTGTGCAGACCGTTCGGAGCGGTAATGGTAACTTCTTGCTGGAACATTGTATTTCCCCAACTTATAGGTTTAGTGTTGTGGAACTAAAGTCTAGCCTGGCGACTTAACTTTAGCCTGTATAGTTAGCGCTGACGTTTCAATCGTCATTAAACATTATGCAGTGAAAGCAAGACTTGAACCAAATCATAAAATCGATTCAGCAGCGCTATTTCGTTCACCGATTAATTTCGCGCATCAAAATAATTGCTGGTTTAAATACCAGACCCAACGGGGTGAAGCAATGCCAGGAGGGGTAAAACTTTGAAGCAGGCCACAAAAAAGCACCTGAAAAGGTGCTTTTTTACGCGTTTTTAACATACTGGCATCACTGTTGCAGTTCTTTCTCTGTGAACAGATCGGCAAACAGTGCTGTGCTTAAGTAACGCTCACCCGAAGACGGTAGGATAACCACAATATTCTTGTTGGTAAAGGTTTCGTCTTCCAGCAGTTTGAGAGCTGCAGCAACCGCCGCACCGGAAGAGATACCCGCCAGAATGCCCTCCTCGTCCATCAGGCGACGCGCCGTGGAGATGGCTTCTTCATTGGTGATGGCGACCACTTTATCGATCAGCTTCAGATCGAGGTTGCCTGGAATAAAGCCAGCGCCGATACCCTGGATTTTGTGCGGACCTGGTTTGATTTCTTCGCCTGCCAGCGCCTGAGCGATAACCGGAGAGTCGGTTGGCTCAACGGCAACGGTAATCAGATCTTTTTTACCTTTCGTGCCTTTAATATAGCGAGACACCCCGGTCAGCGTACCGCCGGTGCCTACGCCGGAGATAAAAACATCAACCTGACCGTCGGTATCTTCCCAGATTTCCGGGCCGGTGGTTTTCTCATGAATTTCCGGGTTGGCCGGGTTGCTGAACTGCTGGAGCAGCAGATACTTTGCAGGATCGCTGGCGACGATTTCTTCGGCCTTCTGAATCGCGCCCTTCATGCCTTTCGCGCCTTCCGTGAGGACCAGATTCGCTCCCAACGCTTTCAGCAGCTTACGGCGCTCAATACTCATGGTTTCAGGCATAGTCAGCGTCAGCTTATAGCCGCGCGCCGCCGCAACATAGGCCAGGGCGATACCGGTATTGCCGCTGGTGGGTTCAACCAGCTCAACGCCAGGTTTCAGCACGCCACGCTTTTCAGCATCCCAAATCATATTCGCACCGATACGGCATTTAACGCTGAAGCTTGGGTTACGAGATTCCACCTTCGCCAGAATGCGTCCATTACCGATACGGTTCAGTCGAACCAGGGGCGTATGACCGATAGTCAGCGAGTTGTCTTCATAAATCTTACTCATGGCCTGTCCTTAACTGTATGAAATTGGGATACCGACCCAGCATACCTGTTGAACAGGTATGGGGAAGTAAGGAAATCGCATATCTATATGCTGCAAGGAAATAATGGGGATCAGTATGGAATAAGGGGCGGCATAAGCCACCCCTCTTTTACACATTTTTGCATTACTTCCATAACGCGTGCTTAGCTCGGTAGCAGTCCACCCACATCGCCGTCGCGCCGCAAACGGCAACGGGCATGATGAACAGATTCAGGAAAGGGATCATGGTGAACAGGCTGGTAAGGGCACCAAACTGCATATTGGCAACCTTCTGAGTGCGCAGGGCAGTGCGCATCTCTTTAAACGGCACTTTGTGGTTATCGAACGGATAATCACAGTACTGGATAGCAAGCATCCAGGCGCTGAACAGGAACCACAGCACGGGTGCGACCGTCTGGCCGATCCCGGGTACAAAATAAAGGATGAGCAGCACAATCGCCCGCGGCAGGTACCACGCAAACTTCTGCCATTCGCGCTTCATGATGCGGGGGACATCTTTCACGATCCCCAGTACGCCCGTGTCAGGCGGCGCCGCACCGGTCAGGCGCGCTTCCAGCTGTTCGGCCAGCAGACCGTTGAACGGCGCGGCTATCCAGTTAGCTATCGTCGAAAAGAAATAGCCGAAAACCAGCAGCACGGAGATAACCGCAATCGGCCAGAGCAGGTAGTCCAACCACTGTAACCAGTCCGGCACATAGCTCATCAGGGAAGGGATCCAGCTTTCCAGTCTGGTGAACAGCCACCAGAACGCGCCCCCCATCAGAATAATGTTGATCAGTAACGGCAAAACAACGAAGCGTCGAATGCCCGGCAGGGAGACCAGTTTCCAGCCCTGAGAAAAGTACCAGACCCCGCTACGTGGGGCAGAAGAAGATGTTGAAACCATACCAGGCTGTACTCCTTTTTACACAACCAGTGGAATTGCCCGCCTATATTATCCAGTTACGGGCCAATGACCAGTTCGGAAATGTTCGAAAAACCAGCAAAAAGCACGATTTAGTTCATCTTTATGCTGTGAATGCTCTGCATACACTTGCACTTGACGTAAACGGCAAATACTCTTAGTGAGTAAATGTTTGCCGTGGTGGCAAGGTGTTAGAACAACAGAGAATATAATGATGCAGGATTTGCGTCTGATATTAATCATTGTTGGCGCGATCGCCATAATCGCTTTACTGGTACATGGTTTCTGGACCAGCCGTAAAGAGCGTTCCTCTATGTTTCGCGATCGTCCACTGAAGCGCATGAAGTCCAGTCGCGAAGACGATGACGTTGAAGACGACATCGACGGTCTTGACGACGACGGCGTGGGTGAAGTTCGTGTTCATCGGGTCAATACTGCGCCCGGCGCAGCGCATGGAGAGCATGAAGCTCCCCGCGCTCCGCAGCACCAGTATCAACCGCCGTATGCCTCTGCCCAGCCGCGCCAGCCAGCGCCGCCGCCAGTGGAAGAACCTGTTCGTCATCCGTCGCAGCAGCCTGTGCAACAGCAGCCCGTTGCGCCACAGCCTGTACAGCAGCAACCTGTGCAACAGCCTGCACAGCCAGTGCATCAGCCACAGCCAGTGCAACAGCCGCAGCCGGTAGAACAACCGCAGCCTGAATCTGCACCGCCTGCGCCACAGCCCGCTCCGCGCGTTGAGCCAGAGCCTGTTGTTGAGCCAGAACCGGTTGTTGAAAAGCCGCAGCGTAAAGAAGCGGTAATCATCATGAATGTGGCTGCTCATCATGGCACCCATTTGAACGGTGACGTGCTGCTCAACAGCATCCAACAGGCAGGCTTCAAGTTCGGCGACATGAATATTTTCCATCGCCACCTGAGTCCTGACGGCAGCGGTCCGGCGCTGTTCAGCCTGGCCAATATGGTCAATCCAGGCACGTTTGACCCGGAAATGACCGGTGATTTCGTCACGCCTGGGGTTACGATCTTTATGCAGGTGCCGTCCTACGGTGACGAGCTGCAAAACTTTAAGCTGATGCTACAGTCCGCTCAGCACATCGCCGACGAAGTGGGCGGTGTGGTGCTCGACGATCAGCGTCGTATGATGACGCCGCAGAAACTGCGCGAATATCAGGACCGCATCCGCGAAGTTAAGGAAGCTAACGCGTAATCGTCGCGTTTACTTCAACTCCTCCTCAACCCCCGCCTGTCGGGGGTTTTTCTCATTGATGGTGCGATATGGACTCAATCGAACAACAACTTACTGAACTGCGAACCACGCTTCGCCATCATGAATATCTCTATCATGTTATGGACGCACCGGAAGTGCCGGATGCGGAATATGACCGCCTGATGCGTGAACTGCGCGAGCTGGAAGCGCAGCACCCCGAACTGATTACGCCCGATTCCCCAACGCAGCGCGTCGGCGCGGAACCGCTGGGTGCTTTCAGCCAGGTGCGCCACGAAGTGCCGATGCTGTCGCTGGATAACGTGTTTGATGAAGAGAGTTTTCTGGCTTTCAACAAGCGCGTGCAGGATCGCCTGAAGAGCGTCGACAATCTGAGCTGGTGCTGCGAGCTAAAACTGGATGGTCTGGCCGTCAGCATTCTTTATGAGAACGGCGTGATGGTACGTGCCGCAACGCGCGGCGACGGCACCACCGGGGAAGACATCACCACCAATGTGCGCACCATTCGTGCGATCCCGCTGAAGCTGCGTGGCGATAACATTCCTGCGCGGCTGGAAGTGCGCGGGGAAGTTTTCCTTCCGCAGGCGGGCTTTGAGAAGATCAATGAAGAAGCGCGTCGTACCGGGGGTAAAGTGTTTGCAAACCCGCGTAACGCGGCGGCAGGTTCGCTGCGCCAGCTCGATCCGCGTATCACCGCGAAGCGACCGCTTACTTTCTTCTGCTACGGCGTCGGGATCCTGGAAGGCGGTGACCTGCCGGATACCCACCTGGGTCGTTTAATGCAGTTCAAAGAGTGGGGTTTGCCGGTAAGCAACCGCGTGCAGCTTTGCGACTCTCCAGAGGCGGTGCTGGCGTTCTATCACAAGGTTGAAGAAGATCGTCCCACGCTTGGGTTTGATATTGATGGCGTAGTGATCAAGGTTAACTCCCTGGCATTGCAGGAACAGTTGGGTTTTGTTGCCCGGGCGCCACGCTGGGCAGTGGCCTTTAAGTTCCCGGCGCAGGAGCAGATGACCTTCGTTCGCGACGTGGAATTTCAGGTAGGACGTACGGGGGCGATTACGCCTGTGGCGCGTCTGGAGCCTGTGCAGGTGGCTGGCGTGCTGGTCAGTAACGCTACGCTGCATAACGCCGATGAAATTGCCCGTCTGGGGCTGCGAATTGGTGACAAAGTGGTGATTCGCCGCGCGGGCGATGTGATCCCGCAGGTGGTTAACGTAGTGGAATCAGAACGTCCTGCCGATACCCGTGCCATCGAGTTTCCTGCCCATTGTCCGGTATGTGGTTCGGACGTTGAGCGCGTGGAAGGTGAAGCGGTTACGCGCTGTACGGGCGGGTTAATCTGCGGCGCGCAGCGTAAAGAGTCCCTGAAGCACTTTGTCTCCCGCCGGGCGATGGACGTCGACGGAATGGGTGACAAGATCATCGACCAGTTAGTTGAGAAAGAGTATGTCCATACGCCAGCGGACCTCTTTACCCTGACGGCAGGTAAGCTGACCGGTCTTGATCGTATGGGGCCGAAATCTGCCCAGAACGTGGTCAATGCGCTTGAGGCGGCCAAAAATACTACCTTTGCCCGTTTCCTTTACGCGCTCGGCATTCGTGAAGTCGGAGAGGCGACGGCGGCAGGGCTGGCGGCGTATTTCGGCACGCTGGAGGCTCTTGAGAAAGCCACCATCGACGAACTACAGAAAGTCCCTGACGTTGGTATAGTGGTCGCTACCCACGTCTTCAACTTCTTCGCCGAAGAGAGCAACCGTGAAGTGATCGGTAAATTACTGGAACAGGGCATTCACTGGCCCGCACCGGTAGTGGTTAATGCAGAAGAGATCGACAGCCCATTTGCCGGTAAAACGGTGGTGCTGACCGGCAGTCTGAGCCAGCTCTCGCGTGATGACGCGAAAGCGCGCCTGGTGGCGCTTGGGGCAAAAGTGGCGGGAAGCGTGTCAAAGAAAACCGACCTGGTGATCGCCGGGGAAGCGGCCGGTTCGAAGCTGGCAAAAGCGCAGGAGCTCGGCATCGAGGTGATCGATGAAGCGGAAATGATGCGCCTTTTAGGAGAGTGATGTGGAAAAAGAGCAGCTCGTTGAGATCGCCAATACGGAGATGCCGTTCGGTAAATATAAGGGCCGCAGGCTGATTGATTTACCGGAAGAATATCTGCTGTGGTTTGCCCGTAAGGATGAGTTTCCTGCCGGGCGTCTTGGCGAGCTGATGGCTATCACATTACTGATCAAAACAGAGGGGCTGACCCAGCTGGTGCAGCCCCTGAAACGTCCTTAAACTTTCGCGGCGCGGGTCTCTTCCTGCGCCAGCTTTTCAGTCTGTGCCTTGTAACGCCGCGCCAGTACCGCACACACCATCAGCTGGATCTGATGGAAAATCATCAGCGGTAGTACCATCATCCCAATGACCGACGTCGGGAACAGAATATTGGCCATCGGGATCCCGTTGGCCAGGCTCTTTTTCGATCCACAGAATACGATGGTGATTTCATCGGCCTTATTGAAGCCGCATTTGCGGGCCACAAAGACGTTAACCGCGATCACAATTGTCAGCAGAACAATGCTTACCACCACAATAAACAGCAGCGATCCTGCGCCCACCCTGTGCCAGATGCCGTTCACCACGGCTTCGCTGAAGGCCGTGTAAACCACCAGCAGAATGGAGCTTTGGTCCGTTTTCCCGATCCATTTTTTGTGTTTCGCCACAAACGCCCCAATCCAGGGGCGGGATAAGTGTCCGAGCACAAACGGCAGTAGCAGTTGCAGACAAATTTTACCCACCTGCTCCAGATTACCTTCTGCACCATGCATGTTCATCAGCAGACCGACCAGCAGCGGTGAAACAAAGATCCCGAGCAGGCTGGAAGCCGAAGCAGAACAGACCGCCGCCGCGACGTTGCCGCCAGCCAGCGAGGTAAAGGCAATAGCAGACTGCACGGTGGCCGGCAAAATGCACAGATAAAGGAAACCGGTATAGAGCGCCGGATCGACATTCACCGGCGCCCACCAGGCAAACAGCACGCCCAGAACAGGGAAGAGGATAAAGGTGCTGCACATTACCCAGAGGTGCAGTCGCCAGTGGCTACCGCCTGCAATAATGGCTTCCCGGGAGAGTTTGGCGCCATGCATAAAGAACAACAGGGCAATGGCTGCCGTGGTCAGCCCTTCAATGACCGGAACGAAACCGCCCCGCGCCGGGAAGAACGAGGCCAGCAAGACGACACCAATCAGGGTCAGCGTAAACGGATCAAGGATACGAAAAAGTTTCATAATCACTCCTGAAAACAGATGCCGCTATTGTGCTTTCTTCCCTTTGAGAAATAAAATTGATTTATTGCATCCATTCATGAATTAAATAGATGAATTATTCACTACGTCAGCTTCGTGTTTTCGTCACCGTCGCGCAGGCCCACAGCTTCAGTCGGGCAGGGGAGATGATTGGCCTCAGCCAGTCGGCGGTGAGCCATAGCGTGAAAGAGCTGGAAACTCAAACCGGCGTGAAGCTGCTCGACCGCACGACGCGCGAAGTGGTGCTCACCGAAGCGGGACATCAGCTGGCAACGCGTCTGGAAAGGCTGCTGGATGAACTGAACAGTACGCTGAGAGACGCCGGACGGCTTGGACAACAGCTTTCCGGTACCGTGAGAGTGGCGGCGAGCCAGACGATTTCGGCGCATCTTATTCCCCAGTGCATCGCTGAAAGTAATCACCGCTATCCGGATATCGATTTTGTTTTGCACGACAGGCCGCAGCAGTGGGTACTGGAAAGTATTCGTCAGGGGGATGTGGATTTCGGGATTGTTATTGATCCCGGAGCGGTAAGCGACCTGGAATGTGAAGTGGTACTCTCGGAACCCTTTTTATTGCTCTGCCGCGATGATGATCCTCTGGCATCGCTGTCGCAGGTGGCCTGGCAAGCCTTACAGGGGGCAAACCTGGTGTTACAGGATTATGCATCAGGTAGCCGCCCGCTGATAGATGCCGCACTGGCCGCACAGGGCGTAAAGGCAACCATTGTGCAGGAGATTGGGCATCCTGCCACGCTCTTCCCCATGGTCGAAGCGGGGATTGGCATCAGCGTTCTGCCTGCGCTGGCGCTGCCACTGCCGCAGGGAAGTCGTTTAACGGTGAAGCGTTTCCTGCCCTGTATTGAACGCCAGCTGATGCTGGTACGCCGTAAAAACAGGTCTCTTTCCGGAGCGGCTCATGCCTGCTGGGATGTGGTGCGTATGCAGGCCAGGCGTCTGATGGAGGCCCGCACGCGCGATCCACTTTTTAACGAAACCAATGATCAGATATAGATATCAATCTGATGTTCTGCGGAGGGTTTATTGACGCCTTCCGCCACGGCCTGACCGCTTTCCTGTTTTGGCATCGCCTCTTCTGCCTGCTGACGCTGCAATTGCGCCAGCTGTGCCTGCAACATAGCCAGCTGAGATTCGAGCAATTCTTGCTGCTTTTGCTTTTCTTCCGCTGTGGCATCACCCATGGCGACTTCTTTAAGTTGCTGAGTGACTTTCGTTATCTGTTTGGTCAGACGGGTGATCTGGGAAGCAATGTCGTTTCCGCCGGAGCTGTTATCTACGCTGCCGATTTCCATCGCCGACAGAGAAACGGGCTTAAGAGTTGTCATATTGAGATCCTTTTCGCCATAAAATAGAGGTATCGGCAAAGAAGGCGTGAGCTTGAGTAAAACAAGCGGTTTGGCTGTAATGGGGATGTGCTATATCGCAGATAGCAAAAAAGCGCCTTTAGGGCGCTTTTTTACATTGGTGGGTCGTGCAGGATTCGAACCTGCGACCAATTGATTAAAAGTCAACTGCTCTACCAACTGAGCTAACGACCCGAAATGGTGGGCGATGACGGGCTCGAACCGCCGACCCCCTCCGTGTAAAGGAGATGCTCTACCAACTGAGCTAATCGCCCATTTCGGAACTGCTACGATAAGGTGAGAATGGTGGGCGATGACGGGCTCGAACCGCCGACCCCCTCCGTGTAAAGGAGATGCTCTACCAACTGAGCTAATCGCCCAATCTCAATTCTTATCTACACTGCGAGTCTACCGAAGTAGATGGTGGGTGATGACGGGCTCGAACCGCCGACCCCCTCCGTGTAAAGGAGATGCTCTACCAACTGAGCTAATCACCCCCGCTGTGTGGAGTCGCATTATAGGGAGAGTTGAAAATGAGTCAACGCATTTTCTAAAGTTTTTATTCGTTCGTCGTAAAATTAGTCAAAACGATCGCAAAACGGACTGTGGTGCATGATTTCTAAACAAAAACAGCAATCTCGAACCGGATAAAGTGATCGACATTGAGGAATCGGCCCACAGTGATAGAATATTGCCCATTGTTTTCTTCCCAGGATTTGCCGATTACCGGCATCTTTATAACGTAAGGCCATTTCATGAAAATCAAAACTCGCTTCGCGCCGAGCCCGACAGGCTATCTGCATGTCGGTGGTGCACGTACCGCTCTCTACTCCTGGCTTTTCGCACGCCACAACAAAGGTGAGTTTGTGCTGCGTATTGAAGACACCGATCTGGAGCGCTCAACGCCGGAAGCAATTGAAGCCATTATGGATGGGATGAACTGGCTGAATCTGGAGTGGGACGAAGGCCCATACTTCCAGACCAAACGTTTTGACCGCTATAACGCCGTAATTGACGAGATGCTGGTCGCAGGCACGGCCTATAAGTGCTACTGCTCAAGGGAGCGTCTGGATGCGCTGCGTGAAGAGCAAATGGCAAAAGGCGAAAAACCGCGTTATGACGGTCGTTGCCGTCATGACCACAGCGAGCATGCTGCTGATGAGCCTTGCGTAGTGCGTTTTGCTAACCCGCAGGATGGCTCTGTTATCTTTGATGACCAGATCCGTGGCCCGATCGAATTCAGCAACCAGGAGCTGGATGACCTCATCATTCGTCGTACTGACGGCTCGCCAACCTATAACTTCTGCGTGGTTGTGGACGACTGGGATATGGAAATCACTCACGTGATCCGTGGTGAAGACCATATCAATAACACCCCGCGTCAGATCAACATTCTTAAAGCGCTGAACGCGCCTGTACCGGTGTATGCGCACGTATCGATGATCAACGGTGACGACGGTAAAAAGCTGTCCAAACGTCATGGCGCGGTGAGCGTGATGCAGTACCGTGATGACGGCTATCTGCCGGAAGCGCTACTGAACTATCTGGTGCGTCTGGGCTGGGCTCATGGTGACCAGGAGATCTTCAGCCGCGAAGAGATGATCGAGCTTTTCTCTCTGAACTCGGTAAGCAAATCAGCCAGCGCGTTCAACACTGACAAACTGCTGTGGCTGAACCATCACTACATCAATACCATGCAGCCAGAGTATGTGGCGACTTATCTGCAATGGCATATTGAGCAGGCAAACATCGATACCCGTACGGGCCCTGAACTGGCGGATCTGGTGAAGCTGCTTGGCGAGCGTTGCAAAACGCTGAAAGAGATCGCCGAGAGCTGCCGTTACTTCTATGAAGAGTTTGACGCGTTCGACGCCGACGCGGCCAAGAAACACCTGCGTCCGGTTGCGCGTCAGCCGCTGGAAGTGGTGCGAGATAAACTCGAAGCCATTACCGAATGGACTGCAGAAAATGTTCACCACGCGATTCAGGCAACCGCTGATGAGTTGGAAATTGGCATGGGTAAAGTCGGTATGCCGCTGCGCGTTGCGGTGACGGGGGCAGGCCAGTCTCCGGCGCTGGACGTGACCGTTCATGCCATTGGCAAATCACGTAGCGTTGCGCGTATCAACAAGGCGCTGGGCTTTATTGCTGAGCGCGAAAGCCAGCAGTAATGCTCGTGAAATACAAATAACGGCAGGGTAACCTGCCGTTTTTTATGTCTGTTATTCAGCAATACCAAGACGCGTGAGAAAACCCTGCAAACCTTCGCGAGCGAGCAGCTTGTGCAAACGTTCCTGTTCGACAGTTGTCATGTTTTCCAGCGAGTCGATAATTTGTGGAAGCAGGCTGGATGAGGTCGCCACGCCATAGAGTGAAGGGCTTTCTGCCACATGGTAAACAGCCCGACTGTTACGAATGGCGGGAAGGCTAATGATGTGCTCCTTAACGTGCGCATCAATACATATCACCCTCGCTCTTCCGCCTTTTACACCGTTGATACCCTCCGTTTTCCATCCTTTCTGTCGTATCCAGCGATTAACGGTTTGTCGGGCGACGCCCAGACTGTCCGCCAGCTCTTCCGTGGTCATTTTGCTGCGTAATCTTTTCATATTAGCGTTGGTCGCGAATCCCTAAGCGTTGTAACAATCCGGTAATCCCTTCCCGCAGTAACAGAGATGTCATCTGCTTTTGCTCATCCGGCGTCATTTCATTCGCCAGCGTCAGGAGCAGGGCGTGAAGCGAGCCTTCGTGGTACGCCTTTTCTGGCATTTCCGGCGACTCTGTTACCCTGCGTGCGCTGCGAATAAAGTCGCGCACTTTTTCATTGACGTGTACCAGACGCGCCTTGCCGCCCTGAACGCCTGGTTTTGGCGATGTAATCCAACCCTCTTTGCGTACCCATTTATTGATGGTCTGTCGGCTATAGCCAGTCAGCAGGGCTAACTCTTCTGGCGTCATTCGTTCCTTGATCATACAATTTCCTGAATATCTGTGGGGTTAATTAGTGGTTCATTTTATAGCACCGTTTTACGTGAAAACGTGACAAGCTTAACTCCTGGCTGCGAGCAGACTCGCAAAGTGATTCATTTGCATGATTTTTCGGCGGTTGAAAGGCTGAGGTTGAATTTGCCGTTGACACTGTGCGGCGGAATTCATATTATGCCGCCCGTCAACATGACAGCTTTACGATGGGGCTATAGCTCAGCTGGGAGAGCGCCTGCATGGCATGCAGGAGGTCAGCGGTTCGATCCCGCTTAGCTCCACCAAACTCTGAACCCAACAGAGTACGGTAGGTAAAGTAACATGTGGGGCTATAGCTCAGCTGGGAGAGCGCTTGCATGGCATGCAAGAGGTCAGCGGTTCGATCCCGCTTAGCTCCACCAAAATTTAAACCCTCGTCGTCAGACGGGGGTTTTTTATATCTTGTAAAATATTTAGACTGTTTTTGTTGCAATTAACGTCATTTTCTATACCTCACCTCAATCCAAATCAATAAATAAGTCCATAAATAGACCTAAACTTGATTCGTCCAATTAATAAACCTATTATCGATCCGGTCAATAAGACGATGGTTAAATAGATTACCCGGATTAATGAATAGAAAAATTTACAATAATGTAAAAATATTTATGATTGCCCTGGCGCTAAGCCTGATTGCGATCCCCTTTTCCCGTTATATCTCTCCGCGCGCTATCGTTAACGAAAATGATGTTTATTTAGCGTGGCTGCCCTTAAGCGCCATGCTCGCCATCGTGTTGTTATTTGGACGACGGGCAATCATTCCTTTGTTGCTAGGTTTTAGTGTTACTAATGCTTATTACTTTGATTTAGCCCCGCTACAATCTATCGTTTTATTATGTTGTCAGACGTTCTCCGTCTTCGCCGCCTGTGGCGTTATCCGTTTGATGCTGGGCAAGCGCTGGCGCCACAGCATGCCGAATAAGTACATTGGTATACGTATTTTATGGCTCGGATTTATGGTGCCTGTGGGCATCAAATTATCGATGTATCTGGCGGGGTATTTATTTGATTTCCCGGTAACAATCTCCTCCTATTTCGGCGAAGGCTCTGCAATTTATAACGTTATCGATATTCAGAGTCTGATTTGCGCCGCCCTGATTTTCACCATGATGTTCTATTATCCATTAAGAATGATTATTAATCCTCGCTATGCCCGAACATTCTGGCGGCGAAGCGTGAAGCCCCTCTTTTGCAACAAAAAAGCGTTATTTATCGTTGTGTGGCTGATGCTGTTGGTCTCAATGATCGCTATTTTATGCGCGCCTTTTGAGTCGCAGTTTATTGCGGGTTATTTGATGCCGACCGTTTTCATTCTTTTTACCCTGGGTATTGGTCGTTTGAGCTATGCGCTCATCTCTTTATTCTGGGCAGCCTCAGCGCTCATGTTGTTGACCTATAATTATAATTTTCTCAATGGCGTTGAATCGGGCCACTCGCTCTCCTTTATTCTGTCGGTACTCATCTCTTTCGCTATCTGCCTGCTTTACATGTCGCAGATCTATCAGAAAAGTGAATGGCTGAAACAGGGGTGGCAGGATAGGGCGCTTACCGATCCGCTCACCGGTCTGCCTAACATTCGTGCGCTGGAAGTTTTTCTACAGCATCATCCTGAGGCCAAAGTCTGCTGCTTGCGTCTGGATAATCTGGAATTCCTGAGCCGTCACTACGGCATCCTCATGCGCGTGCACTGTAAAAAGATGATCACCGCGTCGCTGCAGCCGTTATTGCAAAAAGACGAGAAGCTCTTCCAGTTACCAGGCAGTGAACTGATGTTGGTCTTGCTGGGACCGGGCACGGCTGAACGTCTGCAATTTATGGTTGACCATCTGAACAGCCGTAAAATTATCTGGAACAAGACTGAGCTCGACATTGAGTTTGGTGCCTCCTGGGGGGAAGTGCCAAATGGAGAAAGCGTGCATCACACGCTGGGTCAGTTGAGCTGGCTGTCCGAGCAGTCCTGTTCCGGGCATAACGTCCTTGCGTTAACCAACAGTCTGGATGATGTTTCTGGTCATACGACTGACAGGGTGCTAATGCTGGCCCGTATAAAACGCGCCCTTGATATCGGTGGTCTCCATCTTTACGCGCAGCCAATTCACAACGCGCGCGGAGAAGGGTACTTTGAAATCCTTTCGCGTCTTGAAAGTGATGGTGAGATCATCACCCCTGACCGCTTTATTCCGCTGATTGCTCAGTTCAACCTGAGCCACCGATTCGACCTGAACGTGGTGGAAAAATTGCTGATGTGGATGCGCAGTCATCCATCCGGACGGGCCGGAACGCGGTTCTCCGTTAATCTGATGCCGCTGACGCTGATGCAGAACGAGATTGCAGCTGAGATCATCGCGCTTTTTGAACGCTACGCCGTTGCACCGCAAGATATCGTCATTGAGATCACCGAGGAACAGGCTTTCTCTGACTCGGGAAGCAGCATCAACAATATCCAGCAGCTGCGGGATTATGGCTTCCGCATTGCTATCGATGACTTTGGTACCGGCTATGCCAACTTTGAGCGCCTGAAGCGACTGGAGGCCGATATCATTAAGATCGATGGCTGCTTCGTGAAAGATATCTGCACCGACAGCATGGATGCGATGATCGTGCAGTCCATTTGCAACATGGCAAAAACGAAATCGCTTTGTGTGGTGGCTGAATATGTGGAATCGGCTGAACAACGCGAGATGTTGCTGCGATACGGCGTTGATTATTTGCAGGGCTATTTGATTGGTAAACCACTGCCCCTGACGGCGCTGGAGACATAAAAAAACCGGGAGCGATGGCTCCCGGTTTTCATTGAGCGGTATGGATTACAGCACCAATGCTGCGATAGAGGCAGACAGGACGCTCACCAGCGTTGAACCGTAAACCAGCTTCAGGCCAAAGCGAGAAACGACGTTACCTTGCTCTTCGTTCAGGCCTTTAATCGCACCAGCGATAATACCGATGGAAGAGAAGTTCGCGAAGGAGACCAGGAAGACGGACAGGATCCCTTCCGCACGCGGGGAGAGCGTGCTGGCAATCTTCTGAAGATCCATCATCGCCACGAATTCATTGGATACCAGTTTCGTTGCCATGATACTGCCCACCTGCAACGCTTCGTGAGCGGGCACACCCATTACCCAGGCGACCGGGTAGAAGATATAGCCCAGAATACCCTGGAACGAAATACCAAGTACGGCCGCAAACAGGGCGTTCAGCGCAGCGATCAGTGCGATAAAGCCAATCAGCATCGCGGCAACGATAATCGCAACCTTGAAACCCGCCAGAATGTATTCACCCAGCATTTCGAAGAAGCTCTGTCCCTCGTGCAGGTTTGACATCTGAATGTTCTCTTCGCTGGCATCCACGCGGTACGGGTTAATCAGCGAAAGAACAATAAAGGTGCTGAACATATTCAGAACCAGCGCTGCAACCACGTATTTAGGTTCCAGCATAGTCATATACGCGCCCACGATAGACATGGAAACGGTAGACATTGCTGTCGCCGCCATGGTGTACATGCGGTTACGGGACATCTTGCCGAGGATATCTTTATACGCAATGAAGTTCTCAGACTGACCCAGGATCAGCGAGCTGACTGCGTTAAAGGATTCCAGCTTGCCCATGCCATTAACTTTCGATAACAGGAAGCCGATTGCACGGATAACCACCGGCAGAACACGAATGTGCTGGAGGATCCCGATCAGGGCAGAGATGAAGACGATAGGGCAGAGCACTTTCAGGAAGAAGAAGGCCAAACCCTGATCGTTCATGTTGCCAAAGACAAAGTTAGTCCCGTCGTTGGCAAATCCGAGCAGTTTTTCGAACATTTCGGAGAAGCCTTTCACGAAGCCGAGGCCTACGTTGGAGTTCAGGAAGAACCACGCAAGTAAAACTTCAATGACCAGCAGCTGGACAACATAGCGAATACGAATATTTTTGCGGTCAGTGCTGACCAGCAATGCGAGTGCAGTAACGACAACGAGTGCCAGGACAAAATGAAGGACGCGGTCCATATTTGCTCCAAATATGAGGCAGGTTTAATTTCCGTGCACATTCTATGTAACAAGCACAAAGAAAACGAGATCAAGCCCACACTATAGTTACATCCTGTGACGAGTCTCAAAAATAGTGATCAACAATACATTTTTGTTATGTTAGGTAAATGAGTGAAAAGTTAAGTTTGTGTGCTACGCTTCACAAATGTCTGCGCATTTTCACATTCTGTGACCTTGCTCCACCTGCCTGTCTATTGTCCCTGGCTATCAGAGTAATCATGTTAACCATTACAAATGAACTTGATAATCATTCTCATTTTGATAGCATAAAACATAGCACAGGCTATATTTCCAGAGGCAGAAATGACGAATAGTCGCGTAGAGAGTAGCAGCGGCAGGGCGGCACGCAAGCTGCGGTTCGCATTAATGGGACCTGCATTCATTGCCGCGATTGGCTACATCGATCCGGGTAATTTTGCGACCAATATTCAGGCCGGGGCCAGTTTCGGCTATAAGCTGCTGTGGGTTGTGGTGTGGGCCAACCTGATGGCGATGCTGATTCAGATGCTTTCCGCGAAGTTGGGTATTGCCACCGGGAAAAACCTGGCGGAGCAAATCCGCGATCACTATCCGCGTCCGGCGGTATGGTTTTACTGGGTCCAGGCGGAAATTATCGCCATGGCCACCGATCTCGCCGAGTTTATCGGGGCGGCGATCGGCTTTAAGCTTATTCTGGGCGTCTCCCTGCTACAGGGCGCCGTGCTGACCGGTATCGCCACGTTCCTTATTTTGATGCTCCAGAGGCGGGGACAAAAACCGCTGGAGAAAGTCATCGGCGGCCTGCTGCTGTTCGTCGCTGCCGCCTATATTGTTGAGCTGATTTTCTCCCAGCCGAATCTGGTGCAGTTGACGAAAGGGATGGTGATCCCGTCGTTACCCACCTCTGAAGCCGTATTTCTGGCCGCCGGGGTGCTGGGGGCGACCATTATGCCGCACGTAATTTATCTGCACTCTTCTTTAACCCAAAATCTGCACGGCGGGACGAGTAAAGAGCGCTACTCCGCCTCGAAATGGGATGTGGCAATTGCGATGACCATTGCCGGATTTGTGAATCTGGCGATGATGGCGACTGCCGCCGCCGCGTTTCACTTTAACGGGCATACCGGGGTTGCCGATCTCGACCAGGCGTACCTGACGCTGGAGCCGTTGCTGAGCCATGCCGCTGCCACTATTTTTGGTTTAAGCCTGGTTGCTGCGGGACTTTCCTCTACGGTTGTGGGGACACTGGCCGGGCAGGTGGTGATGCAGGGGTTCGTACGTTTCCATATTCCACTGTGGGTTCGCCGTTCGGTAACGATGCTGCCTTCCTTTATTGTAATTCTGATGGGGCTGGATCCGACCCGCATTCTGGTGATGAGTCAGGTGCTGCTGAGTTTCGGTATTGCGCTGGCGCTGGTGCCGCTACTGATATTCACCAGCAACAAATCGCTGATGGGCGATCTGGTGAATTCGACGTGGGTGAAACGCGCCGGGTGGGCCATTGTGGTCGTGGTGGTGGCGTTAAACATGTGGTTGCTGTTAGGCACAGCAGCAGGCCTGTAAAAGAAAAAGGAGCCGTGAGGCTCCTTTTAGCTGTTAATGGTGATGGCCGTGACCATGGCCTCTGCCTTTTCCGTGACCCCTGCCGCCACGGCGGTCGTCACGATCGTTCCAGCCTTCGCGGTAGCCGCGCTCGTAGGCCTTACGCTTATCCCAGCCACGGTGATAGCCGTTATCGTGTTTCCACCAGCGGTTTTTACGCCACTCATAATGTCGGTGCCAGTAGTCACGGTCGCGCCAGTAGCCACCGTCCCAGTATCTGCCGTAGTCATCACGATCGCCAATTTGTAATTTAATCGATGGCAACAGGGTGATTTCGCCCGCATTGGCGACCAGCGGGGCCGAAGCCAGTAGTACCGCTGCAAGAATCAGTGACCTGAACATACTCTTCTCCTTCACGATCGGGGCCGCTGTGCGACCTGTTAACGCAATTTTACGAGTTGGTAAACATTCGTTTCATCGCCTCAACTCCTAAATCATGAACGAGAGCACTTTTTGCTAAAAGTGTTTTTAATCTGAACTGGACAGGATCGCTTCTATCGTCTTCAGCTCTTCTGCGGAGAAATGACGATTTTCAAGCATGCCTGCTGCATCATCAATTTGTCCGGTTTTGCTTGCGCCGATGAGCACGGATGTCACCGCATCGTGGCGCAGGATCCAGGCCAGTGCCATTTGCGAAAGCTTTTGCCCCCGTTTTTCCGCCAGCGCATTCAGCTTGCGTACCTTTTCCAGCTTTTTGTCGGTGACCTGTTCCGGATTAAGGAACTTACTGCCGCTTGCTGCGCGAGAATCTGCCGGGATGCCGTTCAGATAGCGATCGGTCAACTGTCCGCCCGCCAGGGGAGAGAAGGGGATACATCCCACCCCATTTTGCTGCAACACGTCCAGCAACCCCTCTTCAGGCGCACGTTCAAACATGGAGTACTTCGGCTGGTGGATTAGACAGGGCGTGCCCAGATCCTCCAGTATTTCAATCGCCTGCCGCGCCAGTTCTGCCGGGTAGTTGGACAGGCCGATGTACAGCGCTTTGCCCTGGCGCACCACATGGTCAAGCGCTTTCATCGTTTCACGTAGCGGCGTTTGTGGATCGGGGCGGTGGTGATAGAAGATATCAACGTACTCCAGCCCCATACGCCTGAGGCTCTGGTCCAGGCTGGAAATCAGATATTTACGCGAGCCCCAGTCGCCGTAAGGCCCGTCCCACATGGTGTAGCCCGCTTTGGTGGAGATGATTAGCTTATCGCGCCAGGGCAGGAAATCCTCCTGCAGGATGCGCCCGAAGTTGCGTTCGGCTGAACCAGGAGGTGGGCCGTAATTATTAGCAAGGTCAAAATGTGTAATACCCAAATCGAAGGCGCGCTGTAAAAGTTGACGGCTGTTTTCGAGCAGCGTCGCGTCGCCAAAATTATGCCAAAGCCCCAGCGAGATGGCGGGAAGCTTGAGGCCGCTTTGTCCACAGCGGCGATATTGCATTGTCTGGTAACGATTTTTGTCAGGTTGATAACCCATGAGCGAGACCTCTGGCGCTGGAAAGAAAAATCAGTGTATGCGTTTACACTAACCTGAAGAAAATGAGCATAGCTCAGCTTTTTTCGTAAAGCATTCTTTCCAGCCCCTGATTGTCGGCAATTCTGGACACCCTTCACGCTTATTTAATACTCAGAGTGAGGTCAACGTCAGAAGGACACCTATAATATGCGTACCCCCTATTGCGTCGCCGATTACCTGCTGGACCGACTAACAGATTGCGGTGCCGATCATCTGTTTGGCGTGCCGGGCGACTATAACCTGCAGTTTCTCGACCATGTGATAGACAGCCCGGACATCTGCTGGGTGGGCTGTGCCAACGAGCTGAACGCGTCTTACGCCGCAGACGGCTATGCCCGCTGTAAGGGATTTGCCGCACTCCTGACGACTTTCGGCGTTGGGGAGTTAAGCGCCATGAACGGTGTGGCGGGCAGCTTTGCCGAACATGTCCCCGTGCTCCATATTGTGGGGGCTCCGGGTATGGCGGCGCAGCAGCGAGGAGAGTTACTGCACCACACCTTAGGCGACGGCGAGTTCCGCCATTTCTACCACATGAGCGAACCCATCACCGTTGCACAGGCGGTGCTTACCGAACAAAACGCCTGCTATGAAATTGACAGAGTTCTGACCACCATGCTGCGGGAGCGCCGTCCGGGCTACCTGATGCTGCCCGCCGATGTGGCGAAAAAAGCCGCTACGCCCCCTGTAAGCGCTCTCACTCTTAACTCCGCACCGGCCGATTCAGCCTGCATGCAAGCGTTCCGTGAGGCTGCCGAAAAGCGTTTGTCAACGAGCAAACGCACCGCGCTGTTAGCGGACTTCCTGGTGCTGCGCCACGGTTTGCGCGCGGCCCTTCAGACGTGGGTGAAAGAGGTGCCGATGGCACACGCCACCATGCTGATGGGCAAGGGCATTTTTGACGAACGACAGAGCGGTTTTTATGGCACCTACAGCGGATCGGCGAGCGCCGCGGCGGTCAAAGAGGCAATCGAGGGGGCTGATACAGTGCTGTGCATTGGCACGCGCTTTACCGATACGCTCACAGCCGGGTTTACCCACCAGCTGACGCCAGATCAGACGATAGAGGTTCAGCCCCACGCGTCCCGCGTCGGCGACGTCTGGTTTACGGGTATCCCGATGAGGGAGGCCATTGAAACGCTGACAGCGCTGTGTAAAACGCATGTGTGTGATACGCGAGCGCCATCGGATCACAGCAGCTCTTCTTTCCCCACTATCGAAGGGGCGCTGACTCAGGAGAGCTTCTGGCGTACCCTGCAAACGTTTATTCGCCCCGGAGACATTATTCTGGCTGACCAGGGGACGTCTGCTTTCGGCGCTATCGATTTGCGTTTACCGGCAGACGTGAACTTTATCGTCCAGCCGCTTTGGGGATCGATCGGCTACACGCTCGCGGCGGCGTTTGGCGCGCAAACAGCGTGTCCGAACCGACGCGTGATTGTCCTGACGGGTGACGGTGCCGCGCAGTTGACCATTCAGGAGCTGGGATCGATGCTGCGCGACAAGCAGCGCCCGATTATTCTGGTGCTTAACAACGAGGGATACACGGTTGAGAGAGCCATCCACGGGCCGGAGCAGCGCTATAACGATATTGCCCTCTGGAACTGGACGCAGATCCCGCAGGCGCTGAGCCTGGCGCCAGAGGCAGAATGCTGGCGCGTCAGCGAAGCGGAAACACTGGCGGAGGTGCTGGATAAAGTAGCACACCACGAGCGACTATCGCTGATCGAGGTGATGCTGCCGAAAGCCGATATTCCGCCGCTGCTGAGCGCGCTGACCAAAGCGCTGGAGGCGCGCAATAACGCCTGATTACCTGTCGTTTCGCCATGCCATCAACATCGGTTTGCCCGCCAGCAGGAGCCAGGCGGGCAACATCACGATACAAAGGAGCGGCAGAAGCGTGGTATCCGGCACAACAACGGCCGCCATAAACAGACTCAGCCATGCATCGCGCGTTACCACCAGTACCAGCCCCAGAATGGAGCAGGAGACGGTAATCGCCGCAGGGACAGCGTCGACGTGCTCATGCAGCATCAGCCCCAGCGCGACGCCAACAAATACCGCCGGGAAGATCCGTCCTCCCCGGAAACCACAGGCTGCAGCGATCACCAGCGCCGCCAGTTTTACCAGCGCGAACAGCAGATAATCGGAGACGCTAAAGACCTGGCTGAAGGCCAGTTGCTGCATCTCGTCCAGACCCTTAAACAGCGTAACCGTCCCGCCGATAGCGCCTAAAACGCCCAGAATAAAACCGCCCATACCCAGAATCAGCACCGGATGCTTCAGCCTGTGCATCAGACGATGCAGGCGCGGAAGACACCACACTGCGATCATTCCCAGCGCAATGGCTATCGCGACGACGACGGCACCGCTGACAATATCGGTGAGTTGCATCTGGCCATAGTGGGGGATGGGGAGTGAAAAATGAGGATGGAAAAACAGGCTGGTTGTGAGGGCCCCTGCTGCTGCGGCCATCAGTGGCGCAAAGAGTTTATCCCACAGCGGCACATCATTGTCGCTGCTGAGCGTTTGCGAAAAGATGAGCGCAGCCGCTATTGGGGTACCAAACAGTGCCCCGATGGTACCGGCGGAAGCCAGAATCGTCCAGTCCAGCGCGCCAACGCGCGGGAAAAGACGTGCTCCCAGAAAGACTGCCAGCGCGATATTAACCGCCATAATGGGATGTTCAGGCCCGAGGCTTACGCCGCCCGCAAGACCGATAATCAGCGCGATAACAAGCCCTGGCAGAGCAGAGGGAGATACTGGCGCACCAATCAAGGGTTCCAGTGCCGGGTCCGGCCCGGCATGGCCCGGGCTATAGCGGATCACCAGACCTACGGCAATTCCGGTCAGGGTCAGCATCATCATGATCCACCCTGGCGAGTCAGTGCTGATGCCAAGTTTAACCGGCAGCGCGGTCCATAAAATCGTTTGCAGCACTGCCGCTACTTTCATGACGACGATGAGCACCAGGCTCGACGCTACGCCAATAATTAGCGCCGGGACAGCCAATAACAGCATGGTTCTGGCTCGCGGATGGAGCATGATGATTTCCTTGTACAAAACGGCTTAACGTTACTTTGCACAATCAGCATTGTGGCAATAGTGCAAAAGGTGCTGAAACGGTAAAGTTATTATGTGACGAAGATCGATAATCCATGGGCAGTCACCTTCTGGTCGTTGTTGTTATCACGCCTTGAATTTACAGTGTCCCAAAGATTTATTCTGACTTTAGCGGAGCAGTAGAAGAATGACAAAGTATGCTTTGGTAGGTGATGTTGGCGGCACCAATGCGCGCCTTGCCCTGTGCGATGTGAACAGCGGTGAAATTTCTCAGGCGAAAACCTATTCAGGGCTGGATTACCCAAGCCTGGAAGCGGTAGTTCGCGTCTATCTTGAAGAGCATAAAGTGAGCGTTGAAGACGGTTGTATCGCCATCGCCTGTCCGATCACTGGCGACTGGGTGGCGATGACCAACCACACGTGGGCCTTTTCAATTGCCGAAATGCGGAAAAACCTCGGCTTCTCGCACCTTGAAATTATCAACGATTTCACTGCGGTTTCCATGGCTATCCCAATGCTTAAACCTGAGCATCTGATTCAGTTCGGCGGTACGGCCCCGGTTGAAGGCAAACCCATTGCTGTTTACGGCGCTGGAACCGGTCTGGGGGTGGCGCACCTGGTCCACGTCGACAAACGCTGGGTGAGCCTGCCGGGTGAGGGCGGTCACGTGGATTTTGCGCCGAACAGCGAAGAAGAGGGCATTATTCTTGAGGAGCTACGCGCCGAAATTGGTCACGTGTCGGCCGAGCGCGTGCTTTCTGGCCCGGGTCTGGTGAACCTGTATCGGGCGATTGTAAAATCAGACGGACGTCTGCCGGAAAATCTGCAGCCTAAAGATGTGACCGAACGCGCGCTGGCCGACAGCTGTATTGACTGCCGTCGTGCTTTGTCGTTGTTCTGCGTCATTATGGGGCGTTTCGGCGGCAACCTGGCCCTGAATCTCGGCACCTTTGGCGGGGTCTATATTGCGGGCGGGATCGTGCCGCGCTTCCTCGATTTCTTTACCGCCTCCGGTTTCCGTGGTGGCTTTGAAGACAAAGGCCGCTTCAAGAGTTACGTGCAGGACATTCCGGTTTACCTGATTGTCCACGACAATCCGGGCTTGCTTGGCTCCGGGGCGCATCTGCGTCAGGTACTTGGCCAGATCCTCTGACATCCGTCTCCCTCTCCTGCGGGAGAGGGAACGCGCTACAGGTGCATGAGCTGGCGGAACGCTTTCACTCTGCTGCGGCTTACCGGCACCTGAAAATCCAGATCCTTCAGACGCAAAATATAGGTGTTATTAAACCAGGGTTCGATCTCGCGGATCTTGTTCAGATTGACGCAGAACGAGCGGTGGCAGCGGAAGAAGTGCGCTGACGGGAGTTTGTTGCAAAATTCGGTGATGTTCATCGCCATTACGTAGGCCTCACGCCGCGTATAGACAAACGTCATTTTTTCGTGCGCTTCAGCATAGTAAATATCGTCGACAGGCGTGACGATGATCCGTTCGTCCTTCACCAGATTAATGGTGTCGTTTTCACGCGCTACCGGACTGGCACTGGTGGGCAGCGACTGCTGCTGCCATGCGGCTTCCAGCTTATGCAGCATGCTGATAATACGTGACTCCTGATACGGCTTGAGAATATAGTCAAACGCCTCCAGCTCGAAGGCTTCCACGGCATGCTCTTTCCACGCGGTGACAAACACAATAAACGGCTTATGGGCGAACTGATTGATATTTTGCGCCAGCAGAACGCCGTCCAGAGACGGAATATTAATATCGAGAAAAATCGCGTCGACCCGGTTATGCTGCAAAAATTTCAGCACGTCCAGGCCATCCTCAAAACAGCCAACAATCTCCATCTGGCTGTGGGTTTTGATAAGCCAGCTCAACTCCTGCTGAGCCAGAATTTCATCTTCTACGATGATGACTTTCATCTGTTACTCCGGCCTACGGCAACAAGGATATGGGGGCATTAACGGGCGTTCGTTCGTTCGGAACATAAAAAGCAATCTCGGTGCCCGGCTCAAGGCGGTGAATGTGCAGCCCGTCACCGTACAGCAGCTTGACCCGGTGGTGCACGTTCAGCAGCCCGATTTTATTTCCCGGCATTTCGTTTGATTCGACGCGCTCGATCACTTTTGGATCGATGCCGTGTCCGGTATCGCGCACGGCGATTCGCACGCGGTTACCGCTTTCCGTCACGCTAATCGTGACCACGCCTTTTCCTTTACACGGCTGAATGCCGTGAACAATAGCGTTTTCCACCAGCGGCTGGATCAGCAGGCTTGGGATCACGCAGTTGACCTCTTCATCAATATCGTAAATGACCGTCAGCTTATCGCCAAAGCGTGCCTGCTCAATCGCGATGTAATCCTTGATTTGATACAGCTCTTTTTTGATGTCGATCTGCTCGTCGTCTTTTAACTCAATGTTGTAGCGCAGATAGCGCGACAGATTAAAAATCAGCTGCCGCGCGGTATCCGGATTAAGACGAATGGAAGAGGATATAGCGTTCAGCGCGTTAAACAGGAAATGGGGATTGATCTTGCTTTGCAGGGCACGCAGCTCTGCCTTATTTGCCATCTCGCGCAACTGCTCCGCACGCGAAACTTCGAGTTGGGTGGAGATAATCTGCGACAGGCCAATCGCCATCTCCTGGAGCGAGGAGGTGATTTGGTGCGCATGGCAGTAGTAAATTTTCAGCGTCCCCGTGACCACGCCTTTTTCCCACAGCGGGATCACCAGCATTGAGTGGATCTCTGGCGTGCGGTGGGCTTCATCATTGTTTTTAATGATGATTTTTCCGTAGTTAATCGCCTGTCTGGTAGTCGGGCTGATGGTATCGTCGCTGTCGCGATAATTGTGCTCACCGACGCCAACATAGGCCAGCACGTGGTCAATATTGGTGATGGCGACCGCATCGGCGTGAATATCCCGGCGGATGATATCGCAAACCTGACGTAAAGATTCGGTGTTAACGTGTCGGAAAAGCGGCAGCGTTTTGTTGGCAATATCCAGTGCCAGCTTCGCCTGACGCGCGGCGCTGGCCTCTTTTTCGCCTTCCACGCTTTGCACCAGCAGCACGATAAAGCCTATACAGACGCTCCCGAGGATCATCGGAATACCGATCTTCGAGACGATATCCAGCCCCAGCGCAGTGGTCGGTGCCCAGACGACGACCAGGATCATGGTCAGCGTTTCGCAGACCATCCCCGCGATAATCCCCGCACGCCAGTGCTGTTTTTTCGGGATTTTGCGGTTAATCCAGCCGGAGAGTACCCCGGCAATAATGCTGGTGATAAAGCAGGGGACTGCCGTCACGCCGCCAATATCAATCAGGTATCGATGGGTGCCGGCGATAATGCCTGTGATAATCCCGACCCAGGGACCAAAGAGGATCCCGCCCGACATGACGGCGATGATGCGCACGTTCACCAGCGAGCCTTCTACCGGCACGCCGGACCAGGTGCTGAACAGGGCAAACATCGAAAAGATAAACGTAACGGCCAGCAGCTCTTTTGGCGAGTGGGCAGATTTATGCAACAGTTCGCGAAACAAGCGGATGCGGATAAGGAAAAAGAGACAGATCAGCATTAATGCCGCGCGGTCGAACACCGCCAGGAGCATATTGAAGATTTCGTGCACGGTCAGGCCTGGGAAAACGGGAAAAATCTATGATAGAAAACATAGGGCCAGATGACCAGCTATCCATCAGATTTATCAAATGGGGAAAAACCATAATTCTCAAAGGGGATTGCTGGCTTTTGACTGAAAGTCGCTGCTTTTTCGTTTGTGGAGAAACGTCAGGTAACGATACTGAAAACATTGTGTTAAATCGCAGCGCTTAAAACTGCCTGATCACGATAAGAGTTCCGCTTTTCACTACAATCGCATTCCCGTTTTAGCGCAATATATTGTTTTGCCGTTATCCCCTCGACAGCGTCTTTTTCTTCAGGTTATTTTCTAAGCATGCCACACGGGTGGCAGCGTCGCTCGGACGGTCCGGGCGCTAACGTGACTCTGAGGAATCTATGGCTGAATTCAGTCCTGAACGCCGTTTTACGCGTATCGATCGTCTCCCCCCTTATGTTTTCAATATCACTGCTGAACTGAAAATGGCTGCGCGTCGGCGCGGTGAAGACATTATCGATTTCAGTATGGGTAACCCTGACGGCCCAACGCCGCCGCATATCGTTGAGAAACTCTGCACAGTTGCCCAGCGTCCCGATACCCATGGGTATTCAACCTCACGCGGCATTCCACGCTTGCGTCGGGCGATCTCCCGCTGGTATCAGGATCGTTATCAGGTGGATATCGATCCTGAAAGCGAAGCGATTGTGACCATTGGCTCCAAAGAGGGGCTGGCCCACCTGATGCTGGCGACGCTCGATCACGGCGATACCGTCCTGGTGCCGAATCCGAGCTACCCAATTCATATTTACGGGGCGGTGATTGCTGGCGCGCAGGTGCGTTCTGTTCCACTGGTGGAAGGCGTCGACTTCTTCAACGAGCTGGAACGGGCGATTCGTGAAAGCTATCCGAAGCCGAAAATGATGATCCTCGGTTTCCCGTCCAACCCAACGGCACAATGCGTCGAACTCGAATTCTTTGAGAAAGTGGTCGCGCTGGCTAAGCGTTACGACGTGCTGGTGGTACACGATCTCGCCTATGCTGATATCGTTTATGATGGCTGGAAAGCGCCGTCAATTATGCAGGTACCGGGTGCCCGTGATGTGGCGGTTGAGTTTTTCACCCTGTCGAAAAGCTACAACATGGCGGGCTGGCGAATAGGATTTATGGTGGGAAACAAAACGCTGGTGAGCGCCCTGGCGCGTATTAAAAGTTACCATGACTATGGTACGTTTACGCCATTGCAGGTCGCGGCCATCGCGGCGCTGGAAGGGGATCAGCAGTGTGTGCTTGATATTGCCGCCCAGTACAAACGCCGCCGTGATGTGCTGGTAAAAGGGCTTCACGAAGCGGGCTGGATGGTTGAAATGCCTAAAGCTTCCATGTACGTCTGGGCGAAAATCCCCGAGCCGTATGCGGCGATGGGATCTCTGGAATTTGCCAAAAAACTGCTTCAGGACGCGAAGGTTTGCGTTTCTCCAGGCATTGGCTTTGGTGACTACGGTGACACGCATGTGCGTTTCGCGCTGATCGAAAACAGCGACCGTATCCGTCAGGCTGTGCGGGGGATTAAAAGCATGTTCCGCGCGGATGGCCTGCTTGCAGTTAAGAGCGTCGTGGAACAACCCGAGTCGTAACGGACACCAAAAAAACAGGCGCCAACGGCGCCTGTTTTTTTGACTGCATTTTCTTAACTAGATCATCAGAGCAAACGTTCCGGCCCAAACTAAAACAATAACCGAAATGCCCATAAAGAAATATTTCACGTTTCATCGCTCCGCGTATCTTCCGGTACGCATTAAAAAAACAGAGTCCAACTGAGTATAGAGAGTTGAAATCATGCGAAAGGGGAAATCGGAATTATCCCGTTACGTCGCTAACTTCAGCTCTGAATTCTGTGCTTTCCTGTCGCCAGACGGCGCTAATGTACGCCTAAATTTCAGGAGTGACAAGAGGCATTTTTTCAAATAATTTCCGATACTTACGAGTGTCGTGGAACGGCGACAGTTTGATTTCGGTACGCAATAAATGCCTGTTGAGCGACGGTCGAAAAAAGCCGTTACGCACAGCGATTACAGGTGCTTGAAAAGGTTAGTTTCTTAGCGAAACTAACCTTCGAAAGGGGTTAGATATAAAGTGAGGCTTCGCCCAGAGGGCGGGTTTTAAAGCGGCGGTGCATCCACAGATACTGCTCAGGTGCTCGCATAATCTCAAACTCAATCACCTTATTGATAAAGGTCGCGGCTTCACTCTCATCCTCAGGATAGTTCGCCATCTCCGGTGAGATATGCAGACGATAGCCTGACTTATCCGCTTTTCTGACCATGGTCACCGTTAACATTGAGGCGCCAGAGAGACGTGAAATCACAAAGGTACCGTTCGTCGTAGCGACATCTTTAACCGCAAAGAAAGGGGCAAAGCTGCTGCCTTTAGGGCCGTAATCCTGGTCCGGGGCAAACCAGACGGCTTCACCTTTTTTCAGGGCGCCAACCATACCGCGCAGATTGTTACGGCTGATCATCGCCTTATTTGAACGCATGCGGCCCCGCGTTTGTACCCATTCCATCAGTGCGCTGTTATGCGGGCGATAGGTTGCCATCATCGGCTGACAAAGACCCATAACGCGGCCGCCCAGCTCAAGCGACATAAAATGCACACCCACAACCATCACGCCGCGTTTTTGCATCTGGGCATGTTTGAGGTTATCCAGACCTTCAACGTCAAACCATTTACGGACACGCTCGTCTGGCCAGAACCAGGCCATACCGGTTTCAAGCAGCGCCATACCGATAGATTTAAAGTTTTCAGCGATCAGCGTTTCACGCTGCTGCGCGTTGTAATGCGGAAAGCAAAGTTCAAGATTTTTTCGGGCAATGGACTCGCGACGCTTAAGAAAGTGACGCGATGCGCTGCCGAGCTTCGAACCCAGGAAGCGAATCACGGGATAAGGAAGCTGGACCAGCAGCCAAAGTACGCCAAGGCCGAACCATGTAAACCAGTAGCGCGGGTGCAGAAACGCCCGCTGAAATTTGGATTGAGACAAAATAGTGGAACCTTTGTAAAGCCTGTGAAGGTAGCGCAGACTTCGCGATACCACGTGCCATTGAGACCGTAGGACGAGGTCATGGTTGCAGGCTTTACCGTTCTTTACGACGTTGCCTGGCCATTGCTGACTTGGGTGGGCGGCTTAATGTAGCACCGTTATACATTATGAGCTATTACTCGTTTTTGCTTAAAAAAGCGGCAATTGCGAAGCGGATTGATAAATCAGGCATTATAGTGGGAAATTAAAAGTGTCCCCTGCAGGAATCGAACCTGCAACTAGCCCTTAGGAGGGGCTCGTTATATCCATTTAACTAAGGGGACGAAGCGGCAAGAGTATAGCGTTATTTACACTTCTCGTTAAGCGCATTGCCGCCTGACTGGTCAAAGAGTCACCGTTCACGCCGATTTTTCGGCAGTTTTATCCTTTTTTTCCTGAGCCTTAAGTTCGGCCTTACGCTTGTTGGACATGTCGTTACGGATTTGCGCATGGCTCAGCAGTGCAAAGATAAAGGTTCCGCCACAAATGTTGCCTGCGAGAGTAGGCAGGGCGAACGGCCAGAAAAAGTCGCTCCAGTGGAGTGTGCCGTTAAATACCAGATAAAGGATTTCAACGGTCCCGACAACAATGTGCGTGGTATCGGCGAGTGCGATAAGCCAGGTCATCAGGATAATCACCACGATTTTCGCGCTGCCCGCTGACGGGAACATCCAGACCATAGTGGCGATGATCCAGCCGGAGATAATGGCATTAGAGAACATTTCAACCGGCGTATTTTTCATTACGTCCATGCCAATCTTCACGAATGCGTCGCGGGTCGGTTCATCAAAGATTGGCATATACTCGAAGGCCCAGGCTGCAACGCCCGTACCGATCAGGTTCCCCAGCAGCACGACGCTCCAGAGGCGCATCAGTAAACCAAAATTACCAAGGGTCGGATTTTGCATGACGGGCAGTACGGCAGTGACGGTGTTCTCCGTGAAAAGCTGCTGTCGCGCCATAATGACGATAATAAAGCCGAACGTGTAGCCTAAATTCTCCAGCAAAAAACCGCCCGGCACGCCTTCCAGCTGAACGTGAAATATACCTTTGGCGAGCAGAGAGGCACCCATCGACAGACCGGCTGCGATGGCCGACCACAGCAGGGCCATTGCGTCACGCTCCATCTCCTTTTCGCCATCCTGGCGAATATGCTCATGAATGGCCATGGCACGCGACGGCAGGCGATCCTCATCGACTTCTATCTCTTCTCCCCGGTCTTTCTCCTCACTTTCAATCTCATGTTCCTCATTGTTCTCGCCAATTTTTTCTTCGTTAATATCTTTCATAACTGCTCCTTCGGGGTAATCGCTCATTTAAGCGTAGCGGCTTTTGGCGCCTTGCCCGTGGGGAAGCTCTTAAATTGCTGAAAATGGCAATAAAGGTGAGACATCTCTTTCAAAGCCAATATAAAATTGCCAGCGAAACGAATTCTTAAAGACAGGCTATGCTGAAATTAGCGTGATGACGCGAGCGGGTCGTCATTGTCCTCGTAGACATCGGTAAGCGTGCTGTTACAATCACTTGCACGTTTCAGGCGGAGCCTCACAGGCTCCGTCACAGATGGCATTCAACGATAGCCATATTGAACAGGGAGAAATATATGAAGCTTCGGCTGTCGGCGCTTGCGCTGGGCGTAACGATGCTTGTGGGCTGCGCCAGCTCTGGCGAGCAAACGGGACGCTCCGATCCTCTCGAAGGATTTAACCGTTCAATGTACAACTTTAACTATAATGTGCTGGATCCATATCTGGTTCGTCCGGTTGCCGTGGCATGGCGTGACTACGTTCCGCAGCCAGCGCGTAACGGGCTGAGCAACTTTACCAGTAACCTGGAAGAGCCAGCGGTGATGGTGAACTACTTCCTCCAGGGCGACCCGTATCAGGGGATGGTGCATTTCACCCGTTTCTTCCTGAACTCTCTGCTGGGTATGGGCGGCTTAATAGATGTCGCAGGCATGGCGAACCCGAAATTACAGCGTGAACAGCCGCATCGTTTCGGCAGCACACTGGGGCATTATGGCGTAGGTTATGGGCCGTATGTGCACCTGCCATTCTACGGCAGCTTTACCGTGCGTGATGATGGCGGCGATATGGTGGATACGCTGTATCCGGTGCTGTCATGGCTCACCTGGCCGCTGTCGATTGGTAAATGGACCGTGGAAGGGATTGAGACGCGTGCGCAACTGCTGGACTCTGACGGTCTGCTGCGTCAGTCTTCCGATCCGTACATCATGGTCCGCGAGGCCTATTTCCAGAACCATGACTTTATTGCCAACGGCGGTAAGCTGAAGCCGGAAGATAATCCGAACGCGAAAGCCATCGAGAACGAATTAAAAGATATCGATTCGGAATAAATAAAAAAGGTGAGCGATGCTCACCTTTTTTAATCGTGTTGGGATTAGAACGCGTAGTTGAAGTTGGTACCAAACAGCCAGGCTTTACCTTCAGAGGTAAACTCGTAAGGGCCTTCCTGGAAGGTCACTTTCTGTCCATGCATGTACGACACACCCGCGTCGATAGAGGCATTCTCGTTGAACGCGTAGGTTGCACCCGCACTTACCCAGAAACGGTCCTGATCCGGAATGGAGATAGAACGCTTATCTGCCGGTACCGGGCTGTCATCAAATGCCACGCCGGTACGGAACGTCCAGTTGTCATCCATATAATAGGTCGTACCAAGTGCGATACGGTAAGCATCGTGGAAGCTTTCGTCTTTATAGAACAGCGTCTGGCCGTTGCTGCCGGTGGCTTTCAGCTCCTGGAACTGGCTCCAGCTGGTATACGCGAGGCTATAGTGAATAGCCCACTGCGGCGCAACGCGGTTATAACCTGACACTTCCCACATTTCTGGCAGATGCAGTGACAGTGAACCCGGTACGGTTTGATTCGAGGTACCCCATGGAATGGTGGTGCCTGCGCCCGGTACCATACCGTTGACCGGGCTCAGGATGCCGCTTTTGTAATCGCCATCGAAGTCAATCTTCACTTCTGAGCGGTAGGTCAGACCCCAGCGGTTGTTTTTATCCAGTTCATACAGGATACCGGCGTTCCAGCCGTAACCCCACTCGTCACCTTTCAGGCTGGCAATTTTATTGCTGTTTTTCGGCAGCGCAGCAGTTTGCTCCCCGGAGTAACGCTCGATTTTTGCATCAGCGTAGACAGCATCAAAGCCCAGACCAAAGCTCCAGTTATCGTTCAGACGATATGCGCCGCTCAGGTTAAGGTTCAGGGTCGTCAGGTCGGTTTTACCGCCGTATTCCCCGGCCGGGTAGTTGTTATTGAACTCCGTTGCCAGGCCATAGTTTGAGGTGACAGAGGCACCCCAACCAAACTGTTCATTGATTGGCGCAACAAAGTGCAGGTTAGGCACCCACGCCGTTGGTGCAATGTTATCCGCCTTCAGATCTGCGCCGGTATACTGAGATTTGCCAGAAATGTTGACATCAGGATCGATGTAAACCGCACCGGCAGAGAAGGTAGGGCGATCAAACATCATGATAAGCGCCGGGTTACGGCTTGCGTTGCCTGCGTCATCGGCAATCGCACCTTCCCCGGAATACGCACGGCCAAGGCCAGAGGAAGAAAATTCGTTTAACTGGAAGCCCGCTGACCAGGCGGACGTTGAGACGATTGCCACTGCAACTGCTAAAGCAGTTTGTTTGAACAGGGTTTTCTGGCTCATGACCATAACCTCATTGAGTTATTTTTATTCAATAATTGTTACATACCGTAACAGGAGCGCGAAGTGTAGGGTCTGAGGTATGACATACAAATCAGACCAGTGGCGAGAGTATAGGTCTGACCAGCTGGGATGTTGCAAGTTTGTTTATTAATATTTTCAAACATGTTTCATGAAACGAGATCTGGTTGGCAAAATTGTGACCAGTACGATTCATCCGAAAAGGTGAATTTTGTTTTAGATCATTTTTTAGTGTGATATTGCTCACTTATCCGGTTTTGCGCCATTAACGGCTGGAGGGGGCTCGTCCGGGGGCGTAAAATAGTCGCATCGTGTTTATCTCGCGCGCTGCGCGAATACAGAGGAAATTGAGCTATGAGTAAATGCAGTGCTGATGAAACCCCGGTTTGCTGCTGTATGGATGTTGGCACCATTATGGACAACACCGATTGCACCGCCTCTTACAGCCGCGTATTCCCTAACCGCGCTGAAGCGGAAGAGACGCTGGCCGCGCTGAGCAAGCGTGCGCGTGAAGTTGAATCCGATCCATGTGAAATCAAATCTACCTTCACGGAAGTGGAAGGCGGCGTACAGCTGGATATCGACTTTGTGTTCGCCTGCGAGGCAGAAACGCTGATCTTCCAGCTGGGCCTGCGTTAATTCCTGCGGTCTGGTGCCCTCACCCCAACCCTCTCCCACGGGAGAGGGCGCAAACACTAAAAACGGTAACCCACGGGTTACCGTTTTGCTTTTACCCCGGGCATTTTCTTTTTCTTCTCTGTGCCTTAGCTCGCAATTTTTCGCTTCCCCGATTGGCTCAATGTAAAAAAATAGTTAAGACTATTATCAGGTCAGACCACTTAACGTGCGCGCAAAATTTTTTTACAGGGGAGTGTTATGAGTCAGGCATTACCGCTTATCACCCGACACGGTGACCGCATTGCCATTGTCAGCGGGTTACGTACGCCGTTTGCACGTCAGGCAACCGCGTTTCACGGTATACCGGCTGTCGATCTGGGAAAAATGGTGGTGGGGGAGATGCTGGCTCGCAGCGAGATCCCGCCAGAGGTTATTGAGCAACTGGTTTTCGGCCAGGTGGTACAGATGCCGGAAGCACCCAATATCGCGCGTGAAATCGTGCTGGGTACCGGCATGAATGTTCATACCGACGCCTACAGCGTCAGCCGCGCCTGCGCCACAAGTTTCCAGGCGGTGGCGAACGTGGCGGAAAGCCTGATGGCGGGGACCATTCGCGCGGGGATCGCCGGCGGCGCTGATTCCTCCTCCGTGCTGCCCATCGGCGTCAGCAAACAGCTGGCCCGCATCCTCGTGGATGCCAACAAAGCTCGCACTACCGGTGCAAAGCTTAAACTCTTCTCGCGTTTACGCCTGCGCGACCTCATGCCCGTGCCACCTGCCGTTGCTGAATACTCCACCGGCCTGCGCATGGGCGATACAGCCGAGCAGATGGCAAAAACCTATGGTATTACCCGCGAACAGCAGGATGCGCTGGCGCATCGCTCGCATCAGCTGGCAGCGAAAGCCTGGTCGGAGGGCAAACTGACCAACGAAGTGATGACCGCCTATGTACCGCCTTACCGGGAACCGCTCGCGGAAGATAACAACATTCGCGGCACCTCAACCCTGGCAGATTACGCAAAACTGCGCCCGGCCTTTGACCGTAAACATGGCACCGTTACGGCGGCCAACAGTACGCCGCTGACGGACGGTGCCGCCGCCGTGATCCTGATGACGGAATCCCGGGCGAAAGAGCTGGGCATCACACCGCTGGGTTATTTGCGCAGCTACGCCTTTACCGCCATCGATGTCTGGCAGGACATGCTGTTAGGGCCCGCCTGGTCCACGCCGCTGGCGCTGGAGCGCGCGGGGCTAACGCTCTCCGATCTCACGTTAATTGATATGCACGAAGCCTTTGCCGCGCAAACGCTGGCAAATGTGCAGCTTATGGCGAGCGAACGTTTTGCCCGCGACGTGCTGGGCCGCGCACATGCCACAGGCGAAGTGGATCAGAGTAAGTTTAACGTGCTGGGTGGCTCTATTGCCTACGGTCATCCGTTTGCAGCGACCGGGGCGAGAATGATTACCCAGACGTTGCACGAACTGCGTCGCCGTGGCGGCGGTTTTGGCCTCGTTACCGCCTGTGCGGCGGGCGGTCTGGGCGCAGCAATGGTTCTGGAGGCTGAATAATGGAAACGACATCTGCATTTAACCTTGCTGTTCGCCTTGATAACGTGGCCGTTATCACCATTGATGTGCCCGACGAAAAGATGAATACCCTGAAGGCGGAGTTCGGCGTTCAGGTGCGTGCGATGCTCAGACAGATCCGCGAAAACAAAGCGATACGTGGCCTGGTATTTATCTCGGCAAAGCCGGATAACTTTATTGCCGGGGCCGATATCAACATGATTGCCCGGGCGACAAGCGCTCAGGAAGCAGAAGATCTGGCGCGTCAGGGGCAGCAGGTGATGGCGGAGATCCATGCGCTGTCGATACCCGTTGTCGCTGCGATCCACGGGGCTTGCCTGGGCGGCGGGCTTGAGCTGGCGCTGGCCTGCCACAGTCGCATCTGTACCGACGATGCGAAAACCGTACTCGGACTGCCTGAAGTACAGCTTGGATTGCTGCCCGGTTCAGGTGGCACGCAGCGCTTGCCGCGGCTGGTGGGCGTCAGTACTGCGCTGGAGATGATTTTAACCGGTAAACAGCTGCGCGCCCGTCAGGCGTTAAAGGCGGGTCTGGTTGATGAGGTCGTTCCGCACGCAATCTTGCTTGAGGCTGCCGTTGAGCGGGCGCTGAAAGGTCGTCAGGCGAAACGCCCCCTGCCGGTGCGTGAGCGTATCCTCGCCGGGCCGCTGGGGCGCACGCTGCTGTTTAATATGGTGGGTAAAAAAACCGAGCAAAAAACCAGAGGGAATTATCCGGCAGCGACGCGCATTCTGAAGGTGATTGAAACCGGTTTATCCCAGGGCAGCAGCAGCGGTTATGCCGCGGAAGCGAAAGCGTTTGGCGAGCTGGCGATGACGCCGCAGTCGCAGGCGCTGCGCGGCATTTTCTTTGCCAGCACGGAGGTTAAAAAAGATCCGGGCAGTGAAGCTGAACCGGCTCCGCTGCGCGCCGTTGGGGTTCTGGGTGGTGGGCTGATGGGCGGCGGCATCGCGTTTGTCACCGCCAGCAAAGGCAAATTGCCCGTACGTATCAAAGATATCAACCCAAAGGGTATCAACCACGCGTTGCAGTACAGCTGGCAGAACCTTGATCGCAAAGTGAAACGCCGCCATATCAAGGCCAGCGATCGCGATAAAACCCTCGCGATGATCACTGGCGCCACCGACTACAGTGGGTTTGCACACCGCGATCTGGTGATTGAAGCCGTGTTCGAAGATCTGGCCCTTAAGCAGCAGATGGTAGCGGACGTTGAACAGCATTGCGCGCCGCACACCATTTTCGCGTCAAACACCTCGTCTTTGCCGATCGGCGACATCGCGGCGAAAGCCATGCGCCCGGAGCAGGTGATAGGGCTGCACTATTTCAGTCCTGTCGAAAAAATGCCGCTGGTGGAGGTTATCCCTCATGCCACAACCAGCCCGCAAACTATTGCCACCGTGGTGAAGCTGGCGAAAAAACAGGGCAAAACTCCTGTTGTGGTCGCGGACAAAGCCGGCTTCTACGTCAACCGCATTCTGGCGCCGTATATTAACGAAGCGATGCGGTTGCTGACGGAAGGGGAGAAAATTGAGCACGTCGATGACGCCCTGGTGAAGTTTGGTTTCCCCGTCGGCCCAATCCAACTTTTGGATGAGGTAGGAATTGATACGGGGACTAAAATTATCCCTGTGCTGGAAGCGGCTTATGGCGATCGTTTTGCGCCGCCTGCAAACTTTGTTTCCGCAATTTTGAAGGACGATCGCAAAGGCAGAAAAAATGAACGCGGTTTCTATCTTTACGCCGCGAAAGGGCGTAAAAGCAAGAAACAGGTCGACCCTTCGGTTTATGCGCTTATTCCTGTCACGGGTCAGGGAAAACTGTCGGCGGTTCAGTGTGCTGAGCGCTGCGTGATGATGATGCTCAATGAAGCGGCGCGCTGCTTTGGTGAGCAGGTGATCAAAAGCGCGCGCGACGGCGACATCGGTGCCGTGTTTGGTATCGGTTTTCCGCCATTCCTTGGCGGCCCGTTCCGGTATATGGATACCCTCGGGGCGGGTGAAGTGGTTGCGATCCTGCAACGTCTGGCCTCGCAATACGGTCCACGGTTTACACCTTGTGACGAATTATTGCAGATGGCGGAACGGGGTCAGACATTCTGGCCCGCAAGGGAAACTGATTGCGTAAACTGAAGTCAAAGAAGGGTAAATCCTGAGGTGATGGAACCTGTTCTGGCGAAATTGTAAACAGAGATTGACTATACTTACGCCATTGAGGTAAAAAACAGCGTTTCATTCACCGAATGGATCAGGCACAATGCCCGGCCATCGGGTTTTCTACCTCAGAGCATTAATCGCGGGTAGTTAACGCCGGTGATTCTGGTTAACAAAAGCGGTGCAATATGCAAGTTTTTATCATGCGTCACGGCGACGCGGCACTCGATGCCGCCAGTGACTCAGTACGTCCTTTAACCGTCTGTGGCTGCGACGAATCCCGTCAGATGGCGACATGGCTTAAAGGTCAAAAAGTGGACATTGAACGCGTTCTGGTGAGTCCGTTCCTGCGGGCAGAACAGACGCTGGATGTGGTAGGGGAGTGTATGAACCTGCCATCCAGTGTGGATGTTCTCCCTGAACTCACGCCGTGTGGCGATGTTGGCCTTGTCAGTGCTTACCTTCAGGCGCTGTGCAACGAAGGTGTCGCTTCCGCACTGGTCATTTCCCACCTGCCGCTGGTCGGCTATCTGGTATCTGAGCTGTGCCCGGGCGAAACGCCGCCGATGTTCACAACGTCCGCCATTGCCAACGTCACCCTCGACGAAACCGGCAAAGGGGTCTTTAACTGGCAAATGAGTCCGTGCAACCTGAAGATGGCTAAAGCCATCTGACGTGACGTGCGATATGGCGGGGTGCCGCGTGCCTCCCGCCATCCTGTCAGGGCAACTCTGGCGGCTGCCACTCCTCCACCTCAATCAATACCAGCAATGCGGCATCTCCGCCGTACTCTTTCGGTGCCTGATGAAAAGCCATCACGTGTGGATGCTGAGCCAGCCACAGCGGCGTCTGTTGTTTGAGAATATGTTTGCCGTGACCGTGCATCACGCAGGCGCAAAAAACATGCTCGCGTCGGCACGCCGCGATCAACGCCCCCAGCTCCTGCTTCGCCTGCATCTGGGTCAACCCATGCAGATCGAGGAACAGCTCCGGCGAGTAATTTCCCCGGCGTAATTTTTTCAGTTCAAAATGGCTGACGTCTTCGCGCACGTATTTCACCGCGCCCTGCGTATTTAGCAGCGGCTGAAACTCATCTGAAAAATAGTGGCTGTTATCGGCCTGCTCCTGAAGCAACCGTTTGACCGGAACCTCGCTGATTTTTTTACGCTGCGGGCGATGGACAATGGTGTCGTGCGTGATTTTACGCGTCCCGGTCATCAGCTGACGGAAGAGAGCCTGATCCTCCTCGCTGAGCGATGTTTTCTTTTTCATTCGTCATTCTCATCTCGTATTTCCGATAGTGTACCCGACTAAACGCATTTTTTAACCTCAAGCGACACGCGTCATTGCTGATTTATCGCCGTCTTCATGGCAAACTAGCCGCCGAAAATTATGCGAGCATGCCCTGGAGGAAAGAGTGGATAAAATTTTTGTCGATGAAGCAGTAAACGAGCTGCATACCATACAGGACATGTTGCGCTGGTCGGTTAGCCGCTTCAGCGCCGCCAATATCTGGTACGGTCACGGCACCGATAACCCGTGGGATGAGGCCGTTCAGCTGGTGCTGCCCTCTCTCTACCTGCCGCTGGATATTCCGGAAGACATGCGCACCGCGCGCCTGACCTCCAGTGAAAAACACCGCATCGTTGAGCGCGTGATCCGTCGCGTGAACGAGCGTATTCCGGTGGCTTACCTGACCAACAAAGCCTGGTTCTGCGGCCATGAGTTCTATGTTGATGAGCGTGTGCTGGTGCCACGTTCGCCGATTGGCGAGCTGATCAACAACCACTTTGACGGCCTGATTAACCATCAGCCGCAGCACATACTTGATATGTGCACCGGCAGCGGCTGCATCGCGATTGCCTGCGCGTACGCCTTCCCGGAAGCGGAAGTGGACGCCGTCGATATCTCCACCGACGCGCTGGCCGTCACCGAACACAACATTGAAGAGCACGGCTTGATCCATCACGTCACGCCTATCCGCTCTGACCTGTTCCGCGACCTGCCGACGCTGCAATACGACCTGATCGTCACCAATCCACCGTACGTGGATGCCGAAGACATGTCCGATCTGCCGAACGAGTACCGTCACGAGCCGGAGCTGGGCCTGGCGTCAGGCTCTGACGGGCTGAAGCTGACCCGCCGCATCCTGGCCTGCGCGCCGGATTATCTGACCGACGATGGCGTTCTGATTTGTGAAGTGGGTAACAGCATGGTACATCTGATAGAGCAGTACCCGGATGTGCCGTTCACCTGGCTTGAGTTCGACAACGGCGGTGACGGCGTCTTTATGCTGACCAAAACGCAACTGCTTGATGCACGCGAATACTTCAGCATTTACAAAGATTAATCCAGCGGGCTTCGGCCCGTTTCACAACGCTCAAACACAAACAACAACATCGGAGCCGTGATGGCAGGAAACAGTATTGGACAGGTATTCCGTGTGACCACCTTTGGCGAGTCGCACGGTCTGGCACTGGGTTGTATCGTTGATGGCGTCCCGCCAGGCATCGAACTGACCGAAGCCGATTTACAGCATGACCTTGACCGCCGTCGTCCGGGTACCTCTCGCTACACCACGCAGCGTCGCGAGCCGGACCAGGTCAAAATTCTCTCCGGCGTTTTTGAAGGCCGTACCACCGGGACCAGCATTGGTCTGCTGATTGAAAACACCGATCAGCGCTCCCAGGACTACGGCGCGATTAAAGACGTCTTCCGTCCGGGCCACGCCGACTATACCTACGAACAAAAATATGGCTTTCGCGACTATCGCGGCGGCGGACGTTCTTCCGCGCGTGAAACCGCGATGCGCGTGGCGGCAGGTGCGATTGCCAAAAAATATCTCCAGCAGAAATTCGGCATCGTTATCCGCGGCTGTCTGACCCAGATGGGCGACATTCCGCTGGCAATCAAAGACTGGGATCAGGTAGAACTTAACCCGTTCTTCTGCGCCGATGCCGACAAGCTGGACGCGCTGGACGAGCTGATGCGTGGCCTGAAAAAAGAGGGCGACTCCATTGGTGCGAAAGTCACCGTGGTGGCCGACGGTGTGCCGGCTGGCTGGGGCGAGCCGGTATTTGACCGCCTCGACGCTGACATCGCCCACGCGCTGATGAGCATCAACGCGGTGAAAGGCGTTGAAATCGGCGACGGTTTTGACGTGGTTAAGCTTCGCGGCAGCCAGAACCGCGACGAAATCACGAAGGCGGGTTTCCAGAGCAACCATGCGGGCGGCATTCTGGGCGGCATCAGCAGCGGGCAGCAAATTATTGCCAATATCGCGCTGAAGCCAACGTCCAGCATTACCGTGCCGGGCCACACAATTAACCGCTCAGGCGATGAAGTAGAGATGATCACCAAAGGGCGGCACGATCCATGCGTGGGGATCCGCGCGGTACCGATCGCAGAAGCGATGCTGGCGATCGTGCTGATGGATCACTTCCTGCGCCAGCGCGCGCAGAATGCGGATGTGTCGACCACCATTCCACGCTGGTAACTATGAAAAAAACCGCAATCGCTCTGCTGGCGCTGCTGGCCAGTGGAGCAAGCCTGGCCGCCACGCCGTGGCAGAAAATCACCCACCCGGTAGCGGGAAGCGCGCAGTCCATTGGCGCTTTCTCCAACGGGTGTATCGTCGGCGCGCAGGAACTTCCGCTGCAGTCGGACACCTATCAGGTGATGCGCACCGACCAGCGCCGTTACTTCGGCCATCCTGACCTGGTGCTGTTTATTCAGCGTCTTGGCAACCAGGTGCATAACCTGGGGCTGGGGACGATGCTGATTGGCGATATGGGGATGCCTGCAGGTGGTCGCTTCAACGGCGGTCACGCCAGCCACCAGACCGGACTGGATGTGGACATCTTCCTGCAACTGCCGAAAACGCGCTGGAGCTCAGCGCAGCTGCTGAAACCGCAGGCGCTGGATCTGGTCTCGGCCGACGGTAAACGGGTCGTGGCCTCGCGCTGGTCGCCGGAAATTTCCAGCATGATTAAGCTGGCGGCAGAGGATAACGACGTCACACGGATCTTTGTTAACCCGGCCATCAAGCAGCAGCTTTGCCTGGATGCGGGAACGGATCGCGACTGGCTGCGTAAAGTGCGCCCATGGTTCCAGCACCGGGCGCATATGCATGTTCGCCTGCGCTGCCCGGCGAACAGCCTGGAATGTGAAGATCAGCCGCTGCCACCGCCTGGCGATGGTTGTGGTTACGAACTGCAAAGCTGGTTTGAACCGGCCAAGCCTGGAACCTCTAAGCCTGAGAAGAAGACACCGCCTCCGTTGCCGCCTTCCTGCCAGGCGCTACTGGATGAGCATGTACTTTAATGGATAATTTCGTCGATCTGTTTATGGTGTCACCGCTGCTGCTGGCGGTGCTCTTTTTTGTTGCGATGTTAGCCGGATTTATCGATGCCCTGGCGGGCGGTGGCGGGTTGCTCACCGTTCCGGCGCTGCTGGCGGCAGGCATGAGCCCTGCCCAGGCGCTTGCCACCAACAAACTCCAGGCATGCGGCGGTTCGCTCTCCTCATCGCTCTACTTTGTTCGGCGCAAAGTGGTGAATCTCGCCGATCAGAAGCTCAATATCCTGATGACGTTTATTGGCTCGACGGCGGGCGCGCTGCTGGTCCAGCACGTACAGTCCGACATTCTGCGCCAGATCCTGCCGATTCTGGTTATCTGTATTGGCCTCTATTTCTTACTGATGCCAAAGCTCGGCGAGGAAGACCGGGCGCGGCGACTGCACGGCCTGCCGTTTGCGCTGATTTCCGGTGGCTGCGTCGGTTTTTACGACGGCTTCTTTGGTCCGGGGGCAGGCTCGTTTTACGCGCTGGCATTCGTGACGCTGGCCGGGTTCAACCTCGCCAAATCCACCGCCCACGCCAAAGTCCTCAACGCAACCTCCAACGTTGGCGGTCTGCTGCTGTTTATCATTGGCGGCAAGGTTATCTGGGCTACCGGATTTGTGATGATGGCGGGGCAGTTTTTGGGCGCGCGCGCAGGCTCGCGTCTGGTATTAAGCAAAGGGCAAAAGCTGATCCGCCCGATGATTGTTGTTGTCTCGGCGGTGATGAGCGCCAAACTTCTTTATGACAGCCATGGACAGGAGATCCTCACCTGGTTGGGGATGAACTAATGAACAGTACGCATAAATACGAACAGCTGATTGAGATCTTCGACAGCTGTTTTGCTGATGATTTTAATACCCGTCTGATTAAAGGCGACGACGAACCGATCTATCTTCCTGCTGATGACCAGGTTTCATACAACCGCATCGTCTTTGCCCACGGCTTTTACGCCAGCGGTTTGCACGAGATTTCGCACTGGTGCATCGCGGGGAAAGCGCGTCGCGAGCTGGTGGACTTTGGTTACTGGTACTGCCCGGACGGGCGCGACGCCGCCACCCAGGGGCAGTTCGAAGATGTGGAGGTGAAACCGCAGGCGCTGGAGTGGCTGTTCTGCGTGGCGGCGGGTTTCCCGTTCAACGTCAGCTGTGACAACCTTGAAGGCGACTTCGAGCCAGACCGTATCGTCTTCCAGCGCCGCGTGCATGCGCAGTTGATGGAATATCTTGAGAAAGGCATCCCGGAACGTCCGGCACGCCTGATCGAGGCTTTACAAAATTATTACCATACGCCGGAGATCACGGCGGAATGCTTCCCGTGGCCGGAAGATTTATAACAGAGGAAAGAAGATGATCGCAGAATTTGAATCACGCATTCTGGCGTTAATTGATGACATGGTGGAACACGCCAGCGATGATGAGCTGTTCGCCAGCGGTTATCTGCGTGGTCACCTGACGCTGGCGGTAGCCGCGCTGGAAGCCGGGGACGATCACTCTGCCGACGCCGTTCACGCGGAAGTTACTCGCAGCCTTGAAAAAGCCATTCTGGCCGGGGAACTGTCTCCACGCGACCAGTCTTTAGTGCTGGGCATGTGGGACAATTTGTTCCAGCAGGCTAAACGCTAAGTTGCCGCCTTCTCTTCCCTCTCCCTTTTGGGGAGAGGGCCAGGGTGAGGACACCAGACCGCACCCTACTTAACCCTTTTCCCCTTCAGCAATTTCCGCACCCACAGTCGGTTCGGATTAAGCCCCGCGAGCGTAACCCTGTCCAGCGGAACCGGCTCATCGCTCATTTGCGCGGCTAGCACTTCAGCCAGCAATGGCGCGGAGCATAATCCCCGCGAGCCTAAGCCACCCAACATAAACAGTTCCGGATAAACGGGCGCACTTACCGCCGTTTCTTTGTTGTCTGCAAGATCCTGATAGACTTCAAGCGTGGCGTCATAGTCCGGCACGTTTCCCGCCATCGGCAGGTGATCGCGGGTCGCGCAGCGTACGCCGCAGCGCGCCTGACCCTCACTGACATCAACCTCTTTCGCCCACGACGCATTCGGGAAACAGTCGAGCAGGCGCTGGCGGTTTTGCTGCTGATCCGCTTCGCTGTACTGCATATCTGTTTCACCGCGATGATAGCTGGCACCGATGCAGTGATGGCCGTTGGACGGATTTTGCGGCGTCGCGTAGCCGTCGTAACACAGCACCTGACGCAGTTTGCTCAGTTCGGGCGCAGTGGGGATATGGCTCACCTGGCCGCCGACTGGATAAACCGGCAATGACGCTGTCTGGGTAAACTGAGTGATGTGATGTCCGTTGGCCAGTACAACGCTGGCATGCTGCGACGCATTGCCGTCAGCAAAACGCAGTTCCCAGTGCGCAGTGCGGCTTAGCGATTCAACCTTGTGGGCATAATGCACTGTCAACCCACGCGACTGCCCGAGGGCTATCGCCGCAGAAGTCAGTTCAGCCGGACATAGCCAGCCGCCGAGTGGATACTGAATTCCGCCGCAGCCGGTGTCGACGCCAGCGGTCTCAGCAACCTGCTGAGCCGTCACTGCATGGGCGATGGTTTCCGGCAGCCCCAGCGACAACATTTGGGTGATTTTCTGTTGGCTCTTCTCATCCCAGCCCAACTGCGTCACACCGCACCAGTCGTGGTCGAACGCAACCGGCAGGCTATCGTAAAGGCGACGAGCAAACGTAAACGCAGCCGGGAAGAACTGGAACAGTGCGGGATCGTGTGAACTTAATAAGGGATAAAGCGCCCCCTGACGGTTGCCTGATGCACCCATCGCCGGTGCCTCGTCAGCGCAGTAGAGCGTCACCTGCCAGCCACGGTGCAGCAGCGCCAGTGAGAGCAGGGCGCTGGCAATACCTCCGCCCACAATGGCGACCTCACGCGACGCACTGGGGCGGCGAGCAAACCAGGGTGCCTGTGCCGGGATCGCCAGATCCTGTTCCATCACCCCCACCAGCATGTCGCGTTTGCGGCCAAAGCCTTTGGTTTTCCGCATGGTAAACCCCGCCTCCTGCAACCCACGGCGGACAAAGCCCGCCGAGGTGAAGGTGGCAAGCGTCGCGCCCGGGCGTGCCAGACGTGCCATTGCGCTGAACAGGTGCGGACTCCACATGTCAGGGTTTTTGGCGGGCGCAAAACCGTCCAGGAACCAGGCGTCCACTTTCTGATGCATTGAGTCATCGAGCTTATCGGTCAGGTCGTTAATGTCGCCAAGCCACAGGTCGAGCGTGACGCGTCCGTCGTCCAGAATCAGACGATGACAGCCGCCGATAGCCGGTGGCCACTGGGCCTGAAGCTGTTCCGCCCAGTGGGCAAGCTCCGGCCAGCGCTGATGGGCAAGCCGCAGATCGTGCGCGGTAAGCGGAAATTTTTCAAAACTGATGAAATGTAATCTTTGTAAGGTAGCTTCGGGGTGTGCAGCGCGAAACTGATCGAAGGCCTGCCAGAGGGTCAAAAAATTCAGCCCGGTGCCGAAACCGCTCTCCGCGACGACAAACAGGCTGCGCGGATGCTCAGGGAAGCGGGTGCTGAGATGATTTCCTTCGAGGAAGACATAGCGCGTCTCTTCCAGTCCGTTATCATTAGAAAAGTAGACGTCATCAAAATCTCGGGAAACAGGTGTACCCTCAGCGTTGAATTCGAGGTTGGCAGGTTGTATGGCGTTTTGTTTCACGTAAGTTACTCGTCCGACAGGCAGTGGCACGATCTTAGCGATGTGAGCCCATCGGTGCAAATTTCCACAGAAAATCGCTGATCGGACTTGTTCGGCGTACAAGTGTACGCTATTGTGCGACTCGAAACTTTTTATAGTGCGACTTACAGAGGTATTGAATGAAACGTGCAGTGATTACTGGCCTGGGCATCGTTTCCAGCATCGGTAATAACCAGCAGGAAGTCCTGGCATCTCTGCGTGAAGGACGCTCCGGGATCACTTTCTCTGAAGAGTTTAAAGATTCTGGAATGCGTAGCCACGTATGGGGTAACGTTAAACTGGATACCACCGGTTTAATTGACCGTAAAGTGGTTCGTTTCATGAACGATGCCTCTATCTACGCCTATCTTTCCATGCAGGAAGCGATCAAGGATTCTGGTCTGAGCGAAGACGCTTACCAGAACAACCCACGCGTGGGCCTGATTGCAGGCTCCGGCGGTTCCTCTAAAGCTCAGGTGTTCGGTGCTGACGCCATGCGCAGCCCGCGCGGCCTGAAAGCGGTCGGTCCATATGTTGTGACCAAAGCCATGGGTTCAGCGGTTTCCGCGTGCCTGGCAACGCCGTTCAAAATCCACGGTGTGAACTACTCCATCAGCTCCGCATGTGCGACCTCCGCACACTGTATCGGTAATGCGGTTGAGCAGATCCAGCTGGGCAAACAGGACATCGTATTTGCTGGCGGCGGCGAAGAGCTGGGCTGGGAAATGGCCTGTGAGTTCGACGCGATGGGCGCACTGTCCACCAAATACAACGAAACGCCAGACAAAGCATCCCGTACCTATGATGCACACCGCGACGGTTTTGTTATCGCTGGCGGCGGCGGTATGGTTGTGGTTGAAGAGCTGGAACACGCGCTGGCGCGTGGCGCGCACATCTACGCTGAGATCGTGGGCTACGGCGCAACGTCTGACGGCGCTGACATGGTTGCTCCATCCGGCGAAGGCGCGGTGCGCTGCATGAAGATGGCGATGCACGGCGTTGATACCCCAATCGACTACCTGAACTCTCACGGCACCTCAACGCCGGTAGGCGACGTGAAAGAGCTGGGTGCGATCCGTGAAGTGTTCGGCGACAACAGTCCGGCTATCTCTGCAACCAAAGCCATGACCGGTCACTCTCTGGGTGCGGCGGGTGTGCAGGAAGCGATCTACTCTCTGCTGATGCTGGAAAACGGTTTTATCGCGCCAAGCATCAACATCGACGAGATGGACGAGCAGGCGGCAGGCCTGAACATCGTGACCGAAACCACCGAACGTGAGCTGACGACCGTTATGTCCAACAGCTTCGGTTTCGGCGGCACCAACGCCACGCTGGTGATGCGTAAGCTGAAAGCGTAAGCGTTTGAAGATATAGTAGAAGGGAGCCACGCGGCTCCCTTTTTTTATGCCTGAACACGGAGTTATGCATGAAGGCTGTTACCCCTGAGAAGAGCGCTCCTTCCGGGAACCTTTCCCTTTTCCGCATCGCCTTTGCGGTGTTTCTGACCTACATGACCGTTGGTCTGCCGCTGCCGGTGATCCCCTTGTTCGTTCACCAGGAGCTGGGCTATGGCAACACCATGGTCGGTATTGCGGTGGGCATTCAGTTTTTAGCGACGGTTTTAACCCGGGGCTACGCCGGTCGCCTGGCGGATCAGCACGGCGCAAAACGCTCGGCGTTGCAGGGCATGTTTGCCTGCGGGCTGGCGGGGGGAGCCTGGCTGCTGGCGGCGCTGTTGCCGATAGATGCAGCGTATAAATTCGCGCTGCTGGTGGCAGGGCGCCTGATCCTCGGCTTTGGCGAAAGCCAGCTGCTGACCGGCACCCTGACCTGGGGAATGGGGCTGGTGGGACCTGCGCGTTCCGGAAAAGTGATGTCCTGGAACGGGATGGCGATTTACGGCGCGCTGGCGGCAGGCGCACCACTGGGGCTGCTGATCCACAGCCAGTTTGGTTTTGCGGCGTTGGCAGGCACCACCATGGTATTACCGCTGCTGGCGTGGGCGTTTAACGGTTCGGTGCGCAAGGTGCCCGCCCATAAAGGCGAGCGTCCTTCGCTGTGGAGCGTGGTGGGGCAAATCTGGCAACCGGGGCTTGGGCTGGCGCTTCAGGGGGTAGGCTTCGCGGTTATTGGTACCTTTGTCTCCCTCTATTTCATGAGCCGCGGCTGGGCGATGGCGGGCTTTACGCTGACGGCCTTTGGCGGCGCGTTTGTATTGATGCGCGTGCTGTTTGGCTGGATGCCGGATCGCTTTGGCGGCGTGAAGGTGGCGGTGGCGTCACTGGTCATTGAGACCATGGGTCTGGTACTGCTCTGGCAGGCGCCGTCCGCATCCGTTGCGCTGCTGGGTGCGGCGTTAACCGGCTGCGGCTGCTCACTGATCTTCCCGGCGCTGGGCGTTGAAGTGGTTAAGCGCGTGGCTCCGCAGGTGCGCGGCACGGCGCTGGGCGGCTATGCGGCGTTTCAGGATATCTCTTACGGCATCACCGGGCCGCTGGCGGGGCTGCTTGCAACGTCGTTTGGCTATCCTTCCGTATTTCTCGCCGGTGCGGTGTCAGCGGTAGTGGGGATTGTGGTGACGCTGGTGGCGTTTCGCAGGTCGTAGTTTTTGCCCGGTGGCGCTCCGCTTACCGGGCCTACAACCGCGCGAACCGTAGGCCGGGTAAGGCGTAGCCGCCACCCGGCAGTTTTAAGAAACCAGCCAGAAAATCGCCAGCGCAATCAGCAACGCGATAAACATCAATCCCGGACGGGCAGAAAGCGTCTTGAACGTGTCAACAACGGGGGCAAACAGCGGGTTGTAGATCGGCTGAATGTTTCTTACCTCCGGCACGCCGCCTTCCCGCTCGGCGCGGCGAACGAAGATCTGATTCAGTAAATCCTGTACCTGCGCGGTGGTCAGCACGGTTTGCGGTGTCGCCTGCCAGCTCTGCTGGGCGTAATCCCGGATCATATCGAACTCGTGCGGTTCCAGCGGTTGTTTCAGTGCCGCCTGTACGCTGTGCAGGGTCGGAGCGCTCTGGGTGCTGAGCGTCTGACGCGCCTGGAGCCAGGTGACCAGATGGGTAAACTGTTTTGCCGGGATCATCTCGCCCGCTTTCACACCGGAAAGTTCCAGCATGGATTGCCAGATAAGCTTTGTCGGTTCGCCGGTGGCGGCAGCCAGCTTAGTGACCATCTGCTTGAGCGTATTATGCTCCGCAGGCTGCAATGGCCGTTCTGTAGACGGGCGCTGTTGCGGCTGCGGGATAGAAAGCTGATTGCTTTGCAGCAGGGTCAACACGGTTTTCAGCTGTTCCGGCGAAAGCTGGCTCAGGGCGGTATGACCGTATTGCTGACGGATAAAATCACTCACCGCCTGACGATTATTCCCCTGGCCCAACAGCTCGGTCAGCTGCGAGATAATCTGGCGGGTAGTATGTTGCTGCTGTGCGCTGGTAAGACGCTGGTTCAGGTTTTGTTCGGCGGCAGGGAAATGGCGCGACTGTAGCGGCGCATCGTTTCTGACGCCCAAATCGTGCTTAACGCCGGCCCATACCTCTGCGTTTTGCTGTGAGGTCAACGCAATAAGACGCGTGATAAGACGCTCCAGTACGGTGCGTTGCTGCGTGGAGAGCGGTTGTTCGCCTGGCGTGTTGGGCGTTACGGGGCCTTCACCCGGAGGGCGCGGAGGCGTACCTGAAATGGGCTGCATCGTCAAAAATCCTTAAAGTCAAACTCTGCGTAACCGGGCGGAGATATATGCCCGGCGGCGAGATTATGGCACACTTGGCAGGTTTACTTCCTCTCAAACAGGTACTCAGACGTGAAAATCCTCGTTGATGAAAATATGCCTTACGCCCGTGAGCTGTTCAGCCGCCTGGGTGAGGTTAAGGCTGTCCCTGGTCGCCCGATTCCGGTCAGCGAACTGGACGATGCAGACGCCCTGATGGTGCGCTCGGTGACCAAAGTAAATGAGGCGCTGCTCACCGGCAAAGGGGTTAAATTTGTCGGGACGGCAACGGCCGGGACCGATCATGTGGATGACCAGTGGCTTAAGCAGGCGGGGATTGGTTTTTCCGCGGCACCAGGCTGTAACGCCATTGCCGTCGTGGAATATGTATTCTCCTCGCTATTGATGCTGGCCGAGCGCGATGGTTTTGCGCTGAAAGACCGCACCGTCGGGATTGTGGGTGTGGGCAACGTGGGCGGACGTCTGCAAAAGCGTCTGGAAGCCTGGGGCATCCGCACTCTGCTGTGCGATCCGCCGCGTAAGGATAACGGCGATGAGGGCGATTTCCGCACGCTGGATGAGCTGGTCGACGAGTGCGACGTCATCACCTTCCATACGCCGCTCTTTAAAGAAGGGCCGTACAAGACTCTGCACCTGGCCGACGAAAAGCTGATCCGCCGTCTGAAGGCTGGCACTATTCTGATAAATGCCTGCCGGGGACCGGTGGTGGATAACGCGGCGCTGCTGACATGTCTCGACGAGGGTCAAGATCTTAGCGTCGTACTGGACGTCTGGGAGCCAGAGCCGGATCTCAACGTCGCATTGCTGAATAAGGTGGACGTGGGTACCGCGCATATCGCGGGTTATACCCTTGAAGGCAAAGCGCGTGGCACAACCCAGGTGTTTGAGGCTTACAGCGCCTTTATCGGCCATCCGCAGCAGGTAGCGCTGGATACGCTGCTGCCCGCCCCGGAATTTGGTCGCATTACCCTTCATGGACCGCTGGATGAGGCAACGCTGAAAAGACTGGTGCATTTGGTGTATGATGTGCGCCGCGATGACGCGCTGCTGCGTAAAGTGGCGGGTATTCCGGGTGAGTTTGACAAGCTGCGCAAAAATTACCTTGAGCGCCGCGAGTGGTCCTCCCTGTATGTGATGTGCGATGACGCCCCCGCGGCGGCGCTGTTGCATCAGCTGGGATTTAACGCCGTTCACCACCCGGCACGTTAATGTCTTCTTAATGCTCCCTGTCGGATATTCCGGCAGGGACGCTTTTTTATTTCTGGAGTAAACCACCATGTCTGAAGGCTGGAACATTGCCATTTTGGGTGCCACTGGCGCCGTGGGCGAAGCCCTGCTTGAAACCCTTGCTGAGCGTCAGTTCCCGGTGGGCGACATTTACGCGCTGGCGCGTACCGACAGCGCAGGAGAACATCTGCGTTTCGGCGGGAAATCCGTGATGGTGCAGGATGCCGCCGCGTTTGACTGGACACAGGCTCAGCTGGCGTTTTTTGCCGCAGGTGCGGAAGCCACGGCATCCTACATTGAAGAAGCGACCAATTCAGGCTGTCTGGTGATCGACCTGAGCGGTCTGTTCTCCCTGGAGCCGGATGTGCCGTTGGTGGTGCCGGACGTCAACCCGTTTGTGCTGGCTGACTACCGCAACCGCAATATCATTGCAGTACCGCACAGCCTCACCAGCCAGCTGCTGACCGCGCTGAAGCCGCTGATCGACGACGGTGGCCTGTCGCGTATTTCCGTGACCAGCCTGCTGTCAGCCTCCGCTAACGGCAAAAAAGCCGTAGACGCACTGGCAGGGCAGAGCGCGAAGCTGCTGAACGGTATCCCGATCGACGAAGATGATTTCTTTGGCCGCCAGCTGGCGTTCAACATGCTGCCGCTGCTGCCGGATCGTGAAGGTTCGGTGCGGGAAGAGCGTCGTATCGTCGATGAAGCACGCAAAATTCTGCAGGATGACGGTCTGATGATCTCCGCGAACGTCGTGCAGTCTCCGGTCTTTTACGGCCACGCGCAGATGGTCGGGTTTGAAGCCCTGCGTCCGCTGGCGGCTGAAGAAGCCCGCGACGCGTTTGGCCGCGGAGAGGACCTTGTCCTGTCCGAAGAGAGTGAATTCCCGACGCAGGTGGGCGACGCTACCGGCAGCGCGCATCTCTCTGTGGGCTGCGTGCGTAACGATTACGGTATGCCTGAGCAGGTGCAGTTCTGGTCCGTTGCCGACAACGTGCGTTTTGGCGGCGCGCTGATGGCGGTCAAAATCGCGGAAAAACTGGTGCAGGAGTATCTGTACTGATGTCAGATGTGGAACAAAAGCCGGTCCACAGAATTGCCCTCGGCATTGAATACGATGGCAGTAAATACTATGGCTGGCAGCGGCAGAATGAGGTGCGCAGCGTCCAGGAGAAGCTGGAGAAAGCGCTCTCTCAGGTGGCGAATGAACCGATAAGCGTCTTCTGTGCGGGCCGCACCGATGCCGGCGTTCACGGCACGGGACAGGTAGTGCATTTTGACACCACCGCCGTGCGCAAAGACGCGGCCTGGACGCTGGGTGTAAATGCGAATTTGCCTGGTGACATTGCCGTGCGTTGGGTGAAAGCTGTGCCGGATGATTTTCACGCGCGTTTCAGCGCGACGGCGCGGCGCTACCGTTATGTCATCTACAACCAGCGCCTGCGCCCGGCGGTGTTAAGCCAGGGCGTGACGCATTTTTATGAACCGCTGGATGCAGAACGTATGCGGCGTGCGGCGCAGTGTCTGATTGGAGAGAATGATTTTACGTCGTTTCGTGCGGTGCAGTGTCAGTCCCGTACGCCGTGGCGTAACGTCATGCACATTAACGTCAGTCGTTATGGCGCGTATGTGGTGGTGGATATCAAAGCCAATGCCTTTGTACATCATATGGTGCGGAATATTGTAGGCAGCCTGATGGAAGTGGGCGCCGGACACCAGCCGGAGAGCTGGATTGCAGAACTGCTGGCAGCGAAGGACAGAACGCTTGCGGCAGCAACGGCGAAAGCGGAAGGTCTGTATCTGGTTTCGGTGGATTACCCGGACCGGTTCGACCTGCCAAAACCGCCAATGGGCCCGCTGTTTTTAGCGGACTAAACAAAGGCGCAATTAGGGCTTAGACAATATGGACGTAATACGTTTTCTGATTGATTTCATCCTGCACATTGATGTTCACCTGGCGGAGCTGGTCGCGCAGTACGGCGTCTGGGTATACGCCATTCTGTTCCTCATTCTGTTCTGTGAAACCGGCCTTGTGGTTACGCCGTTCCTGCCGGGAGATTCACTGCTGTTCGTGGCGGGCGCGTTATCCGCACTGCCAACGAATGACCTGAATGTCCACCTGATGGTCGTCCTGATGATCATCGCCGCGATTATTGGTGATGCGGTCAACTACACTATCGGGCGGGTGTTTGGCGAGCGGTTGTTCAGTAATCCGGACTCGAAGATTTTCCGCCGCAGTTATTTAGATAAGACCCATGCGTTCTATGAGCGCCATGGCGGTAAAACCATTATCCTTGCCCGTTTTGTGCCTATTGTGCGCACATTTGCACCGTTTGTGGCGGGAATGGGTCACATGTCCTATCGTCATTTTGCCATGTACAACGTGGTGGGCGCGCTGCTGTGGGTACTGCTGTTTACCTATGCGGGCTACCTGTTTGGCGATCTGCCGGTGGTTCAGGAAAACCTTAAGTTACTGATTGTAGCGATTATTGTGCTTTCCGTTCTGCCGGGTGTGATCGAAATTATTCGTCACAAACGCGCGGCGGCAAAACAAGCGAAGTAAATGCACGCTGGCGGTTCGACCACTTTTTTATCCAAAGTTTCGGGCTGTTATGTTTTAATGTGCAACATTCATGGTCTGTTGGAGGCAAAAATGGCATTATTCGCCTCTTACAGCAAAACTGGCATACGACCAGGTTCAGGCAGAAAGGTTATCAATGAGCTGGATTGAACGAATTAAAAGCAACATTACCCCAACGCGTAAAGCGAGCATTCCTGAAGGGGTATGGACGAAGTGTGATAGCTGCGGCCAGGTTCTGTATCGCGCAGAGCTGGAACGCAATCTTGAGGTGTGTCCGAAGTGTGACCACCATATGCGTATGTCGGCGCGCAACCGCCTGCATAGCCTGCTGGACGAAGGTTCTCTGGTAGAACTGGGCAGCGAACTGGAGCCAAAAGATGTGCTTAAGTTCCGCGACTCCAAAAAATACAAAGATCGTCTGGCCTCTGCACAGAAAGAGACCGGCGAGAAAGACGCGCTGATCGTCATGAAAGGCACCCTGCATGAGATGCCGGTGGTTGCCGCCGCGTTTGAGTTCGCCTTTATGGGCGGCTCAATGGGCTCTGTGGTTGGTGCGCGTTTCGTGCGTGCCGTTGAGCAGGCGCTGGAAGACAACTGCCCGCTGATCTGCTTCTCCGCCTCCGGTGGCGCACGAATGCAGGAAGCGCTGATGTCCCTGATGCAGATGGCGAAAACCTCTGCCGCGCTGGCGAAAATGCAGGAGCGCGGTCTGCCGTACATCTCGGTACTGACCGACCCAACCATGGGCGGCGTTTCTGCAAGCTTCGCGATGCTGGGCGACCTGAACATCGCTGAGCCAAAAGCGCTGATCGGCTTTGCCGGTCCTCGCGTTATCGAGCAGACCGTACGTGAGAAACTGCCGCCGGGCTTCCAGCGCAGTGAGTTCCTCATTGAGAAGGGTGCTATCGACATGATCGTCCGCCGCCCGGAGATGCGCCTCAAACTGGCAAGCGTCCTGGCGAAGCTGATGAATCTGCCGTCGCCGAGCCCGGACGAGCCGCGCGAAGGCGTGGTGGTACCGGATCAGGAACCCGAGGCCTGATAACTGAAAAGGGCAGGGCCAAATGGCGCTGCCCTTTTGCTTTCTAAACCGTTAATGACAACCGGGCATCATGGAAAATAAAAGCATTCCTCAAGCCACGTCGCCCCTGGCCGCGTGGCTTTCTTATCTGGAAAACCTGCACAGTAAAACTATCGACATGGGCCTTGAGCGCGTAAGCCAGGTTGCCGCGCGCCTTGACGTGCTGAAACCTGCGCCTTTCGTGTTTACCGTGGCCGGCACTAACGGTAAAGGCACCACCTGCCGCACGCTGGAATCTGTCCTGATGGCAGCCGGTTATAAGGTAGGCGTTTACAGCTCGCCGCATCTGGTGCGCTACACCGAGCGGGTGCGGGTGCAAAACACCGAGCTGGCCGAATCGGCCCATACGGCGTCGTTTGCCGCTATCGAAGCCGCGCGCGGCGATACCTCATTAACCTATTTCGAATACGGCACCCTGTCGGCGCTGTGGCTGTTTAAGCAGGCGCAACTGGACGTGGTGATCCTGGAAGTGGGGCTGGGCGGGCGTCTGGATGCCACAAATATGGTAGATGCGGATGTCGCCGTCGTCACCAGCATCGCGCTGGATCACACCGACTGGCTGGGGCCCGACCGCGAAAGCATTGGCCGTGAGAAGGCCGGTATTTTCCGGGCCGATAAGCCTGCCGTGGTTGGCGAACCGGACATGCCACATACCATCGCTGAAGTGGCGAAAGAGAAGGGTGCTCGACTGCTGCGTCGCGGCGTGGACTGGCAGTATGAGGTGCAGGACAACGGCTGGCGCTTCAGCGACGCGCAGGGCGTGCTGGAGAATCTGCCGCTGCCGCAGGTGCCACAGCCTAACGCGGCGACTGCGCTGGCAGCCCTGCGCGCCAGCGGGTTAACGGTGAGCGAGCAGGCAATCCGCGATGGCATTCAGAACGCACTGCTGCCGGGACGTTTTCAGATTGTGAGTGAGTCACCGCGTCTGATTCTGGATGTTGCACATAACCCGCATGCGGCGGCGTACCTCGCAGGACGTCTCAAATCGTTACCAAAAACCGGGCGCGTGCTGGCGGTTATCGGTATGCTTCATGATAAAGATATCGGCGGCACGCTGGCCTGCATGGAGAGTGTGGTCGATAGCTGGTATTGTGCTCCTCTGGAAGGGCCGCGCGGCGCGACTGCTGAGCAGTTGATGGAACATCTCGGCAAAGGCGAAATCTACAGCAGTGTGGTTTCGGCCTGGCGTGCCGCGATGGCGGAGGCTAAACCAGAAGATACCGTGCTGGTGTGTGGGTCATTCCACACGGTGGCACATGTCATGGAAGTGATGGACGCGGGGAGAACCGGTGGCGAGTAAGTTTCAGAACCGTTTAACAGGAACCATTGTGCTGGTCGCGCTCGGGGTGATTATTCTCCCGGGATTGCTCGACGGGCAGAAAAAGCATTACCAGGATGAATTTGCGGCCATTCCGCTGGTACCCAAACCGGGCGATCGCGACGAGCCCGATATGCTGCCAGCGGCAACGCAGGCGCTGCCAGCCCAGCCGCCTGAAGGCGCAGCGGAAGAGGTGCGCGCAGGTGATGCAGCCGCGCCGTCTCTTGACCCGTCGCGTCTGGCGACGAACAATAACATCGAGATTGATCCGGTGCCGGTAGAACAGCCTAAGCCTGTTGAGAAGCCGAAACCGGTGGAGAAGCCGCAGCCGAAACCGCAGCGGGATAAAGCGGCCGAGCAACTGGCAGCCGCTTCAGAAACGCCACCGCCGGCGAAACAGGACGCGGCCCCTACCGGCAAAGCCTATGTCGTTCAGCTCGGTGCATTGAAAAATGCAGATAAGGTCAATGAGATTGTGAGTAAACTGCGCGGCGCGGGATACCGTGTTTATACTTCACCCACCACGCCGGTACAGGGTAAAATTACCCGTATCCTCGTGGGGCCGGATGCGTCTAAAGATAAGCTCAAAGGTTCGCTTGGCGAGCTGAAGCAGATCTCCGGGCTGAGCGGTGTGGTGATGAACTACAGCGCAAACTGACAGAAATTACCCCCTCACCCTAACCCTCTCCCCAAAGGGGCGAGGGGATGGTTTGCTCCCTCTCCCTGGAGGGAGATGGCCGGGGTGAGGGGGAGGCAGACGTTCACAGAAACGTCAAAGGTGCGGTGGCGTTGAGCATTTTTTCAGCGCCTTTTTTATTTACGCGTGGGAAGGAAATCCCTACGCAAACGTTTTCTTTTTCTGTTAGAATTCGCCCCGAACTGGATGACAGGGCGTTTAATCGTGGGACACATATGGTCTGGATTGATTACGCCATCATTGCGGTGATTGGTTTTTCCTGTCTGGTTAGCCTGATCCGTGGCTTTGTTCGTGAAGCGTTATCGCTGGTAACCTGGGGTTGTGCTTTCTTTGTTGCCAGTCATTACTACACTTACCTGTCTGTCTGGTTCACGGGCTTTGAAGATGAACTGGTCCGAAACGGAATCGCCATCGCGGTGCTGTTTATCGCGACGCTGATTGTCGGCGCTATCGTCAATTACGTGATAGGTCAGTTGGTCGAGAAAACCGGTCTGTCAGGAACGGACAGGGTGCTCGGCATCTGTTTCGGCGCGTTGCGAGGCGTGCTCATTGTGGCCGCGATCCTGTTCTTCCTGGATACCTTTACCGGGTTCTCCAAAAGTGAAGACTGGCAAAAATCGCAGCTCATTCCGGAGTTCAGCTTCATCATCAGATGGTTCTTTGACTATCTGCAAAGCTCGTCGAGTTTCTTGCCCAGGGCATAAACCCTGAGATGTGGCTTAACGAGGAAAAGACGAATGTGCGGTATTGTCGGTATCGCCGGTTTCATGCCGGTAAACCAGTCGATTTATGACGCGTTAACGGTGCTTCAGCACCGTGGGCAGGATGCTGCGGGTATCATCACCATTGATGCAAACAACTGCTTCCGTTTACGCAAGGCGAACGGCCTGGTAAACGATGTGTTTGAAGCCCGCCATATGCAGCGTCTGCAAGGTAATATGGGGATCGGTCACGTTCGTTATCCTACTGCTGGCAGTTCCAGCGCCTCTGAGGCTCAGCCTTTTTACGTTAACTCCCCGTATGGCATCACGCTTGCCCACAATGGCAATCTGACCAATGCCCACGAGCTGCGTAAAAAGCTGTTTGAAGAGAAACGTCGCCACATTAATACCACCTCTGATTCTGAAATCCTGCTCAATATCTTTGCCAGCGAGCTGGATAACTTCCGCCATTATCCGCTGGAAGCAGACAACATTTTTGCCGCCGTTGCCGCGACTAATCGCCAGATCCGTGGCGCGTACGCTTGCGTGGCGATGATTATCGGTCACGGCATGGTGGCCTTCCGCGATCCAAATGGCATTCGCCCGCTGGTGCTCGGCAAACGTGACCTCGGCGATGGCCGTTCCGAGTACATGGTTGCCTCCGAAAGCGTGGCGCTGGACACGCTGGGCTTCGAATTCCTGCGTGATGTCGCGCCAGGCGAAGCGGTCTACATCACCGAGAAGGGCCAGCTGTTTACCCGCCAGTGCGCCGACAATCCGGTGAGCAACCCGTGCCTGTTCGAATACGTTTACTTCGCGCGTCCGGACTCGTTCATCGACAAAATTTCCGTTTACAGCGCGCGCGTCAACATGGGGACGAAGCTGGGCGAGAAGATTGCCCGCGAGTGGGACGATCTCGACATCGACGTCGTGATCCCAATCCCTGAAACCTCCTGTGATATCGCGCTGGAAATTGCCCGTATTCTGGACAAGCCGTACCGTCAGGGCTTCGTGAAAAACCGCTACGTTGGCCGCACCTTTATCATGCCGGGCCAGCAGCTGCGTCGTAAGTCCGTACGTCGTAAGCTGAACGCTAACCGTGCCGAGTTCCGCGACAAGAATGTGCTGCTGGTGGACGACTCCATTGTGCGCGGCACGACGTCTGAGCAGATCATCGAGATGGCGCGTGAGGCCGGGGCGAAGAAAGTATATCTCGCCTCCGCAGCGCCGGAAATTCGCTTCCCGAACGTGTATGGCATTGATATGCCAACCGCTAATGAGCTGATTGCGCATGGCCGAGAAGTGGATGAGATTCGCCAGATCATCGGGGCCGACGGCCTGATTTTCCAGGATCTGAACGATCTGATCGATGCGGTGCGCGCCGAGAACCCGGATATTCAGCAGTTCGAATGCTCGGTATTCAATGGGATCTACGTGACAAAAGACGTAGACCAGCAGTATCTCGACTACCTTGATTCTCTGCGTAACGACGATGCGAAAGCCGTCCAGCTGCAAAACGATCTCGAAAGCTTAGAGATGCACAACGAAGGTTGATGCTCCGGCAAGTGAGGGGGCTCGCCCTCACTTGCAACTCCCCGTAAAATCCTGCACAGTCAGCCCTGAAATCAGCAAGGGCAAAAATCATGAAACGACTCATTGTAGGGATCAGCGGTGCCAGCGGCGCGATTTATGGCGTCCGGCTGTTACAGGTGCTGCGTGACGTTGCTGGCGTAGAAACCCATCTGGTGATGAGCCAGGCGGCGCGTCAGACCCTCTCTCTTGAAACCGATCTCTCTCTGCGCGACGTTCAGGCGCTGGCTGATGTTGTCCACGATGCCCGCGATATCGCCGCCAGCATCTCTTCGGGCTCGTTTAAAACGGCCGGCATGGTTATTTTGCCCTGTTCGATTAAAACTCTCTCCGGTATCGTAAACAGCTATACCGACACGCTGGTGACGCGTGCGGCGGACGTGGTGCTGAAAGAGCGTCGTCCTCTGGTGCTCTGCGTGCGGGAAACGCCGCTGCACCTGGGACATCTGCGTTTAATGACGCATGCAGCCGAACTGGGAGCTGTGATAATGCCGCCGGTCCCCGCGTTCTATCATCGTCCGCAAACGCTGGACGATGTCATCAACCAGACCGTTAACCGCGTGCTGGATCAGTTCGATATAGACCTGCCGGAAGATCTCTTTACCCGCTGGCAGGGGGCGTGAAGCTGTGCACAAACAAGGTGCATGAAATGACTGTTTGCCCTGTTTCAGGGCAAAACTGCAACCGCGATCATATCCTCGACATTTAATTCGCTTTTTCCCTTTTTCTCTTTCCGGTTCGTTCGGCAGACCTGCTATCTTTCACCATTAAGGCAGTATCGCAACGTTTTATTAACATATTTAACGTCGTAGTTTTAACCCGACGACAATGTGGCATAAGACCTGCAAGAGCAGCCTGCAACACAACACACAACATAAACCATAATAAAATCACGGTTCTTGAGGGTAAATGTATGAAGAAGACGGTTCTGGCTCTGTCTTTGCTCGTGGGCTTGAGTGCAGCAGCAAGTAGCTATGCAGCGCTACCACAGACAGTTCGTATCGGTACAGACGCAACCTACGCGCCATTCTCCTCCAAGGATGCGAAAGGCGACTTCGTGGGGTTTGATATCGATCTGGGAAATGAGATGTGCAAACGTATGGAAGTGAAATGCACATGGGTGGGCAGTGACTTTGACGCGCTGATCCCGTCGCTGAAAGCCAAGAAAATTGATGCCATTATCTCTTCTCTCTCCATCACGGAAAAACGTCAGCAGGAGATCGCCTTCTCAGAGAAGCTCTACGCTGCCGACTCACGTTTGATTGCCGCGAAAGGCTCGCCAATCCAGCCGACCATCGACTCGCTGAAAGGCAAACATGTTGGCGTGCTTCAGGGCTCGACCCAGGAAGGTTACGCCAATGCTAACTGGCGCGAGAAAGGCGTCGATGTGGTCGCTTACCAGAACCAGGATCTGATCTACTCTGACCTGGCGGCAGGCCGTCTGGATGCCGCGTTTCAGGATGAAGTCGCCGCGAGCGAAGGCTTCCTGAAACAGCCTGCGGGTAAAGAGTACGCCTTTGCCGGCCCGTCGGTGAAAGACAAAAAATACTTTGGCGACGGCACCGGTATTGGCCTGCGTAAGGATGATACCGAGTTGAAAGCCGCCTTCGACAAAGCGTTTAATGAGCTGCGTAAAGACGGTACCTACGACAAACTGGCGAAGAAATACTTTGATTTCAACGTCTACGGTGATTAATACCTGAATGAGATGCACTGATGTGGTGCATCTTTAGGGGAAGTGTTCCAGTATGGTGCAAGCAATGCACCATATTGGACCGCCGTGTGCATAGTTAAGCATTTTAAATGCAAAAATTCCCGTTCAGAGGCATTAATCTTTGCCTGAGTGAGGGGATTAATGGCACATTAACGGCACCCCGTAGTCGTAAAATCTCGTATTTAGACAGTTTGTTGAGGACAGATATGAAAAAACTGGTGTTGTCACTTTCTCTGGTACTGGCCTTTTCCAGCGCCACCGCAGCATTCGCAGCCATTCCGCAGAAAATTCGTATTGGGACTGACCCAACCTACGCGCCTTTCGAATCGAAAAATGCGAAGGGGGAACTGGTCGGTTTTGACATCGATCTGGCTAACGAGCTGTGCAAACGCATTAAAGCGCAATGTACCTACGTTGAAAACCCGCTGGACGCGCTAATCCCGTCCCTGAAAGCGAAAAAAATTGACGTGATCATGTCCTCCCTGTCTATCACCGAAAAACGTCAGCAGGAGATTGCCTTCACGGACAAACTCTACGCGGCTGACTCACGTCTGGTGGTGGCGAAATCCTCTGACATTCAGCCAACCCTTGAATCTCTGAAGGGCAAACGCGTGGGCGTGTTGCAGGGTACGACGCAGGAAACCTACGGTAACGAGCACTGGGCGCCAAAGGGGATTGAAATTGTCTCTTACCAGGGTCAGGAAAACATCTACGCAGACCTGACGGCAGGCCGTATTGACGCGGCATTCCAGGATGAAGTGGCGGCAAGCGAAGGCTTCCTGAAACAGCCTGTGGGTAAAGATTACAAGTTCGGGGGTCCGTCCATTAAGGACGAAAAACTCTTTGGCGTTGGTACCGGTATGGGCCTGCGGAAAGAAGACAACGAACTGCGTGAAGCCCTGAACAAAGCGTTCGCCGAGATGCGCGCGGACGGCACTTACGACAAGCTGGCGAAAAAGTACTTCGATTTTAATGTTTACGGCGGCTAATCGCCCCGTCTGATAACGTGCGGCCCCTCCCGTTGCGGGAGGGGAAAAGACACGGTTCTACCACTCACGAGACGACAGGGCACGCGGTATGCTGTACGGATTTTCTGGCGTTATTTTACAGGGCGCGCTTGTCACCCTTGAGCTGGCTATCAGCTCCGTGGTGCTGGCGGTGCTGATAGGCCTGGCGGGCGCGGGGGCAAAGTTATCCGCCAACAGACCGCTGGCGCTGATATTTGAAGGCTATACCACGCTGATTCGCGGCGTGCCTGACCTGGTGCTGATGCTGCTGATCTTTTATGGCCTGCAAATCGCACTTAACGGCGTCACGGATGCCATCGGCATGGATCAGATCGATATCGACCCGATGGTGGCCGGTATTATTACCCTTGGTTTTATCTACGGTGCTTATTTCACTGAGACCTTTCGCGGCGCTTACATGGCTGTGCCGAAAGGGCACATTGAAGCGGCGACCGCCTACGGTTTTACCTCCTCACAAACGTTTCGCCGGATCATGTTCCCGGCCATGATGCGCTACGCGCTGCCGGGCATCGGTAACAACTGGCAGGTTATTCTCAAGGCAACGGCGCTGGTCTCCCTGCTGGGTCTGGAAGATGTGGTGAAGGCCACGCAGCTGGCGGGTAAAAGCACCTGGGAACCGTTCTATTTTGCGGTAGTCTGCGGCGTAATCTATCTGGTCTTTACGACCGTCTCCAATGGTGTGCTGCTTCTGCTCGAACGTCGCTACTCCGTGGGTGTGAAGAGGGCTGACCTGTGATTGAGATTATTCAGGAGTACTGGAAATCCCTGCTGTGGACGGATGGCTACCGCTTTACTGGCGTGGCGATCACGCTGTGGCTGCTGATCTCCTCGGTGGTCATGGGCGGCATTCTGGCGGTGTTTCTCGCCATTGGCCGCGTGTCGAACAATAAATTTATCCAGTTTCCGATCTGGCTGTTCACCTACGTGTTTCGCGGTACGCCGCTGTACGTGCAGCTGCTGGTGTTCTATTCCGGAATGTACACGCTGGAGATCGTGAAAGGCACCGAGATGCTGAACGCGTTCTTCCGCAGCGGTCTGAACTGTACGGTGCTGGCGCTGACCCTTAATACCTGCGCCTATACCACCGAGATCTTCGCCGGGGCCATCCGTTCTGTGCCGCACGGTGAGATTGAGGCGGCGCGCGCGTACGGCTTCTCGTCCGTGAAGCTCTACCGCTGTATTATTCTGCCTTCGGCGCTGCGTATTGCGCTGCCGGCCTACAGCAACGAAGTGATTTTAATGCTGCATTCGACGGCACTGGCGTTTACCGCCACGGTGCCGGATCTGTTAAAGATTGCCCGCGATATTAACTCTGCCACCTACCAGCCGTTTACGGCGTTTGGTATTGCGGCAGTGCTCTATTTGATCATTTCTTACGTCCTGATCAGCCTGTTCCGTAAGGCTGAAAAACGCTGGTTGCAGCATATAAAACCGTCGACGCACTGAGAATTTATGATGGCTGAGAACAAATTAAACGTAATTGATTTGCACAAGCGCTACGGCGAACATGAAGTGCTGAAAGGGGTGTCGCTGGAGGCTAACGCGGGCGACGTGATCAGTATTATCGGCTCATCAGGTTCGGGTAAAAGTACCTTCCTGCGCTGCATCAACTTCCTCGAAAAGCCGAGCGAAGGGTCGATTGTGGTGAGCGGACAGAACATCAACATGGTCCGTGATAAAGACGGCCAGCTTAAAGTGGCGGATAAAAACCAGCTGCGCCTGCTGCGTACGCGTCTGACAATGGTGTTCCAGCACTTCAATCTCTGGAGCCACATGACGGTGCTGGAGAACGTGATGGAAGCGCCGGTTCAGGTGCTCGGCTTAAGCAAGCAGGAAGCCCGCGAGCGTGCGGTGAAATACCTGGCGAAAGTGGGGATCGACGAGCGGCAGCAGATCAAATATCCGGTGCACCTGTCAGGGGGACAGCAGCAGCGTGTTTCCATCGCCCGCGCGCTGGCGATGGAGCCGGAAGTATTGCTGTTTGACGAACCGACTTCCGCGCTGGATCCTGAACTCGTTGGCGAAGTGCTGCGCATCATGCAGAAGCTGGCGGAAGAGGGCAAAACGATGGTGGTGGTGACGCACGAGATGGGCTTTGCCCGTAACGTTTCTAACCACGTTATCTTCCTGCATCAGGGCAAGATTGAGGAGCAGGGGCATCCGGACGAAGTGCTGGCGAACCCGCAAAGCCCGCGTTTGCAGCAGTTCCTGAAAGGCTCGTTGAAGTAGGTTTGGCCTTTCTCCCTCTCCCTGTGGGAGAGGGCCGGGGTGAGGGCATCAGGCCGCAGAGCCGCCCAATCGCCCGGTGGCGCTTCGCTTACCGGGCCTACAAAAACCGTAGGCCGGGCAAACGCAGTGTCGCCCGGCATTCAGACCGCACCACACTCCAGCCGATACACCCAGTCGTCATACCGTACGCCGTTAATCTCGTACGCCTTCTCCAGTACCTGCGTGCGCACAAAACCTGCTTTCTCAAGAACCCGCACCGACCCAACGTTATCCGCCAGCACGTACGCGTTTATCGCCTTCACGCCCGTCTGGTTAAATGCATACTCACACACCGCCCGCAGCGCCTCGCTGGCAATGCCTTTTCCCTGCGCGTCAGGCACAACCGTGTAGCCAATATCCGCCTCTTCACGGTTCGCCGCACTGATTTGCAGGCCGATATCCCCGAGCGGCGTAACGTCGTTATGCAGACGGATCACAAAGACATGCTCCGCCATCAGGCGCGCGGCAAATACGCGGCGCGTCTCTTTTTCAGGCATGATAGCGGCCATATAGCGCATGATGTTGGGGTCTTCGCGCAGAGAGCGAAAGAACGCCCAGTCAGAAGGTTCGAAAGGGGTGAGGTGAAGCCGGGTTGTGGTGATGGTTGCCATAGTTACGCCATATCATCCAGAGATGGCGTATAACTCTAACATATTCACTCCACCACATCCCCCAGCGCCTCTTCCAGGTCATACCAGCGGAACGTAAATCCGGCCGCTTCCAGCCGTTTTGGCAGCGCGCGCTGGCCGCCCAGCACCAGCACCGAAGATTCGCCCATCAACAGCCGAATCGCCGTCGCAGGTACGCGCAGTACCGCCGGGCGATGCAGGGCATGACCCAGGGCGTGAGCAAACTGTTCATTACGTACGGGGTAGGGAGATACCATGTTAAACGGCCCGCGCAGGTCGTTATCCAGCAGCCAGAGAATACCGTTGACCATATCGTCGATATGGATCCACGCCAGATACTGACGACCGTTGCCGATGGGCCCGCCAAGCCCCATTTTAAACGGCGGCAACATTTTACCGAGAATACCGCCTTTCGGAGCAAGCACCACGCCGGTGCGCAGCAGGCAGACGCGGGTGTTATCGCTCTGCGCCCCGCAGGCGATACGCTCCCACTGGGCGCAGAGTTTATGGGTAAACTCGTTGTGTGGCGGCTCTTCTTCGGTCACCACCACTTCACCAAGATCGCCATAGTAGCCTGTTGCAGAGCCGGAAATCAGCACCGAGGGCGGCATCTCGCTGTTACGAATCAGCTCAACCAGCCTTTCGGTCATGTTCCAGCGGCTGCTGCATAAACGCTGTTTTTGCTCTTCGGTCCAGCGTTTATCAGCGATAGGCTCGCCTGCGAGGTTGATGACGGCGTCAAAGCCGTTCAGATCCTGCCGTTCCGCCAGGCCTTTCCAGATCTCAACGCCGGTGCCCAGCACCTGGCGCGCTTTTTCCGGGCTGCGCGTGACCACGGTAATGTCGTGATGCAACGCCTGCAAACGTGGAATGAGATGGCGACCAATCAGCCCCGTACCGCCGGTGAGCAGGATCTTCATACAACCTCCAGGTTTACGCCTGGCGCTGCCAGCTTAACGTCATGGAGACGGAGTCGGCGTAGCGCAGGGCGTGAAGTTTATCGATCTCCACTTCAGCATAAGTGACCCAGTGGTGTTCGCGTGCGATGTCGAGCACATCCTGAGTTAATTTTTCCAGTAGCGCAAAACGGTTGTTCTCAACGTACTGGATGATGCTTTTGGTGATCGTGCGATAGTTCAGCGCGTCATTGATGTCTTCGCTGGCGCGCGCCTTGTCTGCCGGGTAATGGATCACGACATTCACCACGATATCCTGGCGATTCGCGATCTCCTCCTCTTTGATACCAATGAATGTGCGTAAGCGTAGGTTTTTTATACGAATAATAGCGTCATGCTGGGACATTGCAGGTCTTCTCCGTGTCAGTATTTTTACCTCATCATACATGAGGAGAACACCTGCACCCAACGGGGCACAGGCTCAAATCTGATGGATTTTTTGCATGGCGCGTTCGGTTGCCGGGCGGGTCCGGATGCGCTCAAACCAGTTGTTCACCGCCGGATAAGTGGCCAGGTCGATCCGGTGGCGTTCATGGGTGTTGATCCACGGCCAGCAGGCGATATCTGCGATGCTGTAATGCTCACCTCCCAGCCATGGTGATTTTTCCAGCCGACGGTTCAGGACCCCGTACAGGCGCTGGGTTTCGACCTGATATCGCTCAATGGCGTAAGGGATCGTCTGCGGCGCATAGGCGGTAAAGTGATGATTCTGCCCCAGCATCGGCCCCAGGCCGCTCGACTGCCAGAATAACCATTGCAGCGTGTGATGACGCTCGCGCAACTCCCCGCTCAGGAGCTTGCCGGTTTTCTCTGCCAAATAAAGCAAAATCTCTCCGGACTCAAACAGGCTTAACGGTTTGCCCCCGTCAGAAGGCAGGTTATCAATGATGGCCGGAATTTTATTGTTGGGCGAGATGGCCAGAAAAACGGGGCGGAACTGATCGCCTTTGCTGATATCCACGCGAATGATCCGGTAGTCCAGTTCGGCTTCTTCAAGAAAGAGGGTGATCTTATGGCCATTAGGGGTGGGGGCATAATAGAGATCTATCATTCTCAACTCCTGTCAGTGCGAATAGTGTTGCCATGAAAAATCAGTATAGGTGCTTGTTGTAAATCGTGAGTTTTCATCAAGTGACAGCGAGGCAAAGAGATTATATGTTGAGTGAAAACCGATCAGCCGATGAGGATGTTATGAGCCAGCCTGTAATAACGTTGTGGTCCGATGCGAACTTTTTTTCTCCTTATGTCATGAGCGTTTATGTGGCGCTGGCAGAAAAGGGGCTAACTTTTAGTCTGAAAACCGTTGACCTGGACAGCGGCGAACATCTGCAACCTCAGTGGCAGGGCTACGCGCTCACCCGCCGTGTCCCTGTGCTGGAGATTGACGGTTTTGAGTTGAGTGAATCCTCAGCGATTGACGAGTACCTTGAAGACCGCTTTGCCCCACCAGAGTGGGAACGCATCTATCCTCACGATCTGCAAAAGCGCGCCCGCGCCCGCCAGATCCAGGCGTGGCTGCGTAGCGACCTGGTGCCGATTCGCACAGAACGCTCCACGGACGTGGTGTTCGCTGGCGTCAAAAAGCCCGCCCTCAGCGAGGAAGGCTTATCCAGCGCCCGGAAGCTGATTGATACCGCGTCATCGCTGCTGTCACAGGGTAACCCAAACCTGTTTGGCGAGTGGTGTATTGCCGACACCGATCTGGCGCTGATGCTCAATCGCCTGATCCTCAACGGCGATGACGTCCCACAGCTACTGGTGGATTACGCCACATTCCAGTGGCAACGCGCGTCGGTACAGCGCTATCTGGCACTCTCTGCTAAGCGCGCGGGCTGATAAGACGGGGCGCTTGAGGTATGATAGGGGCAGTCTGAATTCCCGAGGAGTAACTGATGAAACTGATGTTTGCGTCGGATATTCATGGATCGCTGCCCGCGACCGAACGCGTGTTATCTCTGTTTGCCCAAAGCGGGGCGCAATGGCTGGTGATCCTGGGCGATGTGTTAAACCACGGCCCACGCAATGCGTTGCCGGAAGGGTATGCTCCCGCGCAGGTGGCGGAAAAACTTAATCATTTTGCCTCGCGCATTATCGCCGTTCGCGGCAACTGCGACAGCGAAGTTGACCAGATGCTGCTGCAATTTCCCATCACCGCTCCCTGGCAACAGGTGTTGATGGAAAACAGCCGTTTGTTCCTGACCCACGGGCACCTGTTCGGCCCGGATAACCTGCCGTCACTCGCCGCTGGCGATGTCCTGGTTTATGGTCATACTCATATTCCGGTGGCGGAAAAACGCGGGGCGTTTTACCACTTTAACCCCGGGTCTGTCAGCATTCCTAAAGGCGGTAACCCGGCAAGCTACGGCATGTATGAAGACGGGACATTAAGCGTTATCGCACTTAATGATCAGCAAGTTATTGCGCAGATAGCGATTAATCCGTAAGTTACACCACAACTGCAAACGCGCCGAAAGAGCGCTTAGACGAGAAGGTTTCCCGATGGTGGAGCAGAATCATTTGGCAAGTACTGAGTGGGTTGACATTGTCAGCGAAGAGAATGAAGTGATCGCGCAGGCCAGCCGCGAACAAATGCGTGCGGAGCGTCTGCGTCACCGCGCGACTTACATCGTTGTTCATGACGGCATGGGCAAGATTCTGGTCCAGCGTCGCACCGACACCAAAGATTTTCTTCCTGGTATGCTGGATGCCACAGCGGGTGGCGTCGTGCAGGCCGATGAAGTATTGCTGGATTCCGCGCGTCGTGAAGCGGAAGAAGAGTTAGGTATCGCTGGCGTGCCGTTTGCCGAGCACGGACAGTTTTATTTCGAAGATGAGCATTGTCGCGTCTGGGGCGGGCTGTTTAGCTGCGTTTCCCACGGACCTTTCGCCTTGCAGGAAGAGGAAGTGAGCGAAGTGTGCTGGATGACGCCGGAAGAGATCACCGCGCGTTGCGACGAATTCACGCCGGATTCCCTTAAAGCACTGGCGCTGTGGATGACCCGCAACGCCAAAAACGAATCCGCTAAACCGGAAAATAAGGCGGAAAAAGAGGAAGAGGCTGAGTAAGCCTTAACAGCTTTCCCGCAGACACAGGCTGGACGCGATGGGTTTATGGTCGCGCCAGTCTCCGTCATTCAGACGTTCCAGTAACGCTTTCCCGGCTTCAATCCCAATCTTGCGATGCGGTACTGCCATCGTCGTCAGCGGCGGCTGACAGACGCGGCTGACGTCGCTGTCGCCAAAGCCCACGACCGCTAAATCGTCCGGCACCTTGATGCGCCGACGCTGGCACTCATACAGCGCGCCGCAGGCCAGTTCATCTGACACGCACACCAGCGCATCCAGCTCCGGCCACGCCAGCAGGAACTCTGGCAATTGTGCCGCACCGGTGGAGAAGTTCGGCGGCATGGCGGCATTAATCACTCTATTTGGCGCCAGGTGGTGGCGCAGCATCGCCTTGTACCAGCCCTGCAAATGTTGCTGAAAAATCCACTGCTCCTGGTTAGCGCACAGCAGGCCGATATTCTGGTAGCCGCGCTGAATCACCATTTCGGTAAGTTCATACATGGCGGCGACGTTATCAATCCCGATATTCATATCAATAGGATCGGCACGCATTGCACCCATTTCCATCACCGGGATAGAGGCGTTTTTTAGCCAGTGTCGCACGGTATCGGAGTGCTCGACGCTGAGCAGTATCGCCGCGGCGATGTTCGAGGCCAGCAGCGTTTCAAGCAGTTTCTCTTCCTGTTCAAGACGATGCTGAGATTCCGCCAGCATAATCTGATATCCGGCTGGCTGGAGCACCTGCTGTAGCCCGGCGAACATCTCGGAACAGCCAGCTTCGGAAAGATTGGGTACAACCATCGCAATCGTCCATGACGATGCCGATGCCAGTGCGCTGGCGGCAAGATTGGGCATGTAACCCAGCTCCTGCACCGCGGCTTCAATTTTTTCACGCAGTTTATCGGAAACCTGTTCGGGCGTGCGGAGGGCACGGGATACAGTCATCGTGCCTACGCCGGCAAGCTGCGCGACATCCGCGAGCGTTACTTTTCCGGTACTGCGCCGTTTTCGGGTTAAAGACATACATCTTCCTGCTGACAGGACGCGATTTAGTTTCATCCTTCATTTTACGTGACAGGCAGTATACGCCTTAAATCCCTTTTTTTGCTGTGATTTCGCACCATGATAGCAATTTGATAGCGCTATCACAGTTCTGCATGTTAGTCGTTGGTAGCGCTATCTTTGTGATCGCGATCGCAGTCATTAATTGATGGGTTGAATAGAGTTTGCCCATGTCTGGTCTTAAGCGGGAGTGAAAAATGCTCAAAAAGTGGATATATGATACAACCATCATCCTAAAGGATAGCGTTGAAAGCTGGCCCCAGGCGCTGGAACTGTGCGCGAAACCGCTGCTGGATTTGCAGGTCATTGCGCCGGAATATGTCACGGCTATCATTGAGCAGCATCACAGGTTAGGTCCCTACTATGTGCTGGCTCCTGGGCTGGCAATGCCACATGCGCGACCGGAAGAAGGGGCGAAAGGACTTGGCCTGTCATTATTAAAACTGAAACAGGGCGTCTCATTTGGTGCTGGTGAGTTTGACCCCGTCGATGTGATTGTGATGCTGGCGGCGCCGGACAAACATAGCCATATCGAAATGATCTCCGCCTTAGCAGAATTATTTTCCAGCGACGAAGATATAGCTGAATTACATCGGGCGAATACGCTGGAGGAGATAAAAACCGTCATCAATCGCTTCTGATTTAATTATTTAATCCGATTCATCTCAACATTACGCGTCAGCGTGATGGGGCGTACTCTACTTAAAAAAGGGGATAACAATGAAAATCATGGCTATTTGCGGCTCCGGCCTGGGCAGCAGTTTTATGGTCGAAATGAATATTAAAAAGGTGCTCAAAAAACTGGAAATTGAGGCAGAGGTTGAACACTCCGATCTCTCCTCGGCCACGCCAGGCGCGGCGGACCTGTTTGTAATGGCGAAAGACATTGCCGCCAGCGCCAGCGTGCCGGAAAGCCAGCTGGTGGTGATCAACAATATTATCGATATCAACGAACTCGAAGCGCAGCTGCGCGCCTGGTTCGAAAGACAATAATCCTGAAAAGGCGAGGTGGATATGTTTATCCTTGAAACGCTGAATTTCGTTGTTGATATTTTAAAAGTCCCTTCAGTCCTGGTCGGGTTAATTGCCCTGATTGGTCTGGTGGCGCAGAAAAAAGCCTTTTCAGATGTGGTAAAAGGCACAATTAAAACCATTCTCGGCTTTATTGTACTGGGCGGCGGCGCAACCGTGCTGGTGGGCTCTTTAAATCCGCTCGGTGGTATGTTTGAGCACGCCTTTAATATTCAGGGCATTATTCCCAACAATGAAGCTATTGTGTCAATTGCCCTGGAAAAATATGGTGCCTCCACCGCGCTCATTATGGCTTTCGGGATGGTGGCGAATATTATTGTCGCGCGCTTTACCCGCCTGAAGTACATCTTCCTGACCGGGCATCACACCTTCTACATGGCGTGCATGATTGGCGTGATCCTGACGGTCGCAGGCTTCGAAGGGGTAGGGCTGGTCTTCACCGGTTCGTTGATCCTCGGCCTGATTATGGCCTTCTTCCCGGCGATTGCGCAGCGCTATATGAAGCGTATTACCGGCAACGATGAGATCGCCTTCGGTCATTTCGGCACGCTGGGCTACGTGCTGTCCGGCTGGATTGGTAGCAAGGTCGGTAAAGGCTCGCGCTCCACCGAAGAGATGAACCTGCCGAAGAACCTCAGCTTCCTGCGCGACAGTTCGATCTCCATCTCACTGACCATGATGATTATCTACCTGATTATGGCGGTGAGCGCCGGGCGTGAGTACGTGGAGGCCACCTTCAGCGGCGGCCAGAACTACCTGGTGTACGCCATCATTATGGCCATCACCTTCGCGGCAGGCGTGTTTATCATCTTGCAGGGTGTGCGCCTGATTCTGGCGGAAATTGTCCCGGCCTTTACCGGCTTCTCGGAAAAACTGGTGCCCAATGCGCGACCTGCGCTGGACTGCCCGGTGGTCTACCCGTATGCGCCAAACGCGGTGCTGATTGGCTTCCTGTTCAGCTTCCTCGGCGGGATTGTAGGCTTGTTCATCTGCGGTCAGTTTAGCTGGGTGCTGATCCTGCCGGGCGTCGTGCCGCATTTCTTCACCGGTGCAACGGCGGGCGTGTTTGGGAACGCCACCGGCGGACGTCGCGGGGCGATGATTGGCGCCTTTGCTAACGGCCTGCTGATCACCTTCCTGCCGGTCCTGCTGCTGCCTGTTCTGGGCGCGATTGGCTTTGCGAATACGACCTTCTCGGACGCCGACTTTGGCGCCGTCGGGATTGTGCTCGGCAACCTGGCGCGCTTCCTGTCGCCGCTTGCCATCACCGGACTGGTTGTTGTGTTGTTTGCGCTGCTGGTGGCCTACAACGTCTTCGCTAAAAACAAACCTGCCAGCGGTAACGCGCAGGAAAACCCCGGAGCCAAATCATGAATGAAAATGAAATAACCGAACTGGCGCGTCAGATCCGCCTTGAGACGCTGAAATCCCTGACGCAGCTGGGTTTTGGTCACTACGGCGGCAGCATGTCAGTCGTTGAAACACTGGCCGTTCTGTACGGCGCGGTAATGAAAATTGACCCGGCCGATCCGGACTGGCCAGAGCGCGATTACTTTGTGCTGTCGAAGGGACATGCGGGCCCGGCGCTGTACAGCACGCTGGCGATTAAGGGCTACTTCCCGATTGAAGAGCTGAGCACGCTAAACCAGAACGGAACGCGTCTGCCAAGCCACCCGGATCGCCTGAAAACACGCGGCGTGGATGCCACCACCGGATCGCTGGGGCAGGGGATCTCCATTGCAGGCGGCATGGCGCTGTCGCACAAGCTGGCAGGAAGGCCAAACCGGGTGTTTTGCATCGTTGGCGACGGGGAGCTGAACGAAGGGCAGTGCTGGGAAGCCTTCCAGTTTATTGCACACCATCGACTGAACAATCTGACGGTGTTCGTGGACTGGAACAAACAGCAGCTCGACGGCGAGCTGGACGAAATCATCAGCGCCTTCGATCTGGAAGGCAAATTCCGCGCCTTTGGCTTTGACGTGGTGACGGTGAAGGGGGATGACATTCCGGCGCTGCTGGAGGTGACCGCACCGATCCCTGCGACCGATGCGCGTCCGCGAGTGGTGATCCTCGACAGCATCAAAGGGCAGGGGGTGCCATACCTGGAACAGCTCAGCAACTCGCATCACCTGCGATTAACTGAGGAAAGCAAAGCGGCGCTCAACGAGACGATTCGCCAACTGGAGGCTTCACATGATTAAGGTTGCACCGACAGGACAGAAAGATTCGGTTGAGATGCGTAAGGTCTATGCGGGTTTTGTGGCAAAACAGATTGAGGCCGGGAGCGAGATTATTGCGCTCGAAGCGGATCTGATGAGTTCGATGGCGATGGACGGCGTAGCGCGTGATTATCCACAGCACGTCATCAACTGCGGCATTATGGAGGCCAACGTGATTGGGACGGCCGCCGGGCTGTCGCTCACCGGACGTAAGCCGTTCGTCCATATCTTTACCGCCTTTGCCAGCCGTCGCTGCTTCGACCAGCTGTTTATGTCCCTGGACTACCAGCGCAATAACGTGAAGGTGATTGCCTCGGATGCGGGCGTGACGGCCTGCCACAACGGCGGGACGCATATGTCGTTTGAGGATATGGGCATCGTGCGCGGTCTGGCGCATTCAGTGGTGCTGGAGGTGACCGATGCGGTGATGTTCGAAGATGTGCTGCGTCAGCTTATCGACCTGGAAGGCTTCTACTGGGTGCGGACCATCCGTAAACAGGCGCCGAGCGTCTATGCCCCGGGGTCAACCTTCACCATCGGCAAGGGCAACGTGCTGCGCGAGGGAACCGATATTACCCTGATTGCTAACGGCATTATGGTGGCGGAAGCGCTGGAGGCGGCGCGCCAGCTGGAGCAGGAGGGGGTAAGCGCAGCGGTCATCGACATGTTTACTCTGAAGCCCATCGATCGGATGCTGGTGAAAAATTATGCCGAGAAAACCAGGCGTATTGTGACCTGCGAAAACCACAGCATTCACAACGGGCTGGGGTCGGCGGTGGCGGAAGTGCTGGTGGAAACCTGTCCGGTGCCGATGCGGCGGGTTGGGGTGAAGGAGCGTTACGGTCAGGTAGGCACGCAGGACTTCCTGCAGAAGGAGTATGGCCTGACGGCACATGACATTGTGTCGGCGGCGCGTGAGTTGCTGTAATAAAAAAGGCGACCCGTTGAGTGGTCGCCTTTTTTTGCCGGATGGCGCTTCGCTTATCCGGCCTACAAAACCCTGGGCCCGGTAAGCGCTAGCGCCACCGGGCTTTTTAGCTTACTGCTGCTGCGAAGACTGGATCGCCGTCAGCGCGATGGTGTAGACGATATCGTCAACCAGCGCACCACGAGACAGGTCGTTCACAGGCTTGCGCATACCTTGCAGCATTGGCCCGATGGAGATCAGGTCTGCTGAACGCTGTACCGCTTTATAGGTGGTGTTACCGGTGTTCAGATCCGGGAAGATGAACACGGTAGCGCGACCTGCAACCGGCGAGTTAGGCGCTTTAGATTTCGCAACGTCAGCCATTACCGCGGCATCGTACTGGAGCGGGCCGTCGATCATCAGATCCGGACGTTTTTCCTGCGCAATGCGGGTTGCTTCACGGACTTTCTCTACGTCGCTGCCTGCACCAGAAGTACCGGTGGAGTAGGAGAGCATCGCGACGCGCGGTTCGATACCGAAGGCAGTCGCGGAGTCCGCAGACTGGATAGCGATTTCTGCCAGCTGCTCTGCGGTTGGGTCCGGGTTGATCGCGCAGTCGCCATAAACGTAAACCTGTTCAGGCAGCAGCATGAAGAACACGGAGGAGACCAGAGAGCTGCCCGGTGCGGTTTTGATCAGCTGCAACGGTGGACGGATGGTGTTCGCGGTGGTGTGAACCGCACCGGAAACCAGGCCGTCAACTTCGTCCTGCTCCAGCATCAGCGTACCCAGCACGACGTTGTCTTCCAGCTGCTCGCGCGCAACGGCTTCGGTCATGCCCTTGTTCTTACGCAGCTCAACCAGGCGGGCAACGTAGCTTTCGCGAACCACTTCCGGGTCAACGATCTCAATGCCAGCGCCCAGCTCAACGCCCTGAGACGCCGCAACGCGGTTGATCTCATCCGGGTTACCCAGCAGCACACAGGTCGCGATACCGCGCTCTGCACAGATGGCCGCCGCTTTAACGGTACGTGGTTCGTCACCTTCTGGCAGAACCACGCGTTTGCCCGCTTTACGCGCCAGCTCGGTCAGCTGGTAACGGAAGGCTGGAGGAGACAGACGACGGCTGCGCTCGGACGTCGCCGTCAGGGATTCGATCCAGTCTGCGTTGATGTAGCCCGCAACGTATTCCTGAACTTTCTCGATACGCTCGTGGTCATCAACCGGCACTTCGAGGTTGAAGCTTTGCAGGCTCAGGGAGGTCTGCCAGGTGTTGGTGTTCACCATGAAGACTGGCAGGCCAGTGGCGAACGCACGTTCGCACAGCTTGCTGACGCGCGGGTCCATCTCGTAGGCACCGGTCAGCAGGATCGCACCGATTTCCACGCCGTTCATCGCAGCCAGGCACGCTGCAACCAGCACGTCTGGACGGTCAGCAGAGGTCACCAGCAGGGAACCTGCGCGGAAGTGTTCCAGCATGTGCGGAATGCTGCGCGCGCAGAAGGTCACGGACTTCACGCGGCGGGTGTTGATATCGCCTTCGTTAACGATGGTGGCATTCAGGTGACGCGCCATATCGATTGCACGGGTGGCAATCAGATCGAAGCTCCATGGCACCGCACCCAGCACCGGCAGTGGGCTGGAATCCTGCAGCTTGGCCGGGTCAACTTTGATGACTTTCGCTTTGGAAGAGTCGTCGAAGATTTCGGACAGGTCAGGACGCGTACGGCCCTGCTCATCTACTGGCGCGTTCAGCTTGTTAACAATCACGCCGGTGATGCTGGTGTTTTTCGCACCGCCGAAGCTGCTGCGCGTCAGTTCGATACGCTCTTTCAGCTGCTCTGGGGTGTCAGTGCCCTGAGACATCACGAAAACAATCTCTGCGTTCAGGGTTTTCGCGATTTCAAAGTTCAGAGACTGGGCAAACTGGTGTTTACGGGTCGGGACCAGGCCTTCAACCAGCACCACTTCAGCGTCCTGCGCGTTTGCGTGGTAGTTGGCGATGATCTCTTCCATCAGCACGTCTTTCTGGTTGCTGGAGAGCAGAGATTCAACGTGGCTCATCTTCAGCGGTTCAGCCGCTGGCAGATTGGAGTTCTTACGAACGATGGAGGTGGTCTGGTCTGGCGCATCGCCACCGGCACGTGGCTGGGCGATAGGCTTAAAGACGCTCAGACGAACGCCTTTGCGTTCCATAGCGCGGATCACGCCGAGGCTGACGCTGGTCAGGCCGACGCTGGTTCCGGTAGGGATCAGCATAATAGTACGGGACACGGTTTATCCTCTTTCGTTACCGCCGCGTTGGGCGGGCTACAAAACAGCACCGCCAGCATTGCTGGCGGTGTGGAATCAGGCAGTCAGGCGGCACGCGTCTTGCGCGATGACCAGCTCTTCGTTAGTTGGGATAACGATAGCCGGGCGGGTGCCTTCTTTGTTGATGAAGCCAGACTTGCCGAAGCGGGCAGCCAGGTTACGCTCGTGATCGACTTCGAAGCCCAGTACGCCCAGTTTGCCCAGGGACAGCTCACGTACCATTGCCGCGTTCTCACCGATGCCGCCGGTGAAGATAACCGCGTCCAGACGACCGTCCATCAGCGCGGTGTAAGAACCGATGTACTTCGCCAGACGGTGGCAATAAACGTCCATTGCACGTTTAGCGTCAGCTTTTTCTGCGTAGTTGTCTTCAACGTAACGGCAGTCGCTGGTGACTTCGGTCAGACCCAGCAGGCCAGACTCTTTGGTCAGCATTTTGTTGATGTCGTCAACGCTCATGCCCAGGGTGTCGTGCAGGTGGAAGATGATCGCCGGGTCGATATCACCGGAACGGGTACCCATCACCAGACCTTCCAGCGGGGTCAGACCCATAGAGGTATCAACACACTTACCGTTGCGGATAGCAGAAACAGAACCACCGTTGCCCAGGTGGCAGGTGATGATGTTGACTTCTTCAACCGGCTTGTTCAGTACTTTTGCGGCTTCCTGAGTCACATAGAAGTGGCTGGTGCCGTGTGCGCCGTAGCGACGTACGCCGTGCTCTTTGTACAGGCTGTATGGCAGGGCATAGAGGTAAGACTCTTCCGGCATGGTCTGATGGAACGCGGTGTCAAACACGGCCACGTTTTTATCTTTCAGATTCGGGAAGGATTTCAGTGCTTCAGCGATACCGATCAGGTGAGCCGGGTTATGCAGCGGTGCGAAAGACGCAGAGTCTTTGATGCCCTGAATCACAGAGTCGTCGATTACCACGGAGCTGGTGTATTTTTCGCCGCCGTGGACGATACGGTGACCAATCGCAGTCAGCTGAGCAGACAGTTCTGGTTTTTGTGCCAGAATAGTGTTAACGATAAAGTTCAGCGCTTCACTGTGAGCGGCGCCTGCACCTAAAGCCGCTTCTTGTTTGCTGCCGTCCATCTTCCACTTGATACGTGCTTCAGGCAGATGGAAACATTCGGCCAAACCAGAGAGGTACTCATCACCGTTGAGCGCATCGATGATGGCGAATTTCAGTGAAGAGCTACCGCAGTTCAGAACCAGTACTAACTTACTCGACATGGAAGTACCTATAATTGATACGTGGCTAAAAAAACGTCAATGAGTCTAAAGCGTAACGCATGCTGACTCAGACATTTATGATTAACATCATGCCAAACGAACATTCTGGCAGGATGGAAGAAATACCTATGATTTTAAGCCATTTTGAACATTTTTCAGACAATGGCATAATATGCGATAATTTGACGAGTTAACGCTTCTCGTCTACGGCCTATCAGGCTGGCACAGGATACCCGATACGGGGTAGCGATGACAAAATATTTTGAACGTTGTCATAGCCTGTTGTGGTTTTGCACGAAAATTTTAATTTTTATATGTGAAGTTGAGGTACAGCCATGTCAACACCTGAAATCCCGTCCGTGAACTTTTTTAGTCTGTTTCGTCGGGGACAGCATTACGCAAAGACATGGCCGATGGAAAAGCGCCTCGCGCCCATGTTTATTGAAAATCGCACTATTCGCGCCACGCGCTATGCGATTCGCTTTATGCCCCCGATCGCTGTCTTTACTCTTTGCTGGCAAATTGCGCTGGGTGGACAGCTTGGACCTGCCGTCGCGACGGCGCTCTTTGCGTTAAGCCTGCCGATGCAGGGATTGTGGTGGTTAGGTAAACGTTCCGTCACGCCACTTCCGCCTTCTATTTTACACTGGTTTTATGAAGTGCGTGGAAAACTGGAGGAGGCCGGCCAGGCGCTCGCCCCGGTTGAAGGCAAGCCGGATTATCAGGCGCTGGCGGACACCCTCAAGCGCGCGTTTAAACAGCTTGATAAAACATTCCTCGATGACTTGTGATTGATCATCGAAACGACGACCAAAAGAAGGCACAGTAACAATCAGTTACCGTGTCTTTTTTTTACAGTGCAATGCGCTACAGGAGTCGAAAGATGGAAATGACCCATGCTCAACGTCTGATTTTGTCTAACCAGTACAAGATGATGACTATGCTTGATCCCGATAACGCTGCGCGCTACAGCCGCCTGCAAACCATTGTTGAACGTGGTTTTGGCTTGCAGATGCGCGAACTGGATCGCGAATTTGGCGAACTGAAAGAGGAAACCTGCCGTATCGTTATCGACATCATGGAGATGTACCATGCGCTGCATGTGTCCTGGACCAATCTGAAAGACCAGCAGTCCATTGACGAGCGCCGCGTAACGTTCCTGGGCTTTGATGCCGCGACAGAAGCGCGCTATCTGAGCTATGTGCGCTTTATGGTGAACACCGAAGGGCGCTACACCCATTTTGATGCGGGTACGCACGGCTTCAACGCCCAGACCCCGATGTGGGATAAGTATCAACGTATGCTGAGCGCGTGGCACGCCTGTCCGCGTCAGTACCATTTAAGCAGCAACGAAATTCAACAAATCATTAATGCCTGACGGAGGTGCGTGTGCAGTGTAAAGGTTTTCTGTTTGATCTGGACGGTACGCTGGTGGATTCGCTGCCGGTAGTGGAGCGTTCCTGGTGTCATTGGGCCGACAGGCACGGCATCGACCATCAGGATGTACTGAATTTCATCCATGGCAAACAGGCCATTACCTCATTGCGGCACTTCCTGGCGGGACGTTCTGAGGAAGAGATTCAGGCGGAGTTCAAATATCTGGAGCAGATTGAAGCTACCGATACTGAGGGCATCACCGCGCTGCCCGGTGCGCGCGAATTGCTTGAGCATCTGAATGAAGCGCAGATCCCGTGGGCTATCGTCACCTCCGGCTCGGTTCCTGTCGCGCATGCCCGCCATAAGGCGGCCGGTTTACCGACGCCGGACGTCTTCATTACCGCTGAGCGCGTAAAGCGCGGCAAGCCCGAACCGGATGCGTTTCTGCTCGGCGCTGAACTGCTCGGCCTTGCGCCAGCGGAGTGCGTGGTGGTGGAAGACGCGGCGGCAGGCGTGCTGGCCGGGCTGAACGCCGGAAGCCACGTCATTGCCGTTAACGTCCCGGCGGGGTCCCCCCGGCTGGAGGAGGCAGATTTTGTGCTTAATACTCTGACCGCCATCGACGTCTCGAAGGCATCAGACGGCGTTGTAACCGTCTCGCTAAAAATGTAATCCCATGATATAGCCCCGCATTACCGGGGCTTTTTTATGGCAGAATTGCTTCTCCTCCACTGACAAGGACATGTTGTGAACGGTGAACTGATTTGGGTCCTGAGCCTGCTGTTAATCGCCATCATTCTTTTTGCCACGGGCAAGGTGCGCATGGATGCCGTCGCCCTGTTTGTGATTGTCGCGTTCGTTCTGAGCGGTACCCTTTCCCTGCCGGAAGCCTTTTCCGGGTTTAGCGATCCCAACGTTATTTTGATTGCCGCCCTGTTTATTATTGGCGACGGGCTGGTACGCACCGGCGTGGCGACAATGATGGGGTCGTGGCTGGTTAAAGTGGCGGGCAGCAGCGAAACCAAAATGCTGATTTACCTGATGCTGACGGTCGCCGGACTGGGTGCGTTTATGAGCTCGACGGGGGTCGTGGCCATCTTTATTCCGGTTGTGCTGAGCGTCTGCATGAGGATGCAGATCTCCCCGTCGCGGCTGATGATGCCGTTGAGCTTTGCCGGGCTCATCAGCGGCATGATGACGCTGGTCGCGACCCCGCCGAACCTCGTCGTGAACAGCGAACTGATCCGTGAGGGGCTTGAGGGGTTTAGCTTTTTCAGCGTCACGCCGATCGGGCTGGTTGTACTGGTGATGGGCATTATCTATATGCTGTTGACCCGTTTCGCGCTGAAAGGGGAGAAGCAGGACAAAGCCAAAGAGGGCTGGAAGCGGCGAACTTTTCGCGATTTGATCAAAGAGTACCGTCTGACCGGGCGCGCCCGTCGGCTGGCTATCCGCCCCGGTTCGCCGATGATAGGCCAGCGGCTGGACGACCTTAAGCTACGCGAACGCTATGGCGCGAACGTCATCGGGGTTGAGCGCTGGCGTCGTTTTCGTCGGGTAATCGTTAACGTGAATGGGGTGTCAGAGTTTCGCGCGCGTGACGTCCTGCTGATTGATATGTCCACCGCGGACGTGGATCTGCGAGAGTTTTGTAGCGAGCAGCTGCTGGAGCCGATGGTGCTGCGCGGCGAGTATTTCTCCGACCGGGCGCTGGATGTGGGAATGGCCGAGGTGTCGCTGATCCCGGAATCGGAGTTATTGGGCAAAACCGTGCGCGAAATCGGCTTTCGTACCCGCTATGGCCTCAACGTGGTGGGCCTGAAGCGCGATGGCGTAGCCCTTGAAGGGGCGGTGGTGGATGAGCCGATCCTGCTGGGGGATATCTTCCTCGTGGTCGGCAACTGGAAACTGATTAGCCAGCTCGGGCAGAAAGGCCGCGATTTTGTGGTGCTGAATATGCCGATTGAAGAGAGCGACGCGTCACCGGCGCACAGTCAGGCGCCCCATGCGATTTTTTGCCTGGTGTTGATGGTCGCGTTGATGCTGACGGACGAGATCCCTAACCCGGTGGCGGCGATAATCGCCTGTCTGTTAATGGGCAAATTCCGCTGTATCGACGCCGAAAGCGCTTACAAAGCGATTCACTGGCCAAGCATCATTCTCATCGTTGGGATGATGCCCTTCGCCCTGGCGCTACAGAAAACCGGCGGGGTGGATTTGATCGTAAAAGGCTTAATGGACGCGGGCGGGGGATATGGTCCGTACCTGATGATGGTTTGCCTGTTCGTCATGTGCGCCACCATTGGTTTGTTCATCTCCAATACCGCAACGGCGGTGCTGATGGCGCCTATTGCGCTGGCGATGGCAAAATCGATGGGCGTTTCGCCCTATCCGTTTGCGATGGTGGTAGCGATGGCGGCGTCCGCGGCATTTATGACGCCGGTATCTTCCCCGGTCAATACCCTGGTGCTGGGGCCGGGAAACTATCGATTCAGCGATTTTGTAAAGCTGGGCGTGCCGTTCACCGTGCTGGTGATGCTGGTATGCGTGGTGCTGATTCCGGTGTTATTCCCGTTCTGAGAACATCGCCGGGTGGCGGCTACGCCTTACCCGGCCTACGTGATTCGTAGGCCCTGCAAGCGCAGCGCCGCTGGGCGAAAAACTACAGCGGCGAATCCTGACTGATCTCATCCAGCGACAAATGGAAGCTCGGCACAAACACCTGCATAAAGTAATCCATCTCTTCGCTACGGCGGGAGTCGAGCGTTTTCTCCAGGCGCGTTTTCGCCAGCAGGAACTCGTTATTCCCCGCGGATAACTCTTCCAGACATTTCAGGTAGGCGCACAGCGCATCGGCCTGCTTAACCAGGGATTTCTCCTCTTCCGTATACTGATGCTCGTCGATCAGTGGCCCGAAGATATCACGCAGCTCATCAGGCACCATATCGATCAGCTTCTGCTGGGCAATCTTCTCAATGGCCTTATATTCCTGGGCAATCTGCGAGTTGAAATATTTCACCGGCGTAGGCAGATCCCCGGTCAGCACTTCCGATGCATCGTGGTACAACGCCAGCAGGGCGATACGTTCGGCATTAACCTGCCCGTTGAATTTGCGGTTTTTAATCGCGGCCAGCGCATGAGCGACCATAGCAACCTGCAAACTGTGCTCAGACACATTTTCAGTGCGCACGTTGCGCATCAGCGGCCAGCGGTTGATGAGTTTCAGGCGGGAGAGGTGGGCAAAGAAATGACTCTGACTCATAGGTTACCTTATGTCTTCACTGCGACGGACTTCATTGTGCGGGGAGGGGAGGGAAGATGCAAATTTGCAGATGTTACAGGCCGGGTAAGCGCAGCGCCACCCGGCGGAAAGTCAGCGTTACTGATGGTACCCCGAGAGGAATCGCCCGAAGCGGCTGATGGCCATTTCGAGATCGTCTTCGCGCGGCAGGGTTACAATACGCACGTGATCCGGCCACGGCCAGTTAAACGCCGTCCCCTGAACCAGCAGCACTTTTTCCTGCAACAGGAAGTCGAGCACCATTTTCTGGTCGTCGTGAATATTGAAGCGCTTCGCGTCGATTTTCGGGAACATATACAGCGCGCCGTTAGGCTTCACGCAGGAGACGCCCGGAATATCATTAATTAATTCCCATGCACGGTTGCGCTGTTCATAGAGGCGGCCGCCTGGAACGATAAACTCGCTGATGCTTTGATAGCCCCCGAGTGCTGTCTGGATCGCATGTTGCGCCGGTACGTTGGCGCACAGACGCATGGATGCCAGCATCTCCAGCCCTTCAATGTAGCCTTTCGCATGTTTTTTCGGACCGTTCAGTACCATCCAGCCCTGACGGAAACCTGCAACGCGGTAAGTTTTAGACAGTCCGTTAAAGGTGACCGTCAGCAGATCGGGCGCCAGCGCGGCGATAGAGTGGTGCTGCGCCGCGTCGTACAGGATCTTGTCGTAAATCTCGTCGGCAAAGATGATCAGGTTGTGCAGGCGGGCGATCTCGACGATCTCCATCAGCAGCTCTTTTGAATAGACCGCGCCCGTCGGGTTATTCGGGTTAATGATCACGATTCCCCGGGTGCGCGGTGTTATTTTGGCGCGAATGTCATCCAGATCCGGGAACCAGTCCGACGATTCATCGCAAAGATAGTGCACCGCTTTACCGCTGGAGAGCGATACCGCAGCCGTCCACAGCGGATAGTCTGGAGCGGGAACCAGCATTTCATCGCCGCTGTTCAGGAGCGCCTGCATCGCCTGAACGATCAGCTCCGAGACACCGTTGCCAATGTAGATATCTTCAACGGTGACGTCGCGCATACCGCGAGCCTGGTAGTGCTGCATAATGGCTTTACGGGCGGAGTAGAGCCCTTTTGAATCGCAGTAGCCTTGTGCAGTGGGCAGGTTACGGATCACATCCACCAGGATCTCATCCGGCGCTTCAAAACCAAATGGCGCGGGGTTGCCGATGTTGAGTTTCAGAACCTTATTGCCTTCCTCTTCAAGGCGTTTTGCCTCTTTGAGTACCGGGCCACGGATGTCGTAACAGACGTTGTCGAGCTTGCTGGATTTTTCGATAGGGGACATGAACCTTTAACCTTTTCGCTATTATTGCAACTTCCTGCCGTGGAAGCAGCACGGAACAATGTACTCCCACCGCGCTTCGTTTTGAAGGGCGCACAGAAGAAGATTTTGTCCAACCAGGCAGCACTGCTGTGATTGCTTAATCTAATGATGGAGTGATTTTGCGCCTGAAATTACCGTGAAAACGCTTAATGTTGGGTTTTTTATGCTGAAAGTTTCACATAAATATTAATATTATTCTGATTTAAATAAAAAGACGATCCGGGCTGAAGCGTTAGTCCCCCTGAGTGACCATTCGTAAAACCTGAATGCTGAGATACAGTTTGCTCTATTAGCAAAGCCAGGTTAAAAGTTACTCATGTGAAATTAATGTTAAGTGTTATTAATGAATGGCCTGAATCTAAATTAAACTTTATTTATTATTAACGACGAAAATGCAACTTTCGTTAATTTTAATAAAAAGAGTGTAGTTGCTTATCATTGGCGTTAAATCCGTTATATTGCAATAAGACTTATAAATATAGTGGATTTGGGTTAAGATGTGTTTTGGGAATGCAGCGTAGCGATAGGCCTGTTACGTATATCAGCTTCTGCCTTCCTGTATTAATCGATTGTTATTGTTAAAGTAATCTCTGGCTGATTGGGTAAGTCACATCTTGCTACGCTGGCAACGCTGCGATATAGATGGCAGAAAACATGTCTTACTCTTAATGGAATTTACATCTACCTTCAGATAACGAAATATCCTGAACGCAAGAGAATAAAAATAACGTCATGAAACGTGATTTCTGACTGTTGATATACCAAAGTACAATAACTATCTGTCAGGCAGTCTGCCGGGCCGGGACGCGAGGGAAACTCTTCAGAAGGAATTGCTTAACTGTTACACACAGCTTCAACCCGGGCAGCTCCGCACGAGCAACCTGAAAGTGAAAAGATATGATAAATGCAAATCGTCCGATAATGAATCTCGACCTCGATCTGCTGAGAACGTTTGTTGCGGTCGCCGATCTCAACACTTTTGCAGCAGCTGCTGCCGCCGTTTGCCGTACCCAGTCCGCCGTGAGTCAGCAAATGCAGCGGCTGGAACAACTGGTTGGTAAAGAGCTTTTTGCGCGTCATGGACGTAATAAGCTTTTAACAGAACATGGTATTCAGCTTCTGGGTTATGCCAGAAAGATACTGCGCTTTAATGATGAAGCCTGTATGTCATTAATGTTTAGCAACCTTCAGGGAGTGTTAACATTAGGGGCGTCAGATGAATCAGCAGATACCATTTTGCCCTTCCTTCTCAACCGAATTAGCTCGGTTTATCCGAAGCTTGCCCTGGACGTTAGCGTTAAACGCAATGCCTTCATGGTTGAGATGCTGAAAGAAAACGAGGTTGACCTGGTGGTCACCACGCATCGACCTGGCCAGTATGACTGCCTGACGCTGCGTACTTCTCCTACGCACTGGTACTGTGCCGCGGAGTACGTATTGCAAAAAGGTGAGCCAATACCCCTGGTCCTGCTGGACGATCCTAGTCCGTTCCGCGATATGGTGCTGACTGCGCTCAACGAAGCCAGTATTCCGTGGCGCCTGGCGTACGTTGCGTCAACGTTGCCTGCGGTACGAGCGGCAGTGAAGGCCGGACTTGGCGTAACAGCCCGTCCGGTGGAGATGATGAGCCCCGATCTGCGTGTGCTGGGTCAATCTGAGGGACTCCCGTCGTTGCCGGATACGGAGTACCTGCTGTGCCATAATGCCGCCAGCAACAACGAGCTAGCGAAAGTGGTATTCGAGGCAATGGAAAACTATCACAATCCATGGCAGTACGCGCCTGTTACTCCGGAAGGAGGGGATGACTCCCTGATTGTGGAAAGGGATTTTGAGTGATCATTCCCCCAAAATTCTCGTAACAAAATGTAAGTGCAAAAAAGAGCCACTCGCATGATTTTTTCCTGCGAGTGGTTTTTTTTGCTATTCATAACCGCGAACGGAGCAGGGTTAAAGCAAATACCGCTTATTTATCAATGCAGAAAATGCTTTTGGTTAAGTTATAAACGATACCTCTTCTAACTTGCCTAATACCCCGCCGATGTTAAAAAAACAGGAAATATGTTGCTGTTTTTTTGATTGAATTAACAAAAGCGTGTCTCAGATCAAGAAAATACTCCCATTTGGGGGGAGGAATCGTTGGCAAATCCTGTCAAAATAGGAGGGTTATTTTTTTTACTTCCAAAACGGACACGATTCAACAAGATGCATTTGACGTAAAGTCATGTACCCACCAGGGTTAAAGGGCACCAAATGTTAATGAGAATCGCACGTTGTAATTTAATGTGAAGAAACCTTTGTTAAAGTTGACAAAAGGTTATAGAAAGGAGTAAAAAACCCCATCATTTTGCTGTCTATGTCTCATTTCTGACAGTTAGTGTAAGGTTATTTTGTTCCTCCCCATGAATCGATGTGATGCCCATCTGCCAGCAAGAGCAGTGTCGTCGGTATCACTTTTGATGAGTAAGCAATGAGTATGTCAACATCCACAGAAGTCATCGCTCATCACTGGGCATTCGCAATCTTTCTTATTGTAGCCATTGGCCTGTGCTGCCTGATGTTAGTCGGCGGCTGGTTCCTGGGCGGTCGCGCCCGCGCAAGGCACAAGAACACACCTTTCGAATCAGGTATTGATTCAGTAGGTACCGCTCGCTTACGCCTGTCTGCCAAGTTCTACCTGGTAGCCATGTTCTTCGTCATTTTCGACGTGGAAGCGCTTTACCTCTTCGCGTGGTCTACCTCCATTCGCGAAAGTGGTTGGGTGGGCTTTGTCGAGGCCGCAATTTTCATTTTAGTGTTACTGGCCGGTCTGGTTTATCTGGTGCGTATTGGCGCGCTGGACTGGACACCTGTGCGTTCACGCCGTGAACACATCAACCCGGAAAACAGTATCTCTAATCGTCAGCAGTAACAGCGAGGCAATAAGATGGATTATACGCTCACCCGCATAGATCCTAACGGTGAGAATGACCGTTACCCCCTGCAAAAACAGGAGATCGTAACCGACCCCCTGGAGCAAGAAGTCAACAAAAGCGTGTACATGGGCAAGCTCGAACATGCCATGCACGATATGGTCAACTGGGGTCGTAAGAACTCCATCTGGCCATACAACTTTGGCCTTTCTTGCTGCTACGTTGAAATGGTGACGTCATTCACTGCGGTGCATGACGTTGCGCGTTTTGGGGCCGAGGTACTGCGTGCTTCTCCACGTCAGGCTGACCTGATGGTGGTGGCCGGGACCTGCTTTACCAAGATGGCACCGGTTATTCAGCGTCTTTATGACCAGATGCTGGAGCCAAAATGGGTTATCTCCATGGGCGCATGTGCAAACTCCGGCGGTATGTACGACATTTATTCCGTTGTGCAGGGCGTTGATAAGTTCATTCCGGTGGATGTGTACATCCCGGGCTGCCCGCCGCGTCCAGAGGCCTATATGCAGGCGCTGATGCTGCTGCAGGAGTCAATCGGTAAAGAACGCCGTCCGCTCTCCTGGGTTGTTGGCGATCAAGGTGTCTATCGCGCGAACATGCAGTCTGAGCGCGAGCGTAAACGTGGTGAACGTATTGCCGTCACCAACCTGCGTACGCCTGACGAAATTTAATTTGCGCCTGTGGGCCTGGAGAACACCTTCGCATATCACTACTCAAATAGCGCGAAGCCAGGCTTAACAGTCACCACGGACCATTTGCAATGGTGAACAATATGACCGACTTAACCGCGCAAGAAGCCGCCTGGCAGACCCGGGATCATCTCGATGACCCCGTCATTGGCGAACTGCGCAACCGTTTTGGGCCGGATGCCTTTACTGTTCAGGCCACCCGCACCGGGGTACCCGTTGTTTGGGTGAAGCGTGAGCAATTACTGGAAGTTGTCGATTTCCTCAAGAAATTGCCAAAACCTTACGTCATGCTGTTTGACTTACACGGCATGGACGAACGTCTGAGAACGCACCGCCAGGGTCTCCCTGCTGCGGATTTTTCCGTTTTCTACCACCTGATCTCAATAGACCGCAACACGGATATCATGCTCAAGGTGGCATTGTCTGAAAACGACATGCATCTGCCGACGATCACCAAACTTTTCCCGAACGCTAACTGGTACGAGCGTGAAACCTGGGAAATGTTCGGCATGACCTTCGACGGCCACCCGCATCTGACGCGCATTATGATGCCGCAGACCTGGACCGGCCACCCGCTGCGTAAAGACTACCCGGCACGCGCCACCGAATTCGACCCGTTTGAGCTGACCAAAGCCAAGCAGGATCTGGAGATGGAAGCGCTGACCTTCAAGCCGGAAGACTGGGGCATGAAGCGCGGCACCGAAAACGAGGACTTCATGTTCCTTAACCTCGGTCCAAACCACCCGTCTGCGCACGGTGCATTCCGTATTATTCTTCAGCTTGACGGCGAAGAGATTGTCGACTGCGTGCCTGACATTGGCTACCACCACCGTGGTGCTGAGAAGATGGGCGAGCGTCAGTCCTGGCACAGCTACATTCCGTATACCGACCGTATCGAATACCTCGGCGGCTGCGTAAACGAGATGCCATACGTGCTGGCCGTTGAGAAACTGGCAGGCATCACCGTCCCGGATCGCGTTAACGTGATTCGCGTGATGCTGTCTGAACTGTTCCGTATTAACAGCCACCTGCTGTACATCTCCACGTTCATTCAGGACGTCGGCGCGATGACGCCGGTCTTCTTCGCCTTTACCGACCGTCAGAAAATTTACGATCTGGTGGAAGCGATTACCGGGTTCCGTATGCACCCGGCCTGGTTCCGCATCGGCGGCGTGGCGCACGATCTGCCGCGCGGCTGGGACCGCCTGCTGCGTGAATTCCTCGACTGGATGCCGAAACGTCTGGCGTCTTACGAGAAAGCCGCGCTGCGTAACTCCATCCTGAAAGGCCGCTCCCAGGGCGTTGCTGCCTACGGCGCGAAAGAGGCGCTGGAGTGGGGAACCACAGGTGCTGGCCTGCGCGCAACCGGTATTGATTTCGACGTGCGTAAAGCCCGTCCTTACTCTGGCTACGAGAACTTCGACTTTGAAGTCCCGGTTGGCGGCGGCGTTTCCGACTGCTACACCCGCGTGATGCTGAAAGTGGAAGAGCTGCGCCAGAGCCTGCGCATCCTTGAGCAGTGCCTCAACAACATGCCGGAAGGCCCGTTCAAGGCGGATCACCCGCTGACGACGCCGCCACCGAAAGAGCGCACGCTGCAACATATCGAAACCCTGATCACCCACTTCTTGCAGGTTTCCTGGGGCCCGGTCATGCCGGCACAAGAATCCTTCCAGATGATTGAAGCGACCAAGGGTATCAACAGCTACTACCTCACCAGCGACGGCAGCACCATGAGCTACCGTACCCGCGTGCGTACGCCAAGCTTTGCGCACCTGCAGCAGATCCCGGCCGCTATTCGCGGCAGTCTGGTCTCCGACCTGATTGTGTATCTGGGTAGTATCGATTTTGTTATGTCAGATGTGGACCGCTAATTATGCACGAGAATCAACAACCACAAACCGAGGCTTTTGAGCTGAGTGAAGCAGAGCGTGCCGCCATTGAGCACGAGATGCACCACTACGAAGACCCGCGTGCGGCGTCCATTGAAGCGCTGAAAATCGTACAGAAACAGCGTGGTTGGGTGCCGGATGGGGCGATCTATGAGATCGCAAAAGTGCTGGGCATTCCGGCGAGTGACGTAGAAGGCGTAGCCACGTTCTACAGCCAGATCTTTCGTCAGCCAGTCGGCCGCCATGTGATCCGCTACTGTGACAGCGTTGTCTGCCACATTACCGGTTATCAGGGCATTCAGGCTGCGATTGAGAAGAAACTTAATATTAAGCCGGGCCAGACCACGTTCGACGGACGCTTTACCCTGCTGCCAACCTGCTGCCTGGGTAACTGCGACAAGGGACCGACCATGATGATTGATGAGGACACTCACAGCCATCTGACGCCGGAAGCGATTCCTGACCTGCTGGAGCAGTACAAATGAAAACTGTAATTCGTACTGCTGAGACGCATCCGCTGACCTGGCGTCTGCGCGATGACAAACAGCCGGTCTGGCTCGACGAATATCAGAGCAAAAACGGCTATGCCGGTGCGCGTAAAGCCCTCGGCGGCATGGCGCCAGACGACATCGTTAATGCGGTAAAAGATTCTGGCCTGAAAGGGCGCGGCGGTGCGGGCTTCTCCACCGGTCTGAAGTGGAGCCTGATGCCGAAAGATGAATCCATGAACATCCGTTACCTGCTGTGTAACGCCGATGAAATGGAGCCGGGTACCTATAAAGACCGCCTGCTGATGGAACAGCTGCCGCACCTGCTGGTGGAAGGCATGCTGATCTCAGCGTTCGCGCTGAAAGCGTACCGTGGCTACATCTTCCTGCGCGGTGAATACATCGAAGCGGCTGAAAACCTGCGTCGCGCGATTGCCGAAGCCACTGAAGCCGGACTGCTGGGTAAAAACATCCTGGGCACCGGGTTTGACTTCGAGCTGTTCGTGCACACCGGTGCCGGCCGTTATATCTGCGGTGAAGAAACCGCGCTGATTAACTCCCTGGAAGGCCGCCGCGCGAACCCGCGCTCCAAGCCACCGTTCCCGGCAAGCTCCGGCGTGTGGGGTAAACCGACCTGTGTAAACAACGTCGAAACCCTGTGTAACGTTCCGGCTATCCTTGCGAACGGCGTGGAGTGGTATCAGGGCATCTCATCAAGTAAAGATGCCGGTACCAAGCTGATGGGCTTCTCCGGTCGCGTGAAGAATCCTGGCGTCTGGGAGCTGCCGTTCGGCACCACCGCACGTGAAATTCTTGAAGACTACGCCGGCGGCATGCGCGATGGCCTGAAATTCAAAGCCTGGCAGCCGGGTGGGGCAGGGACAGACTTCTTAACCGAAGCCCACCTTGACCTGCCAATGGAGTTCGAAAGCATTGGTAAAGCAGGCAGCCGTCTGGGTACCGCGCTGGCGATGGCCGTCGACCACGAGATCGGCATGGTATCCCTGGTGCGTAACCTGGAAGAGTTCTTCGCCCGCGAGTCCTGCGGCTGGTGTACACCATGCCGTGACGGTCTGCCGTGGAGCGTGAAGATCCTGCGCGCTATCGAACGTGGCGAAGGCCAGCCTGGCGATATCGAGACACTTGAGCAACTGTGTCGATTCTTAGGGCCAGGAAAAACCTTCTGTGCCCACGCACCGGGTGCCGTCGAGCCGCTGCAGAGCGCGATTAAATATTTCCGCGACGAATTCGAAGCAGGCATCAAGCAGCCGTTCAGCAATACCCATTCTATCAATGGTATTCAGCCGAACCTGCTGAAAGCACGCTGGTAAAAACAGAATTTTGATTAACGCTCGGTTTCGGCCGAGCCAACTGGAAGCATGCTAATGGCTACGATTCATGTAGACGGCAAAGAATACGAAGTCAACGGGGCGGACAACCTGCTGGAAGCTTGTCTGTCTCTTGGCCTCGATATTCCGTACTTTTGCTGGCATCCGGCGCTGGGCAGCGTCGGTGCTTGCCGCCAGTGTGCGGTGAAGCAATATCAAAACGCGGAAGACACGCGTGGTCGACTGGTGATGTCCTGTATGACGCCAGCCACCGAAGGCACTTTTATTTCGATTGATGACGAAGAAGCCAAACAGTTCCGCGAAAGCGTAGTGGAGTGGTTGATGACCAACCACCCACACGACTGTCCGGTGTGTGAGGAGGGTGGTAACTGCCACCTTCAGGATATGACCGTCATGACCGGTCACAGCTTCCGTCGCTATCGCTTTACCAAGCGTACTCACCGAAATCAGGATCTAGGGCCGTTCATCTCTCACGAAATGAACCGCTGCATCGCCTGCTACCGCTGCGTGCGTTACTACAAAGATTATGCAGACGGTCAGGATCTGGGCGTGTATGGCGCGCATGACAACGTTTACTTCGGTCGTCCGGAAGACGGTACGCTTGAAAGCGAATTCTCCGGTAACCTGGTAGAAATCTGCCCGACCGGCGTGTTCACGGATAAAACCCACTCCGAGCGTTACAACCGTAAATGGGACATGCAGTTTGCGCCAAGCATCTGCCAGCAGTGCTCCCTCGGCTGTAACACCAGCCCGGGTGAACGTTACGGTGAACTGCGTCGTATCGAAAACCGTTACAACGGTACCGTTAATCACTACTTCCTCTGCGATCGCGGTCGTTTTGGCTATGGCTATGTGAACCTGAAAGACCGTCCGCGTCAGCCGGTTCAGCGCCGTGGCGACGACGTCATTACCCTCAACGCTGAACAGGCGATGCAGGGCGCGGCAGATATTCTGCGCCAGTCGAAGAAAGTGATCGGCATCGGCTCCCCGCGCGCCAGCATCGAAAGCAACTTCGCGCTGCGTGAGCTGGTTGGGGCGGAAAACTTCTATACCGGTATCGCCCATGGCGAGCAGGAACGTCTGCAACTGGTGCTGAAAGTGCTGCGTGAAGGCGGTGTACACACGCCTGCGCTGCGCGAAATCGAATCCTATGATGCGGTTCTTGTGCTCGGGGAAGACCTGACGCAGACCGGCGCACGCGCGGCTCTGGCGGTTCGTCAGGCGGTGAAGGGTAAAGCACGTGAAATGGCAGCGGCGCAGAAAGTGGCTGACTGGCAGATTGCGGCGATCCTCAACATCGGCCAACGCGCGAAGCATCCTCTGTTTGTGACTAACGTCGACAACACCCGTCTGGACGATATCGCCGCGTGGACCTACTGCGCACCGGTTGAAGATCAGGCTCGCCTCGGCTTTGCCATTGCCCACGCGCTGGACAGCAACTCGCCGGCCGTTGAACTGGATCACGACCTGCAGAACAAGGTCGACGTGATTGTTCAGGCGCTGGCGGGGGCGAAGAAACCACTGATCATTTCCGGTACCAACGCCGGTAGCGCTGAAATCATTCAGGCCGCAGCGAACGTTGCCAAAGCCCTGAAGGGCCGTGGCGCTGACGTCGGTGTGACCATGATTGCCCGTGCGGTGAACAGCATCGGACTGGGCATGATTGGCGGCGGCTCGCTGGAAGAAGCGTTAAGCGAACTGGAATCCGGTTCTGCTGATGCGGTGGTAGTGCTGGAAAATGACCTGCATCGCCACGCTTCCGCCGCTCGCGTTGACGCCGCGCTCTCCAAAGCACCGCTGGTGATGGTTATCGACCATCAGCGCACCGCGATCATGGACAAAGCACACCTGGTGCTCTCTGCTGCAAGCTTCGCAGAAAGCGACGGGACGGTGATCAACAACGAAGGCCGCGCACAGCGCTTCTTCCAGGTTTATGACCCGGCCTACTACGACAGCAACACCGTGATGCTGGAAAGCTGGCGCTGGCTGCACTCTCTGCACAGCACCGTGCAGAGCCGTGAAGTGGACTGGACGCAGCTCGACCACGTTATCGACGCGGTTGTTAAGAAACTGCCTCAGCTGGCGGGCATTAAAGACGCCGCGCCTGACGCAAGCTTCCGTATTCGCGGCCAGAAACTGGCGCGTGAGCCGCACCGCTACAGCGGTCGTACTGCGATGCGTGCCAACATCAGCGTGCACGAACCGCGTCAGCCGCAGGATAAAGACACCATGTTCGCCTTCTCGATGGAAGGGAACAACCAGCCGTCTGCGCCGCGTTCGCAAATCCCGTTTGCATGGGCACCGGGCTGGAACTCCCCACAGGCATGGAACAAATTCCAGGCTGAAGTGGGTGGTCATCTGCGCCACGGCGATCCGGGCGTGCGTCTGATTGAAGCCTCCGAAACCGATCTGGACTTCTTCTCTACCGTTCCGGAACGTTTCCAGGCTCAGGAAGGCCACTGGCGTATTGCGCCGTACTACCATCTGTTCGGTAGCGACGAAATGTCCCAGCGTTCTCCGGTATTCCAGCAGCGTATGCCGCAGCCGTACATCAAGCTCAACCCGGCGGATGCCGCGAAGCTTGGCGTTAACGCGGGTGCGAACATTGCCTTTAGCTACGACGGCCAGACAATCAGCCTGCCGCTGATTATTTCTGAAAGCCTGTCAGCAGGGCAGGTGGGTCTGCCGATGGGTATGCCTGGCATCGCGCCGGTCCTGGCGGGTGCGCATCTTGATAACCTTCAGGAGGCAAAAGCATGAGTTGGTTAACGCCGGATCTTATCGACATCCTGCTGAGCATTCTGAAAGCGGTCGTCATTCTGCTGGTGGTCGTCACCTGCGGCGCGTTCATGAGCTTTGGTGAACGTCGTCTGCTCGGTCTGTTCCAGAACCGTTACGGACCGAACCGCGTGGGCTGGGGTGGTTCACTCCAGCTGGTGGCGGACATGATCAAGATGTTCTTTAAAGAGGACTGGGTTCCGCGCTTCTCGGACCGCGTGATCTTTACGCTGGCGCCGATGATCGCCTTTACCTCGCTGCTGCTGGCGTTTGCTATCGTTCCCGTCAGCCCGACCTGGGTGGTGGCTGACCTGAACATCGGCATTCTGTTCTTCCTGATGATGGCAGGCCTCGCGGTGTACGCGGTGCTGTTCGCAGGCTGGTCCAGTAACAACAAATACTCGCTGCTGGGTGCGATGCGTGCTTCCGCGCAGACGCTGAGCTACGAAGTGTTCCTGGGGCTCTCCCTGATGGGCGTGGTGGCGCAGGCCGGTTCATTCAACATGACCGACATCGTCAACAACCAGGCCGACATCTGGAACGTTATCCCGCAGTTCTTTGGTTTTGTGACCTTTGCTATCGCGGGCGTGGCGGTGTGTCACCGTCACCCGTTTGACCAGCCAGAAGCCGAACAGGAACTGGCCGACGGTTACCACATTGAATATTCCGGTATGAAATTCGGTCTGTTCTTCGTGGGCGAGTACATCGGTATCGTCACCATTTCCGCGTTGATGGTAACGCTGTTCTTTGGTGGCTGGCATGGCCCGTTCTTACCGCCGTTCATCTGGTTCGCGCTGAAAACCGCGTTCTTCATGATGATGTTCATTTTGATTCGTGCGTCCTTACCGCGTCCGCGTTATGACCAGGTAATGTCCTTCGGCTGGAAAGTGTGCCTGCCGCTGACGCTCGTCAACTTGTTGGTAACGGCGGCTGTCATTCTCTGGCAGCAGCCATAAGGGGCTTTGAGATCATGACCTTAAAAGAATTACTCGTAGGCTTTGGCACCCAGGTACGCAGTATCTGGATGATCGGCCTGCACGCGTTTGCCAAACGCGAAACCCGGATGTATCCGGAAGAGCCGGTATATCTGCCGCCGCGCTACCGTGGCCGTATCGTGCTGACGCGCGACCCGGACGGTTCCGAGCGCTGCGTAGCCTGTAACCTGTGTGCGGTAGCGTGTCCGGTAGGCTGTATCTCTCTGCAGAAAGCCGAGACGGTAGACGGCCGCTGGTACCCTGAGTTCTTCCGCATCAACTTCTCACGCTGCATTTTCTGCGGTCTGTGTGAAGAAGCGTGCCCAACCACGGCGATTCAGCTGACTCCAGACTTCGAGCTGGGTGAGTACAAGCGTCAGGACCTGGTGTACGAGAAAGAGGATCTGCTGATTTCCGGTCCGGGCAAATACCCGGAATATAACTTCTACCGGATGGCGGGTATGGCAATCGACGGCAAAGATAAGGGCGAAGCAGAGAACGAAGCTAAGCCTATCGACGTCAAGAGCCTGTTACCGTAAGGAGAGGGCAATGGAATTCGCTTTTTATATCTGTGGCCTTATCGCCATCCTGGCTACGCTGCGAGTGATCACGCACACCAATCCGGTGCATGCGTTGCTGTATTTAATCATTTCGCTGCTGGCTATTTCCGGGGTGTTCTTTGCGCTGGGCGCGCATTTTGCCGGTGCGCTGGAAATTATCGTCTACGCGGGTGCCATTATGGTGCTGTTCGTGTTCGTGGTGATGATGCTCAACCTGGGCGGCTCTGAAATTGAGCAGGAACGTCAATGGTTAAAACCGCAGGTGTGGATTGGCCCGGCAATTTTGTCGGCCATCATGCTGGTGGTGATTGTTTACGCTATTCTGGGCGTTAACGACCAGGGCATTGACGGCACGCCAATCAGCGCCAAGGCTGTTGGTATTGCGCTGTTTGGTCCGTACGTTCTGGCGGTTGAACTGGCCTCTATGCTGCTGCTGGCGGGCCTGGTTGTTGCCTTCCACGTCGGTCGCGAAGAACGTGTTGGTGAGGTGCTGAGCAACCGCACTGATGACCGTGCGAAAAGAAAAACGGAGGAGCGCGCATGATCCCCTTAACACATGGACTGATCCTCGCTGCGATTTTGTTCGTTCTGGGCTTAACCGGTCTGGTTATCCGCCGCAATCTGCTGTTTATGCTGATCGGTCTGGAAATCATGATCAACGCTTCCGCGCTGGCCTTTGTGGTCGCCGGTAGCTACTGGGGCCAGGCCGACGGTCAGGTGATGTACATTCTCGCCATCAGCCTCGCGGCTGCCGAAGCGAGTATTGGCCTGGCGCTGTTGCTGCAGCTCCATCGTCGCCGCCAGAACCTGAACATCGATTCAGTAAGTGAGTTGCGTGGATGAACATGCTTGCCTTAACCATTATTTTTCCGCTGATTGGCTTCGTGCTGCTGGCATTTTCTCGCGGCCGCTGGTCTGAGAATCTGTCTGCCACCGTGGGCATTGGCTCAATCGGTCTGGCTGCGCTGGTGACAGCGTATGCGGGTATCGATTTCTTTAACAATGGACGTCAGGCCTACAGCGTGCCGCTGTGGAACTGGATGTCGGTCGGTAACTTCAACATCGGTTTCAACCTGGTGCTGGATGGTCTGTCTCTGACCATGCTCTCCGTGGTCACCGGCGTGGGCTTCCTGATCCACATGTTCGCCTCCTGGTATATGCGCGGTGAAGAGGGATACTCCCGCTTCTTCGCCTACACCAACCTGTTTATCGCCAGCATGGTGGTTCTGGTGCTGGCCGATAACCTGCTGCTGATGTATCTGGGCTGGGAAGGCGTGGGTCTGTGCTCTTACCTGCTGATCGGTTTCTACTACACCGATCCGAAGAATGGCGCAGCGGCCATGAAAGCGTTCGTCGTGACCCGTGTGGGTGACGTCTTCCTCGCTTTCGCGCTGTTCATTCTCTACAACGAACTGGGCACGCTGAACTTCCGCGAAATGGTGGAACTGGCGCCAGCGCACTTCGAAGCAGGCAACAACATGCTGTGGTGGGCAACGCTGATGCTGCTGGGTGGTGCTGTGGGTAAATCCGCACAGCTGCCGTTGCAGACATGGCTTGCCGACGCGATGGCGGGTCCAACCCCTGTCTCCGCGCTGATCCACGCCGCGACCATGGTCACCGCCGGTGTCTACCTGATTGCGCGTACCCATGGCCTGTTCCTGATGACCCCGGAAATTCTGCATCTGGTGGGTATCGTCGGTGCGGTTACGCTGGTGCTGGCAGGCTTTGCCGCACTGGTGCAGACCGACATCAAACGCGTTCTCGCGTACTCCACCATGAGCCAGATTGGTTACATGTTCCTGGCGCTGGGCGTTCAGGCGTGGGACGCAGCCATTTTCCACCTGATGACGCACGCGTTCTTTAAAGCGCTGCTGTTCCTCTCATCCGGTTCGGTGATCCTGGCCTGCCACCACGAGCAGAATATCTTCAAAATGGGCGGACTGCGTAAGTCCATCCCGCTGGTCTATATCTGCTTCCTGGTAGGCGGCGCGGCGCTGGCGGCACTGCCGCTGATTACCGCAGGCTTCTTCAGTAAGGATGAAATCCTGGCGGGCGCCATGGCAAATGGTCATATCAATCTGATGGTTGCGGGTCTGGTCGGTGCGTTTATGACCTCCCTGTACACCTTCCGTATGATTTTCATCGTCTTCCACGGTAAAGAACAAATTCACGCCCACGCAGGGAAGGGGATTACCCACCACCTGCCGCTGATTGTGCTGCTGGTACTCTCCACCTTCGTTGGCGCGATGATTGTGCCACCGTTGCAGGGCGTACTGCCGGCAACAACCGAGCTTGAGCACGGTCGCGTTCTGACGCTTGAAATCACCTCCGGCGTTGTGGCTATCGCGGGCATCCTGATTGCCGCATGGCTGTGGCTGGGCAAACGCACGCTGGTGACTGCCGTTGCCAACAGCGCGCCGGGCCGTCTGCTGGGCACCTGGTGGTACAACGCATGGGGCTTCGACTGGCTGTACGACATGATCTTCGTGAAGCCGTTCCTGGGCATTGCGTGGCTGTTGAAGCGCGATCCGCTGAACAGCCTGATGAATATCCCGGCGATCCTCTCTCGCTTTGCAGGTAAAGGCCTGCTGTACAGCGAGAACGGCTATCTGCGCTGGTATGTGGCATCCATGAGCATCGGTGCGGTTGTCGTGCTGGCGCTGCTGATGGTGTTGCGATAGTGGTTTTTGCCCGGTGGCGCTGCGCTTACCGGGCCTACGAGACCGTAGGTCGGGTAAGCGTGATCGTCACCCGACACCACAAACCGCACTAACACGTGAATTTTGTCGAATTCGTTGAAAATCGGTCCCTGAGGGACTTTAACAAGGAATAAAAATCGCCATGTTATTACCCTGGCTAATATTAATTCCCTTCATCGGCGGCTTCCTGTGCTGGCAGACTGAACGCTTTGGCGTGAAGATGCCGCGCTGGATCGCGCTGATCACCATGGGATTGACGCTCGCGCTTGGCCTGCAACTGTGGTTGCAGGGTGGCTACTCATTGACCCAGTCTGCGGGCCTTCCGCAGTGGCAATCTGAGTTCATTCTGCCGTGGATCCCACGTTTCGGTATCACGATCCACCTTGCGATTGACGGTCTGTCGCTGCTGATGGTCGTGCTGACCGGTCTGCTCGGCGTTCTGGCGGTACTCTGCTCCTGGCGAGAAATCGAAAAATACCAGGGCTTCTTCCACCTGAACCTGATGTGGATCCTGGGCGGCGTTATCGGCGTGTTCCTGGCCATCGACATGTTCCTGTTCTTCTTCTTCTGGGAGATGATGCTGGTGCCGATGTACTTCCTGATCGCGCTGTGGGGCCACAAGGCATCCGACGGTAAAACGCGTATCACGGCGGCCACCAAGTTCTTCATCTACACCCAGGCGAGCGGTCTGGTGATGTTGATTGCCATCCTGGCGCTGGTGTTTGTGCATTACAACGCCACCGGCGTCTGGACCTTCAACTATGAAGATCTGCTGAAGACCCCGATGTCCCACGGTGTGGAATACCTGCTGATGCTCGGCTTCTTCATCGCCTTCGCGGTGAAAATGCCGGTAGTTCCGCTGCACGGCTGGCTGCCGGACGCGCACTCTCAGGCGCCAACGGCGGGTTCCGTTGACCTGGCGGGTATCTTGCTGAAAACGGCGGCCTACGGTCTGCTGCGTTTCTCCCTGCCGCTGTTCCCGAACGCCTCCGCAGAGTTTGCGCCGATTGCCATGTGGCTTGGCGTGATCGGTATCTTCTACGGTGCATGGATGGCCTTCACGCAGTACGACATCAAACGTCTGATTGCTTACACCTCCGTTTCCCACATGGGCTTCGTACTGATTGCCATCTACACCGGTAGCCAGCTGGCGTACCAGGGCGCGGTGATCCAGATGATTGCGCACGGCCTGTCCGCTGCCGGTCTCTTCATCCTGTGCGGTCAGCTGTACGAACGTCTGCATACCCGCGACATGCGTATGATGGGCGGCCTGTGGGGCAAAATGAAATGGCTGCCTGCACTCTCCATGTTCTTCGCGGTTGCCACCCTGGGTATGCCAGGTACCGGTAACTTCGTTGGCGAATTTATGATTCTGTTCGGCAGCTTCAAAGTGGTTCCGATGATTACCGTCATCTCCACCTTTGGTCTGGTGTTCGCCTCCGTGTACTCGCTGGCGATGCTGCACCGCGCCTACTTCGGTAAAGCGAAGAGCGAAATTGCTGCTAAAGAACTGCCGGGGATGTCGCTGCGTGAGCTGTCCATCATCCTGCTGCTGGTCGTACTGCTGGTGCTGCTGGGCTTCTATCCGCAGCCGATTCTGGATACCTCGCACTCCGCGATGGGTAACATCCAGCAGTGGTTTGTTAATTCTGCTTCTACTACAAGGCCGTAATTCGCCATGACAATAACTCCACAACAACTGATCGCGCTGCTACCGCTGCTGATCGTCGGATTGACGGTGGTGGTTGTGATGCTCTCCATTGCGTGGCGACGCAATCACTTCCTGAATGCGACCCTGTCCGTTCTGGGTCTGAACGCTGCGTTAGTCTCCCTCTGGTTTGTTGGCCAGGCGGGCGCAATGGACGTCACGCCGCTGATGCGCGTTGACGGCTACGCCATGCTCTACACCGGTCTGGTGCTGCTGGCGAGCCTGGCAACCTGTACCTTTGCGTACCCGTGGCTCGAAGGGTACAACGACAACAAAGAAGAGTTTTACCTGCTGGTACTGATTGCCGCGCTCGGCGGCATTCTGCTGGCGAACGCGAACCACATGGCCGCGCTGTTCCTCGGTATTGAGCTGATCTCACTGCCGCTGTTCGGCCTGATTGGTTACGCCTTCCGCCAGAAACGCTCACTGGAAGCGGCTATCAAGTACACCATCTTGTCCGCTGCTGCGTCGTCGTTCCTGCTGTTCGGTATCGCGCTGCTGTATGCACAGACGGGTAACCTCTCCTTCCTGGCGCTCGGCAAGAGCCTCGGCGACGGCATGATGCATGAGCCGCTGCTGCTGGCGGGTCTGGGCATGATGATTGTAGGCCTTGGCTTTAAACTCTCTCTGGTGCCGTTCCACCTGTGGACGCCAGACGTTTATCAGGGTGCGCCAGCGCCGGTCTCTACCTTCCTGGCGACGGCGAGTAAAATCGCTATCTTTGGCGTGGTCATGCGTCTGTTCCTGTACGCCCCGGTGGGTGACAGCGAAGCGGTTCGCGTGGTGCTGGGCATTATCGCGTTCGTTTCCATCATCTTCGGTAACCTGATGGCGCTGAGCCAGACCAACATTAAGCGTCTGCTGGGCTACTCCTCAATCTCCCATCTGGGCTACCTGCTGGTGGCGCTGATTGCGCTGCAAAGCGGTGAGATGTCGATGGAAACCGTGGGTGTGTATCTGGCCGGTTACCTGTTCAGCAGCCTCGGCGCGTTCGGCGTGGTGAGCCTGATGTCCAGCCCGTACCGTGGGCCGGATGCAGATTCCCTGTTCTCCTACCGTGGTCTGTTCTGGCACCGTCCGATTCTGTCTGCGGTAATGACCGTGATGATGCTCTCTCTGGCGGGTATCCCGATTACGCTGGGCTTTATCGGTAAGTTCTACGTGCTGGCCGTCGGTGTGCAGGCGGGTCTGTGGTGGCTGACTGCCGGTGTCGTTATCGGCTCCGCGATTGGTCTTTACTACTACCTGCGTGTGGCTGTGAGCCTGTACCTGAGCGCGCCTCAGCAGCTCAACCGTGATGCACCGTCCAACTGGCAGTACAGCGCCGGGGGGATCGTGGTGCTGATCTCCGCGCTTCTGGTGCTAATCTTCGGTATCTATCCGCAGCCGCTGATTGAGATTGTGCAGCGCGCGATGCCGCTGATGTAAAAGCAAAAAACCCGCCTCGGCGGGTTTTTTATTGCCCAGCGGCGCTACGCTTGCAGGGCCTACAGGTCTTGTAGGTCGGGTAAGCGAAGCGCCACCCGACTAAGCTAACTGCTTCCTGCTTATAAGCGGCCCGTCAATCTTCTTCATCGAGCGGTCCAGCACCTCTTCAATCACCGACGACAGCTCATTCAGCTCAAACTTCGCCACATAGCCGTCAGCCTTCACTTTGCGTATATGATCTTCGTTCGCGTTGCCGGAAAGAGACGAGTGGATCACCACCGGAATATCTTTCAGTACCGGGTCAGTTTTGATTTTGCGCGTCAGCGTAAAGCCGTCCATCTCCGGCATTTCGAGGTCGGTTAATACCAGGGCAATCTTATCGGTAACGGGGACGCCCTCAGCCTGAGCCTGCGCGGCCAGCTGAGTGATTTTCTCCCATGCGTCTTTGCCGGTGATATGCAGCTGAGCCGGGATCTCCATTGCCTGCAATCCCTTCTCCAGCATTGAGCGCGCTACTTTCGAGTCTTCAGCAACAATCGCGACAGAGCCAGGCTTGATGTTGAATTTGGTGGTTTCCAGATGGGTGGCGTGCAGATCGTGGTTCGCCGGGGTGATGTCATACAGGATCTGCTCCACGTCGAGCACCATTGCCAGATCGTTGGTATCGGTCTTTTCGTCCAGACAGGCAATGCTGGTGATGTAGCGACCGCTGACGGCGGTTTCCGCGGCGTGCACCTGCTTCCAGTCGAGACGCATGATATTCTCCACCGATTCCACGGCAAACGCCTGCACGCTGCGGGCATATTCGGTGATCAGCAAAATGTTTAGCCCGGTGGCTGGCTTGCAGCCGGCGACGGCGGCCAGATCGATCACCGGGATCACCTGGTCGCGAATATTTACCATCCCCATCAGCGGAGACTTCATTCCCGCTGGTTTGGTGAAGGTCGGCATCGGCACAATTTCGCGCAGTTTGAACACGTTGATGCCGAACAGCTCGGATTTATTTTCGTTCAGAGAGGTGCCAAGACGGAACAGCAACAGTTCAAAACGGTTGGACTGGGTCAGGTTTGCCCTGTCATCAATATCTTTCTGGAAATTATCCATTCTACCCTCAAGAGAAATGCTTGCCTTTTAATCGTTATCGGCACCCTGAGGGAAAAATGAAGGACTAAACGCTGACCTGAGCAAAATCTTCCGCCAGCTCGCATGCCGGGAACACCTCCCGACACTCTGCCAGCAGGCTTTCACAGCCGCGGACGTCATAGCGTGAGCTGACGTGAGTGACAATCAGTTTCCGGACGCCAGCCTCGCGCGCCAGCTGCGCGGCCTGACGCGTTGAGCTGTGCCCCCGGCTATTGGCTTTTTCTTCCATCGCCGCTTCCAGCGTTGCCTCATGCACCATCACATCCACACCCCCGGCAAGCCGGAGCGCCGAAGGGCAGGGGGCGGTATCCCCAAAAATAGCCAGTTTTTTGCCCGGCTGCGGCGGCGCAAGGTAATCCTGACCGTTGATGACGCGCCCGTCTTCCAGCGTGACGGTCTCGCCGTGCTTCAGACGCTGGAACAGCGGGCCAGGTTTCACCCCATCGGCCTGCAACGCGGCGGCGTTCAGCGCGCCGGGCTTGTCATGCTCCTCAACGCGATAGCCGTAGCATTCCACCGGATGGTTAAGCGGGTAAGCGCGCACCTGGTAATCTCCGTCGTCGAACACCAGACCTTCGCCGATCTCAACCACCTCCAGCGGATAATCGGTCCACGAGCCGCTCAGGCGCAGCGTGGTCTCAACGAATGCCTGAATACCCGCAGGGCCATAAATGGTCAGCGGGTTAGCGTTACCGGCCATCGAACGGCTACACAGCAGGCCCGGCAGGCCAAACAGATGGTCGCCGTGCAGATGGGTGATAAATATTTTATCCACTTTCCCCGGGTGGTATGAGGTATGCAGCAACTGATGCTGCGTACCTTCGCCGCAGTCAAACAGCCACAGCCCGCCGCGGGTAGGATGCTTAAGATCCAGCAGAATCGCCGTCACGTTGCGTGAGCGGGTTGGCACGCCCGCGGACGTACCCAGAAAAATCAGTTCCATAACGCAATCAGCCCTTTGCCGAATGGGAAGGGGTTTAGTATAACGTGATGAACCCCAGGAAGGAGAAACACATGATCCAGTGGCAAGATCTACACCACAGCGAACTGACTATTCAGTCACTCTACGCCCTGCTCAAACTGCGCTGCGAAGTTTTTGTGGTTGAACAAACCTGCCCGTATCAGGATATCGACGGCGATGACCTGGTCGGCGAGAACCGGCACATCCTAGGCTGGCGCGATAACGAGCTGGTGGCGTATGCGAGGATTCTGAAAAGCGAAGAGGATTTTGACCCTGTCGTCATTGGCCGCGTCATTATCAGCGGAAGCGCGCGCGGTGAAAAGCTGGGCTATCAGCTGATGGAAAAAACGCTGGACGCATGCCTGAAACGGTGGCCAGACAAGGCGTTATACCTGGGCGCGCAGGCGCATTTGCAATCATTCTATGGCCATTTTGGTTTTACCCCGGTCACGGACATTTACGATGAAGATGGCATCCCACACATCGGTATGGCGCGCGAAGCGAAACAGGCGCAATAGCGAGACGTTGTCTATAGTTATCGGACTGGTGTACTAACATGGAGAAAAATATGTCATTTCAATCCTGGGATACCCGAGCAGACGACGATTTAACGCTGTTAAGCGAAACGCTGGAAGAAGTACTGCGCTCTTCAGGCGATCCTGCCGATCAGAAGTACATTGAGCTCAAAGCCCGCGCCGAGCAGGCGCTGCATGACGTGAAAAACCGCGTCAGCAACGCATCCGATAATTACTACTACCGCGCCAAACAGGCGGTTTATCGTGCCGACGATTATGTGCACGAAAAGCCGTGGCAGGGCATTGGGGTCGGTGCGGCCGTAGGGCTGGTGCTGGGCCTGCTGTTAGCCCGTCGTTAAGCCGGTAAACCCCTCCCTACACGTGGGTACTGCTATTTATCATCAGTACCCCGTATAATGTAAGGTTTTAACAGGGAGAGGTTCGCGTGCATTCGATTTCCATCGCGCTGGAACGCCTGCGCACTCAGCTTGCGCAAGCGTTACCCGCTACACCCGGTTTACGCCATTTCGATGTCTCTTTCCCGTTAAACGACGCCTTCGATCCGCTGGCCTGGCTGGGTGTGCAGCGATGCTATCCCCAGTTTTACTGGCAACAGCGGAGCGGTGATGAAGAACTTGCCGCGCTCGGAAGCCTCGCCCATTTTGACTCTCTGGCCTCGGCCTCCCGGTTTTTGCACACCCATGACGTAGCCAATGATACCCGTATCTGCGGCCTGAACGCCTTCAACCCGGCACAGGGAAAGCTGTTTTTACCGCGCCTTCTCTGGCGACGGTCTGGCGGGGTCGCCACGCTGCGCCTGCAACTGTGGAGCGAAACGTCGCTGTGTGACGATGCCGGTGACGCACTGAAGTTTATTGATAACCTGCGCGACGCCGCGCCGATCCGCCCGTTGTCCGTGCAGATTGTGCAGGAAACCCATCATCCGGAAAAACCGGAATGGCTGGCGTTGATTCGTCAGGCGACGGATACCCTTGCTCGCGGCGATTTTGAGAAAGTGGTGCTCGCACGTGCTACAGACGTGCAGTGCCGGCAGCCCGTGAACGCCATCGCGCTAATGGCCGCCAGCCGCGCGCTAAACCTCAACTGCTATCATTTTTGTATGGTCTTTGACGCCAGCAACGCGTTCCTCGGCTCGACGCCCGAGCGACTTTGGCGGCGACGCGGCATGCTGCTGCGCACTGAAGCGCTGGCAGGCACCGTCGCCAGCCATTCTGACGATAAGCAGGCCCAGCGTCTGGGCGACTGGCTGATGAACGACGACAAAAATCAGCGGGAAAATATGCTGGTGGTGGAAGATATCTGCCAGCGTCTTCAGCACCATACCCGGACGCTGGAGATCCTCCCAGCGCAGGTGCTGCGTCTGCGCAAGGTGCAGCATTTACGCCGCTGTATCTGGACCGAACTCAAACAGTCTGATGACGAGCAGTGTCTGCATATTCTGCAACCGACGGCGGCGGTGGCCGGGCTGCCGCGTCAGGCAGCGCGAGAATTTATTGCGAAAGTGGAGCCGTTTGACCGGGAGTGGTACGCCGGATCGGCGGGCTATTTATCGCGCGATCAAAGCGAGTTCTGCGTGGCATTACGCTCCGCCCGCGTTCATGACGCCGCGCTGCGTCTTTATGCGGGGGCGGGCATCGTCAGCGGCTCCGATCCAGAGCAGGAGTGGCAGGAGATCGAAAATAAGGCCGCCGGGCTGCGTTCCCTCCTCCTGAGGGATTAATACTGATTCGTGCAATCCCGATTCATATCAAAATTCTGACTTTTTCTATTATTTATACTGTGTCGCATTCTTGATACTGGACAATCTCATGTCAGTAAGTTCTTTTAACCGACGCTGGGCGACGGTGATCCTTGAAGCCCTGACCCGCCATGGTGTCAGGCATGTGTGTATTGCTCCGGGCTCTCGCTCCACGCCGCTCACCCTTGCTGCGGCGGAAAACAGGGCTTTTATTCATCACACCCATTTTGACGAGCGTGGTCTCGGCCACCTGGCGCTCGGGCTGGCGAAAGTCAGCAACGCGCCCGTGGCGGTGATAGTGACTTCCGGCACGGCGGTGGCAAACCTCTATCCGGCGCTGATTGAAGCGGGGTTAACCGGCGAAAAGCTGATTTTACTCACCGCCGATCGTCCTCCGGAACTTATTGACTGCGGCGCGAACCAGGCGATTCGTCAGCCTGGCATTTTTGCCTCGCATCCTTCACAGACGGTCTCGTTGCCGCGCCCCACCCAGGATATTCCCGCCAGCTGGCTGGTCTCAACTCTCGACCACGCCATGAACGCACTGCGCAGCGGCGGGCTGCACATTAACTGCCCGTTTGCCGAACCGCTGTACGGCGAAATGAACGAGACCGGCCTAGCCTGGCAACAGCAGCTGGGAGAATGGTGGGAGAGCGAAAAGCCCTGGCTGCGTGAGCAGACGCATCTGGAAAGCGCTAAGCAGCGCGACTGGTTCTTCTGGCGCCAGAAGCGCGGGGTGGTGATTGCCGGGCGGATGAGTGCGGCAGAAGGCAAGCTGGCGGCGGAGTGGGCACAAACGCTTGGCTGGCCGCTGATTGGTGATGTGCTTTCCCAGACGGGCCAGCCGCTGCCCTGCGCTGACCTCTGGCTGGGGAACGCGAAAGCGGTCACCGAGCTGGCGCAGGCGCAAATTGTCGTCCAGCTGGGCTCGAGCCTGACGGGCAAGCGACTGCTCCAGTGGCAGGCCACCTGTACGCCAGAAGAGTACTGGCTGGTGGATCCGCTCGAAGGACGCCTTGACCCGGCGCACCATCGCGGTCGCCGCCTGGTGAGCGATATTGACAGCTGGCTGGAATTGCATCCGGCGGAAAAACGCAAACCCTGGGCGGTGGAGATCCCGGCGCTGTCGCGTCAGGCGTGGGAACTCACCAAAGCGCAGTGCGAGGAGTTCAGTGAAGCCGGGCTGGCGCACCGTATCCGCAAATATCTTCCCGAGCAGGGGCAACTTTTTGTCGGTAACAGCCTGGTGGTGCGCCTGATTGACGCCTTTTCGCAGCTGCCCGCGGGTTATCCGGTATACAGCAACCGGGGCGCGAGCGGCATTGACGGGCTGATCTCCACCGCCGCTGGCGTACAGCGGGCCAGCGCAAAATCCACGCTGGCGATTGTGGGGGATCTCTCAGCCCTCTACGATCTCAACGCGCTGGCGCTCCTGCGTCAGGCGTCGGCTCCGTTCGTGCTGATTGTTGTTAACAATAACGGCGGACAGATTTTCTCCCTGCTGCCGACGCCGCAAAGCGAACGTGAGCGCTTCTATCTGATGCCGCAAAACGTGCAGTTCGAACACGCCGCCGCCATGTTCAGCCTGAAGTACCATCGCCCGGAAAACTGGGACGCGCTGGAGACGGCGCTGAACACCGCCTGGCGGCAGCCTGGCGCGACGCTGATTGAGCTGGTGGTAAACGATTCTGACGGCGCGCAGAAGCTGCAACATCTGCTGGCGCAGGTGAGTCACCTGTGATCCTCGCTGGCGTCACTCAGCCCGGAAAACCAGGCTACCCCTGGCTGGTTTTCCTGCACGGTTTTTCCGGCGACTGTCGTGAGTGGCAGACCGTTGGGGCGTCGCTGCATGACTACCCCAGGCTCTACCTTGACCTGCCCGGGCACGGTGGTTCAGCGGATACGGGCGTGACGGGGTTTGCAGAGGTAAGTGAATTGCTCACGTATACCTTAATTAGTTACAACATACTAAATTACTGGCTGGTAGGGTACTCACTCGGTGGCCGCATTGCGATGTTCCATGCCTGCCAGCATCCTGCGGGGTTAGACGGCGTGATTGTGGAAGGTGGACACCCTGGGCTGCAAGACGTCGAGGCGCGCCAGGCGCGGCTGACCTCGGACCGCCGCTGGGCGTCACGTTTTCGCAGTGAGCCGCTTGAAGCCGTCTTTGCCGACTGGTATCAACAGCCGGTCTTTACCTCCCTTACGGATGAACAGCGCAACGCGCTGATCGCGCTGCGTAGCCGGAACAACGGCCCGAGGCTGGCTGAGATGCTGGAAGCCACCTCGCTTGCCGTTCAGCCTGATTTACGTCCCGCGCTCACCGCGCGTGATTTTTCTTTCGACTATCTCTATGGCGAACGTGACGGGAAGTTTGCAGCCATCGCTGCTGAACTTAACGCCATGCGTCATGCTATCCCTCATGCCGGACACAACGCCCACCGGGACAACCCGGAAGCGGTTGCCGCGAGTCTGGCTCAGATACTGCGTTATCGAACAAAGGACACGCTATGATCTATCCTGATGAAAACATGCTTTACGCGCCGGTTGAATGGCAGGACTGCTCCGAAGGCTACACCGACATTCGCTACCACAAATCCACCGATGGTATCGCCAAAATCACCATCAATCGTCCACAGGTACGCAACGCGTTTCGTCCGCTGACCGTAAAAGAGATGATCCAGGCGCTGGCGGATGCACGCTACGACGACAACATCGGCGTCATCGTCCTCACCGGGGAAGGGGAGAAAGCCTTTTGCTCGGGCGGCGATCAGAAAGTCCGCGGCGACTACGGCGGATACCAGGATGATGCCGGCACGCACCACCTGAACGTGCTGGATTTCCAGCGCCAGATCCGCACCTGTCCAAAACCGGTGGTTGCGATGGTGGCAGGTTATTCCATCGGCGGCGGTCACGTGCTGCACATGATGTGTGACCTGACTATCGCGGCGGAAAATGCCATTTTCGGCCAGACTGGCCCGAAAGTTGGCTCCTTCGACGGCGGCTGGGGGGCGTCCTACATGGCGCGCATTGTCGGCCAGAAAAAAGCCCGCGAAATCTGGTTCCTGTGCCGTCAGTACAACGCCCAGGAAGCGCTGGACATGGGGCTGGTTAACACCGTGGTGCCGATCGCCGATCTGGAAAAAGAGACCGTGCGCTGGTGTCGCGAAATGCTGCAAAACAGCCCAATGGCGCTGCGCTGCCTGAAAGCGGCCCTCAACGCCGACTGTGACGGTCAGGCGGGACTTCAGGAGCTGGCGGGTAACGCCACCATGCTGTTCTATATGACCGAAGAGGGTCAGGAAGGGCGCAACGCGTTCAACGAAAAACGCCAGCCAGACTTCAGCAAATACAAACGGAACCCGTAATGCGTCGCGCGCAGGTTTACCGCTGGCAGATACCGATGGACGCGGGCGTGGTACTGCGTGAAAGGCGGTTAAAAACCCGTGATGGCTTTTTCGTGCATCTCCGGCAGGGCGAGCGGGAAGGGTGGGGTGAAATCGCCCCGCTTCCGGGCTTTAGCCTGGAAACGCTGGATGAGGCGCAGGCGGCGCTGATGGCCTGGACGCACGAATGGCGTGAGGGGGCAGATCCGTCGCTGCCGGACGTTCCTTCCGTCGCGTTCGGCATCAGCTGCGCGCTGGCAGAGCTGGACGGCCGTTTGCCGGATGCGGCGAATTATCGCGCCGCGCCGCTCTGTTCCGGCGATCCGGATGAACTTTTCGCGCTGCTCTCCGGGATGCCTGGCGAGAAGGTGGCGAAAATTAAGGTCGGCCTGTACGAAGCGGTGCGCGACGGGATGGTGGTTAACCTGTTACTGGAAGCCATTCCCGATCTGCACCTGCGCCTGGACGCCAACCGCGCCTGGACGCCGCTCAGGGCGCAGCAGTTTGCGAAGTACGTCAACCCGGCGTACCGCAACCGCATCGCGTTTCTCGAAGAGCCGTGCAAAACGCGCGACGACTCTCGCGCCTTCGCCCGGGAAACCGGCATTGCCATTGCCTGGGATGAGAGCCTGCGCGAAGCCGGTTTTACGTTTGCCGCCGAGCCGGGCGTCGGTGCCGTGGTCATTAAGCCAACGCTGACCGGCAGCCTCGACAAGGTGCGCGAGCAGGTTGCGGCGGCCCATGCCGCAGGGCTGACGGCGGTGATCAGTTCATCCATCGAATCCAGCCTCGGGCTGACGCAACTGGCGCGCATCGCTGCATGGTTAACGCCGGACACCGTTCCCGGTCTTGATACGCTAAACCTGATGCAGGCCCAGCTGATTCGCCAGTGGCCGGACAGCACCTTGCCGTGCCTCGATGTCGGGACGCTGGAGCCGCTGCAATGACTTTTACCGACTGGCCGTGGCGGCACTGGCGCTCCAGGAGTGCCGATACACCCGCGCTGCGTTTAGACGATATAACGCTCAACTGGTCACAGTTGGGCGAGCGTATCGATCGTCTGGCAGCCGGTTTTCAGTCTCAGGGTGTCAGGGACGGGGACGGCGTGATGCTCCTCGCCCACAACCATCCGCAGACCCTGCTGGCCTGGCTGGCGCTGCTTCAGTGCGGCGCCCGCATTTTGCCGGTGAACCCTCAGCTTCCCCGTCCGCTGCTGGACGTCCTCCTGCCGCAGATGACCCTGCGCTTTGCGCTGGTGCTTAACGGTGAGTATGACGGTCTGCCCGCGCTGGCATTAAGAGAGGGTGAGGGGCAGGGCGGCGTGACGTGGCAGGCAGAACGGCTGGCCTCGATGACGCTCACCTCCGGCTCCACCGGCTTGCCAAAAGCGGCGGTGCACACCTGTGCCGCCCACCTTGCCAGCGCAAAAGGCGTGTTGTCGCTGATGCCTTATGGCGGTGATGACGACTGGCTGCTGTCCTTGCCGCTGTTTCACGTCTCCGGTCAGGGGATTTTGTGGCGCTGGTTGCAGGGCGGAGGCCGTCTCACCGTGCGTGAAAAACAGCCGCTGGAGCAGGCCCTGCAGGGCTGTACCCACGCCTCGCTGGTGCCGACGCAGCTGTGGCGGCTGCTCAATTCACACCATCCCGTTGCGCTGAAAGCCGTGCTGCTCGGCGGGGCGGAAATCCCCGTTGAGCTGACCGAACAGGCGCGTAAGCAGGGGATCCGCACGTTCTGCGGCTACGGTCTGACCGAGTTCGCCTCCACCGTGTGCGCCAAAGAGGCCGACGGCGCGCCGGACGTGGGCAGCGCGCTGCCGGGCAGAGACCTTCAGGTGGTGAACGGTGAAGTCTGGATCCGGGCGGAAAGCATGGCGGCGGGCTACTGGCGAGACGGCGCCTTACTGCCGCTGGTCAACGAGCAGGGCTGGTTCGCCACCCGCGATCGCGGCGAGTGGCATGACGGACGCCTGACCATTCTGGGCCGAATGGACAATCTCTTTTTCAGCGGCGGAGAAGGGATCCAGCCGGAAGCGCTGGAGCGCGTTATCGTCACACATCCGCAGGTTAGCCAGGTGTTTATCGTCCCGCTGGATGACGCCGAATACGGGCAACGCCCGGTGGCGGTAGTGGAATGTGAGCCGGGCACGGATATCACGTTGTTGCCGGAGTGGGTTCAGGGCAGGCTGGCACGCTTTGAGCAGCCGGTACACTGGCTGGCGCTGCCGTCAGAACTGAAAAATGGCGGGATAAAGATCTCCCGCCAGGCGTTAAGGCAGTGGGTCAATGCCCTGTTGAGGGGCTAATCAGCCGATATCCGGCTGCGGTTTCTGCTGGCGTCGACGCATCCAGCGCAGCACCGGCGGCACGACAATCACCATGATCGCCATCGCCAGCAGGATCTTCGTCACGCTGCTCTCCCACAGGATCGCCATGTTGCCATTGCTGATGGAGAGGGCGCGGCGCAGGTTCTGCTCCAGCATTTCTCCCAGCACAAACCCTAAAATCAGCGGCGACATCGGGAAGTGCATCTTGCGCAGAATGTAGCCCAGCACGCCGAGCAGCACCATTAACACCAGGTCGAAGGTGGTGCTGTGCACCGCGTATACCCCAACCGCAGAGACGGCGGCGATGGCCGGGACCAGGAACCACAGGGGAATGGTCAGCATACGGGTGAACAGCCCGATCAGTGGGATGTTCATCACCAGCAGCATCACGTTGGCGATCAGCAGCGCCGCAATCAAGCCCCAGACGATATCGGGCTGCTCGGTAAACATCGCCGGACCGGGAGTGATGTTATAGAGCGTCAGCGCGCCCATCATCACCGCGGTGGTGCCGGAGCCTGGTACGCCGAGGGTCAGCATCGGGATAAACGAGCCGCAGGCCGAGGCGTTATTCGCCGCCTCCGGCGCCGCCACGCCGCGGATATCGCCTTTGCCGAAGCTGTCGCTGTTACCGCTCAGCTTTTTCTCGGTCATGTAGGTGATGGCGCTGGCGATAGTCGCCCCCGCGCCGGGCAGAATGCCGACGAAGAAACCGATCACCGACGAACGCAGGGTGGCACCCACACACTGCGCCCCCTCTTTGGCATTAAAGAGCATACGTCCGGTTTTACGCACCAGCGTCTGCCCGCTGCTGGTATGTTCCAGCATCAGTAAGATTTCTGAGACAGAGAACAGACCAATCACCACGACGATAAACTGCACGCCGTCAGACAGGTGGACGCTGTCGAAGGTAAAACGATAAACCCCGGTGTTTGCATCCACGCCGACGGTGGCCAGACTGAGGCCAATCAACGCAGACAAAAACGACTTCAGCGGATTCTGCGCCATCATGCTGCCGAGACAGGCGATGGCAAATACCATCAGGGCAAAATACTCGGCCGGACCAAACGCCAGCGACCACTGGGCCAGCGCCGGGGCGAAGAGGATGATGCCGCCAATGGCGATCAGGGAGCCAAAGAACGAGCTGACGGCGGAAATAGAGAGCGCCACGCCGCCGCGTCCCTGCTGTGCCATCGGATAGCCATCCAGCGCGGTCATAATGGCGGCGGCATCGCCGGGAACGTTAAGCAGTATTGAGGAAATACGCCCCCCGTATTCGCAGCCGATATAAACCGTCGCCAGCAGGATCAACGCCGATTCCGCAGGCAGGTGCAGCGCAAAGGCCAGCGGCAGTAAAATCGCCACGCCGTTGATAGGCCCAAGGCCCGGCAGCAGGCCAACGATCGTCCCGACGAAACAGCCGATCAGGGCGATCACCAGGTTTTCCGGGGTCATCGCTACCGCGAACCCCTGAGAGAGATAGATCCAGGTATCCATAGCGTGCTCCGTTAGTTAAACCATGCGCCGAGCGGCAGGGTCACGTCCAGCAGGCGGTCGAAGGCGTACCAGAGTAAAATGCCCAGTACGACCCCGGAGATCCCCGCCGCAGGCAGCGAGGCGTTAAACAGTATGCCAATCACCATCGTCAGCAGGGCGGTGGCGATCGGGAAGCCGAGCCACTCAAAGCCCCACGCGTACATCAGCAGAACAATCACCATTACCAGCAGACGTTGCAGCGTGCGGCGTGGCGGCCACTCCACGGTGTCCGGATGGCGCAGCAGCAGGGCCACCGAACAGAGCAGCATCAGGCCAACAATGCCTACGGGAAAGGGGCGTGGCCCCACGGGTTCATAGCTGTATTCGCTGTGGATCTGCCAGGCGACGAACAGGCCGCCAATGCAGAGCAGCAGCCATATCCCGGCAAAAATGCGATCGCTCATAGCGCCTCCGGTTATTTCGCCAGACCAAAGGCTTTCGCCTGTTCGCGGTAGTCATTCACCTGTTTTTTCACGTACTCGTCCAGCTGCTTGCCGTTCAGGTTGAACTCAAACAGCCCGCGCAGATCGCGCTGTTTTTTGAACTCCTCGGTTTGCTGAAGTTTTGCGAAGGTATCCACCCACCACTGGTACTCGGCGTCGGTCACTTTTGGCCCGACGAAGAAGCCACGGATGATCGGCCAGACCAGGTTATAACCCTGCTCTTTGGCGGTTGGGACGTCTGCCAGCTGGCCCGGCAGACGGTTTTCCGAGAAGACCGCCAGCACGCGGATCTTATCCCCGCTCAGGTAGGGCACCATTTCGCTGAGATCGCCCGATACTGCCTGCACGTGATTGCCCATCAGCGCCGTCACCGGCTCACCGCCGCCTTCAAAGGCCACGTAACGCATTTTGTGCGGATCCACTTTGGCCTGCTGCGCCAGCAGCGCGGCTTTCATCCAGTCCTGGCTGCCGATAGAGGCGCCTGCGCCAATCACCACGCTGTTCGGATCTTTTTCCATGGCGGTCAGCAGATCTTTCAGGGATTTCCACGGGGAGTCCGCGCGAACGGCGATCATGCCGTAATCGGTGCCCACGGTGGCGAGCCAGCGCACGTCATTCACGTCATAACGACCAAATTTCCCCTGCGACAGGTTCAGCAGCGAGCCGCCGGAGAAGGCCACCACGGTGCCGGGTTCAGCAGGGCGCTGGGCGACGATGGCGTTATAGGCTACCGCGCCCACGCCGCCGGGCATGTAGGTGACGCGCATCGGTTTCTCAATGGCCTTCGTCTCCAGCAGGCTGACCTGAATCAGCTTACAGGTCAGGTCGAAGCCGCCGCCGGGTTTGGCCGGGGCGATACACTCGGTGCGGGACGGGGTGTCCTGCGCCTGGACGACAGAGGCACTCAACAGCAATGCGCTTGCAGCAAGGGTAGAAAGTAATTGTTTTTTCATCGTTTATCCTCACGCCGGAGAACCGGGAGTACGAGTACGGGTGTCTTTTTTCTGATTATGTGAACCACCTTGTAGCGGTTCCGTTGCGTGATTGTTAAAACAATAACCTTTCATTTCCCTTTCACTGCGACACCAACTTTACAGGATGTGATATGCGTCTCTTACTGGCGGAAGATAATCGTGAGCTGGCTCACTGGCTGGAAAAAGCGCTGGTACAAAACGGATTTGCCGTGGATTGCGTCAACGATGGACGGGCGGCCGATCACCTTTTACAGGGGGAAAACTATGCCGTCGCGATCCTTGATATCGGCATGCCCGGCTTCGACGGGCTGAAAGTGGTGCATCGTCTGAGAAAGCGCGGGCAGACGCTGCCGGTGCTATTTCTCACCGCCCGCAGCAACGTGGCAGACAGGGTGAAAGGGCTGAATGCCGGGGCGGATGACTATCTGCCGAAGCCGTTCGAGCTGGAGGAGCTTGATGCCCGCCTGCGTGCGCTGCTGCGCCGCAGTGAAGGACGAACCCAGGAGCGCCAGCGGCTGGGAGAGCTGGAGTACGATGATGAAGGCTTTTTTCTGCTGCGCGATGAACCTCTTTCCCTCACGCCGCGGGAGCTCTCTTTACTGAAGGTGCTGATGCACCGCCGGACCCGTCCCGTCTCCCGGCAACAGCTCTTCGACCAGGTGTTCAGCCTGAACGACGACGTCAGCCCCGAGAGTATCGATCTCTATATTCACCGCCTGCGTAAGAAGCTGACCGGCAGCGGCGTGCGGATCACCACCCTCCGGGGACTGGGCTACGTGCTGGAGTGCGGCGATGAAGTGGGTTAAGCCGCAGTCGCTTTACCTGCAACTTTTGCTCTTTCTGGGTTTGCCGCTGCTGCTGTTATGGGGGCTGTCAGCCTTTAACAGCTACGTTAGCGCGCTACAGGCGGCGACGCAGGCCTATGACCGTACGCTGTTATCCTCGGCGCGCACCGTGTCTGAGCGGCTGGTGGTGCACAAGGGCAAGCTGCTGGTGAACGTGCCCTGGGTCGTGCTCGACAGCTTTGAGCTGAACATGAACGATCGCCTCTACTACAAGGTGGTTGACCCTGACGGGCGGACGATCTCCGGCTATGACGATCTGCCAAATATGCCTCCCTCCACGTCGCGCACCACTCACTATCCGGCGCTGGCGTGGTTTTATCATACCGAGTATCGCGGGCAGGCGATCCGCGTGGCGAAGCTGCTCCAGCCGGTTAACGAAGATAACGTGTTCGGGATGGCGGAAATTTACGTCGCAGAAACGTTGCAGTCGCGGCGCTATCTGGCCACACAGCTGCTGTTTTCCTCACTCGTGTCGCAGGGGCTGCTGGTGCTGCTGACGCTGGTCCTGACCGCCTGGCTGCTGCGCCGCGTGCTGCGCCCAATGCGGCAACTCTCTTCGCTGATGGTGCGCCGTGAGCCCGGGCTGCTGGCCCCGCTGCCGGAGCTGCTGCCCTGGTCGGAAACGCGGCTGCTGATTGTGGCGTTTAACCGTTACATCGACCGGTTGCGCGGCGTACTTTCGCGGCAGGAGCGCTTCAATGCCGATGCCTCACACCAGCTCAAAACGCCGCTGGCGGTGCTAAAAACGCAGGTATCCGTTGCTCTGACGCGTAACGATCCGGCGCTGTGGCAGGAGAGCTTACGGGCAATGAACGTTACGCTGGATAACACCATCGTGCTGACGGAAAGGCTGTTACAGCTTTCGGCGGTGAAGCGGAAAGAGCAGGGGGAGCGACAGTTTGCCCCTGTCGATCTGGTGCAGGTGGTGCAAAACTGCTGCTTTTCGCGGCTGGCACAGGCGCGCAGCAAGGGTATCGATCTCGGTTATGACGGCGTACAGCAGCCGGTAATGATTGAGGGGGATGACGTTTTGCTGGGCGAACTCTGCGCTAACCTGCTGGAGAACGCGATCAAATACACGCCGGAGCAGGGCATCGTGACGGTGTACCTGCGCATGGATAACGATGCCGTTGAGCTGAGCGTGGAGGACAGCGGACCGGGTATTGCCGAAGACCAGATCTCCCAGGCCATGCTGCCGTTTCATCGGCTGGATAACGTGGGCGATGCCGCCGGGTCCGGCATTGGCCTGGCGCTGGCCAACGATATTGCCCGCCTGCACCGCAGCCATCTTCAGCTGATGCCCAGTGAAAATCTGGGCGGCCTGTGCGTAAAAATGCGTTTTTTATTGATGATATAAATACCGATATTATCAAATCGTTACAAACTAATTGCCCGATGTCCACTGAGCGCATTGATCCCACAGACAGTCAGGTTAAAATCTCGCGGTTTTTGGACATCTCTGAATATATTGTGCGGGATCACGACAATGAAAAAAGTGGCATTAATGGGCTTAGGCCTGATGTTTGTATCGGCAGCAGCCAACGCTATTTCCTTCAACGGCTCGGCGGGCGAAGATTATACCCACCTGGGCTTTGGTCTTGGCACGGATAGCGCAGGCCTGGCGATGACCGGCGGCTGGACGCATAACGACGACGATGGGGATGCGGCAAGCCTGGGGCTGGGCTTCAACGTACCTTTGGGTCCTTTCCTGGCGACCGTCGGCGGTAAAGGGATTTACACCAACCCGAACGACGGCGACGAAGGTTATGCGGCGGCAGTGGGCGGCGGTTTGCAGTGGAAAATCGGCGACAGCTTTGGCCTGTTCGGTGAGTACTACTACTCTCCGGATTCCCTCTCCAGCGGTATCGATAGCTATGAGGAAGCCAACGTGGGTGGACGCTGGACCATCATCCGTCCTGTCACCATCGAAGCGGGTTATCGTTATCTGAACCTGGCGGGTAAAGACGGCCACCGCGACAACGCGCTGGCAGATGGTCCCTACATCGGTGTGAGCGCAGGTTTCTAATCCTTTCGGCGCGGCGTTCAGTCGCGCCAGTTTCTCTCTTCCCCCGGTCTTCGATTGCGCTATAGTGTTTTGACCATTGAAATGGGAGAACACAATGATAAACGTGGAAATGTTATCCACTGGCGACGAAGTGCTGCATGGGCAAATCATTGATACCAATGCCGCCTGGCTCGCCGATCTCTTCTTTGAGCAAGGATTACCGTTAACGCGCCGCAACACCGTGGGTGACAATCTTGAGTCGCTGGTCAACGTTCTGCGCGAGCGCAGCGAACGCTGCGACGTGCTGATTGTGAACGGCGGGCTTGGGCCCACCAGCGACGATCTCAGCGCGCTGGCCGCCGCCACGGCCAGAGGTGAAGGCCTGGTCCTGCACGAGGCGTGGCTGGCACAGATGGAGCGATTTTTCTCCGAGCGTGGCCGCGTGATGGCCCCCAGCAACCGCAAGCAGGCTGAAATTCCCGCCAGCGCGGAACTGATTGATAACCCGGTCGGCACCGCCTGCGGGTTTGCCGTTCAGCTGAACCGCTGCCTGATGTTCTTCACCCCGGGCGTGCCGTCGGAATTTAAAGTGATGGTCGAGCAGCAGATCCTGCCGCGCCTGCGCGCGCGCTTCACGCTGCCTGAACCGCCGCTGTGCCTGCGTCTGACCACCTTTGGCCGCTCGGAAAGCGACCTGGCTCAGAGCCTCGATCACCTGCAACTGCCTCCCGGCGTGTCGATGGGCTATCGCTCCTCCATGCCGATTATTGAACTGAAGCTGACCGGACCGGCGTCAGAGAAAGCCGCTATGCTGGCACTGTGGCCGGAAGTGCAGCGCGTCGCCGGGGAAAGCCTGATTTTCGAAGGAACGGAAGGGCTGCCGGCGCAGATCGCAGCGCATTTGCAGTCCCGCCAGCTGAGCGTGACGTTAAGCGAGCAGTTTACCGGTGGGCTTCTGGCGCTTCAGCTTACCCGGGCGGGTGCGCCGCTGCTGGCCAGTGAAGTGGTGCCGTTCCAGCAGGAGACGCTGGCGCAGACGGCGCGCTGGGCATCCGAGCGCAGAGTGAAGCATTTCGCCGGACTGGCGCTTTTTGTGGGCGGGCTGGATGAGGAGCATCTCAACTTCGCCCTGGCAACGCCGGAAGGGACCCACGCCCTGCGGGTGAAGATGAGTATTACCCGCCACAGCCTGGCCGTGCGTCAGGAGGTGTGCGCGATGATGGCGCTGAACATGCTGCGCCGCTGGCTGAACGGGAAAGAGGTCGCCAGCGAGCACGGCTGGATCAACGTCGTGGAATCGCTGTTTGTAGAGTGAGAATGTGCCGGGGGAGTGTCCCCGGCAACGGTTACGCCAGTGCGTTTGCCAGCAAGGTAATGGGATGTTCACAGCGTTTGCTGGTGGACATCTCGATCTGCCACTTGCAGGTTTCACAATCCGTCACCACGATATCTGCGCCGCTCTCTTCAATCTGCCGGAACAGCGGCGCGCCAATGGCCTGTGACGTTGGGTAGTTTTCACGCTTGAATCCGTAGGTGCCAGCGATGCCGCAGCAGCGTGAGTCCAGCACCGTCAGCTCCAGCCCCGGGATCAGCCGCAGCAGCTCCAGCGTATAGATCGACCAGCCCATCTTCTCCATATGACATGGCGTGTGATACACCACCTTCAACGGCAATTTGCCCAGCGGTAACGTCTGCCCGCTGTCCAGCTTGCGCCAGAGAAAACGGGTCGCCAGCTCAATGTGCTCGCGCAGGCCGGTGTTATCCACATCCAGCAGATGCGGATATTCATCGCGCAGCGTGAAGGTACAGGTTGACGACGTCGCCAGTACCGGTATCCCTTTGTCGACGATCGCCTCACGTAAAGAGGTGACGTTGCTTTTCGCCTGCCTGCGCGCTTTGTCGGTAAAACCGTTGGCAATCAGCGGAACGCCGCAGCACTTCTCTTTGCTCAGCAGCTGAACGCCCGTCCCCATGGCGTTCAGCACTTTCAGCAGGTCTTTCCCCAGCTGCGGATGGTTGTAGTTCACGTAGCAGCCGTGGAAGAAGGCAACTTGCTCAGCAAACTGCGCCTGTTCTGCCGCCACGGATTTATACCAGCGGCGGAAGGTGCCGTGAGAATATTTCGGCAGACTGCGGTGATGGTCGATTTTGAGCGTCGCATCCAGCAGCCTGCGCACCGGCTTCAGGGCGGTGGCGGCATTGACGACCGGCGCGAAAGGCGTCGAGAGGCTGCCCATCAGATCGGTGTGGCTCAGTATCGCGTCGCGCAGCGTCGGTTTTTGCGTACTGTAGCGGGCGCGGGCGCGCTGGATGATATCGCCTATTTTCACGTCCGACGGGCAGGCAACTTCGCAGCGTTTACAGTTGATACAGTATTTCAGCGCCTCGTCGTAGAGTGCGCCGTCCTTCAGGCGCAGACGCTCCCCGTCGGGGCCGGCCTGTTTCGGGCCGGGATAGCGCGGATCGACGCCGCTGACCGGGCAAACCGTGGTGCAGACCGTGCATTTGATACAGCTTTCAAATCGGGTGTCGTTCATTGTGCTCCCTCCCTGCGCTGGATAATCTGCTCCGCGACATGCAGCGCGGTGACGGCGCAGACGCCGCCACCGCAGCCCTGTGCCACGGGATCGTACCCGCCCAGAACCGAGCCGATGGCGTAAAGATTTTCAACCGGTTCCCCGCCCAGCTGCGGGCGCAGCTGGGTGTCGACGATCACGCCGAACTGCTGCCAGGGCTGCGGGGTGAAGAAATCGCTTTGATACCAGTCCGCGCGGGAAGCGCTTTGCCGGACATCCAGCCCGAGAATTGCCTCACGCACGCCATCCCGGCTGCTCAGCAGACCGTTACTGAAGAAGCTGCCGCTTGCCAGCACCGTATAGCGTGCACGAAGCGGGATGTCGCCGTGGTTGCGGGTCCAGATTTCGCTTACCGCGCCCTCTGCCAGGGTGATTTTTTTCACCTCGTCGCCTGCCATCCAGACGCCACCCTGGGCGACAAACTGACGCTGAAGCTGGGTATGCAGACGAATGCCGGGCACGGAAGGGGGGAGCGTCGGCAGTAAACCGAGCGTACAGGGCAGGCGCGCCGAGAGCCAGCGCCAGAGCCGGTTGTCCGTTAAGCCAAAACAGGCGGGCATAAACAGGGCGTCGCAGGTCTCGCCGAGCGGTTGAAGCGCCGCGTACAGCTGCGGCCAGTAGCGTTCATTATCCAGCAGGCGGGCAATGTTCACCGCACGAAACTCGCTGGGGTTTTCGCGCAGCACGTCGAGCTCGGGGAGATCAATCTCCGCCGTATCCACCTGAATCCCTTGCTGTCTGAGAGACGCGGCGGCAAGATGCGGCTGGAAATCGAGGAAACCGCTGATCCCCACCACCCGCACGTGCCCGGCAGCGATGGGGGCGACAGGCACCTCTTCCGGGCTAAGCCAGGCGGCGCGCAGAGTGCCGAGCGGCGTGACGCGCTGATGATTTTGCTCGGCGTCACCCTGCATGCGTGCGCCGCAGGCGGTCAGCAGGTGTTCGGTTTCGCAGGCAAAGCGGGCCATATTCTCTGCGCCCGTCAGGCGGTAGGGATGTTCAGGCGGCAGATCGGCGAACGATAGCGCGCCCAGTAAATCCAGCGAGCCGGAAGAGAAGTGCAGGGCACTTTGACCGCGAGTGACAATGGCGCAGCGCAGACCCCGCTGCGTCAGTTTGAGACCGCACAGCAGGCCCGCCAGCCCTCCACCCACAATCACGGTATCAAATTTCATGGTTGCGCTCCTTCTCCAGACCGCAAAGTCCCTGATAGACCCAGCGGGTAAACTCACTTTCGCGCAGGGCATCGCCCCAGGCGACGGGCTGAATGCCTTTCCAGCGCTCATTTAAAAAATCGCTGAGCTGGGCGAGCGACTGGGTTGAGGAGGTGGCATGAAAACGTTGCAGCAGCCCGGCGGCACGGCAGGCGCACAGCTCCCCCTGACAGGTGCCCATCCCGACTCGCGTGCGGCGGCGTAAATCAAGCAGGTTGTTCACCGTCAGGTTTTCCACGGCATATTGCACCTCGCCTGCGGTCACGGCTTCGCATTCGCACACCAGGCTGCGGCTGAGTCGCCCTTCACCAAGCCAGGTCGGGGTGCGGTCGCCGTGGCGGTAAATCGCCGAACCGCGAAGCGGGGCAGGAAGTGAAATGATTTTGTGCAGCGTTTTTTCTGTCGATTGCTGCGAGCCGGGCAGGGCCCGCTCCGCCGTCACGCACGGCGCGGTGTTACCGAGCTTACGGCAGACGGCATCGGTGGCCCACTCCGCCATCAGCCGGTAGGTCATCAGCTTGCCGCCGGTAATGGTGATAAACCCGTCCATGCCGTCGCGTTCGGCGTGATCGAGCAGCACGATGCCGCGGCTGACGTTACGCCCGCTCGGATCGTTGTCGCTGGCGACGAGGGGACGCACGCCCGCGTAGGCACGCAGAATACGCGTCTGCGCCATCACCGGGGCCAGCTTTTCCCCTTCGCGCAGCAGAATATCCACCTCTTCGGCGGTAACGCGGTTGTAATCAATTTCGCTGTAGTCCACATGCATTGAGGTCGTGCCGATCAACGAAATGGTGTCCCCCGGCACGAGGATGTCGGCGTCAGACGGTTTACGGCAGCGGTTGATGACATGATTATTGATGCGATGGTCGAGGATCAGCAGCGAGCCTTTGGCCGGGAACATGCGGACGGATAAATCGGCGTATTCCGCGATGCGCTGGCCCCAGATCCCCGCCGCATTGACCACGACGGTGGCATACAGCTCGCGGTGTTCATTGTACTGCGTATCACACACGCGCACCCCGCGCACGGTATTACCTTCACGAATAAGCCCGGTGACGTGATGCCCGGTCAGGATCTGTGCGCCGTGTTCCCGCGCGTCGAGCATATTGGCGGCGGTCAGGCGGAAAGGATCAATGGTTCCGTCAGGCACTTTTACCGCGCCCAGTAATGCCGGGTTCACCGAGGGTTCCAGACGGCACGCCTGCGCAGGATCGAGCGCCTCGGCCTGAATGCCTGCCGCCGTGCAGGCGGTGATAAAGGTTTGCTGAAAGCCGAGATCATCTTCGGGAAGGGTGATAAAAAGGCCGTTGGTCGGTTCAACGCAGTGGCGGGCGATGCGCCTGAGGATCTGGTTTTCAGCAATACACTCGCGCGCGGACTCAGCGTCAGTGACCGCATAGCGGGCACCGCTGTGCAACAGACCGTGGTTACGCCCCGTTGCGCCGGTGGCGATGTCGTGGCGTTCCAGAAGCGTGACGCTCAATCCCCGCAGGGCGCAGTCGCGTGCGATGCCGGCACCCGTCGCGCCACCGCCAATGATAATCACATCGCTGAAGCGTGGATCGTGAATAGTCATTGCCTTTCCTCTATGTTCGTTTTTTAGCATTTAGCCACATTGATCGCGTGGTTTGTTTGATTTCGAACATAAACGCGCGAAATTCGAAAGTGAAACGTGATTTCATGCGCTTTTTTGCGCATTCTGTCATATTTCTGTAACAATCTGTGCGTTGATTCACAGTAACATTCACCGTGATTTCTTAACATCGCCGCCTCTGTAGCCGGGCGCGAGATGCCCGGTCATTTTTTGAAAGGCCACGGAGGCTGTTATGCTCAGTATCTTTAAACCTGCGCCACACCGGGCGCGACTGCCAGAGGCAGAGATTGATCCTCTCTACCGCCGTCTGCGTTGGCAAATCTTCCTCGGGATCTTCTTCGGGTATGCGGCGTACTATCTGGTACGTAAAAACTTTGCGCTCGCCATGCCATACCTGGTGGAACAAGGCTTCTCCCGCGGCGATCTGGGCTTTGCGCTGTCGGGGATCTCCATCGCGTACGGTTTTTCGAAGTTCATTATGGGGTCGGTGTCGGATCGCTCGAATCCGCGCGTGTTCCTGCCCGCCGGTCTGATCCTCGCGGCAGCGGTGATGCTGTTCATGGGCTTTGTGCCATGGGCGACCTCCAGCATTGCCGTCATGTTCGTACTGCTGTTCCTCTGCGGCTGGTTCCAGGGGATGGGGTGGCCGCCATGCGGACGTACCATGGTGCACTGGTGGTCACAGAAAGAGCGCGGTGGGATTGTATCGGTCTGGAACTGCGCGCATAACGTCGGGGGCGGGCTTCCGCCGCTGCTGTTCCTGCTGGGGATGGCCTGGTTCAACGACTGGCACGCGGCGCTCTATATGCCTGCCTTTGGCGCCATTCTGGTGGCGATTATCGCCTTCGCCCTGATGCGCGACACGCCGCAGTCCTGCGGCCTGCCGCCGATTGAAGAGTACAAAAACGACTACCCGGATGATTACAGCGAGAAGCACGAAGAAGAGCTGACCGCGAAACAGATCTTCATGAAGTATGTGCTGCCAAACAAGCTGCTGTGGTACATCGCGGTGGCGAACGTGTTTGTCTACCTGCTGCGCTACGGCATCCTCGACTGGTCCCCGACTTACCTGAAAGAGGTGAAGCACTTCGCGCTGGATAAATCCTCCTGGGCCTATTTCCTGTATGAATACGCGGGCATTCCCGGCACGCTGATCTGCGGCTGGATGTCGGACAAAGTGTTTAAGGGCAACCGTGGGGCGACGGGCGTGTTCTTTATGACGCTGGTGACCATCGCGACGGTCGTTTACTGGCTTAACCCGCCGGGTAATCCGGGTGTGGATATGGCCTGTATGATCGTAATCGGCTTCCTGATTTATGGTCCGGTTATGCTGATCGGCCTGCACGCGCTGGAGCTGGCGCCGAAGAAAGCGGCAGGCACGGCGGCAGGCTTTACCGGTCTGTTTGGCTACCTCGGCGGTTCAGTGGCGGCAAGTGCCATCGTCGGTTACACCGTCGATTTCTTCGGCTGGGACGGTGGCTTTATGGTGATGATTGGCGGCAGCGTGCTGGCGGTTCTGCTGTTGATCGTCGTGATGATCGGTGAAAAACGTCACCATGCCGAGGTGCTGGCGCGTCGTCAGTAAGGAGCATTGCGATGAAATTAACTCAGTTAGCGACAGGCCTGCTGCTGGCGGGCCTGATGACAGGCTCCGCGCTGGCGGCGGATAAAATCGTGATCGCCCACCGTGGCGCCAGCGGTTATCTGCCAGAGCATACGCTGCCGGCAAAAGCGATGGCCTATGCCCAGGGCGCGGATTATCTGGAGCAGGATCTGGTGATGACGAAGGACGACCAGCTGGTCGTTCTGCATGACCACTATCTTGACCGCGTGACGGACGTGGCGGAGCGTTTCCCGAACCGCGCCCGTAAAGATGGCCGCTACTACGCCATCGACTTCACGCTGGCGGAGATCCGCTCGCTGAAGTTTACCGAGGGCTTCGAGATTGAGAACGGTAAGAAGGTGCAGGTCTATCCGGGGCGTTTCCCGATGGGCAAGTCTGACTTCCGTATTCACACCTTCGAAGAGGAGATCGAGTTTGTTCAGGGGCTGAACCACTCGACGGGCAAAAATATCGGTATCTACCCGGAAATCAAAGCGCCGTGGTTCCACCATCAGGAAGGAAAAGACATTGCCGCGAAGACGCTGGAGGTACTGAAAAAGTACGGCTACACCAGCAAGCAGGATAAGGTTTTCCTGCAATGTTTCGATGCCGCGGAACTGAAGCGCATCAAAACTGAGCTGGAGCCGAAGATGGGGATGGATCTCAATCTGGTGCAGCTGATTGCCTATACCGACTGGAATGAAACTCAGGAAAAACAGCCGGACGGGAAGTGGGTGAACTACAGCTACGACTGGATGTTTAAGCCGGGCGCGATGAAGCAGATTGCGCAGTACGCCGACGGCATCGGGCCGGATTACCACATGCTGGTGGCGGAAGGCTCAACGCCGGGCCACGTGAAGCTGACGGCGATGGTGAAAGAGGCGCATGCGAGCAAGATGCAGGTGCATCCGTATACCGTGCGTGCAGACCAGTTGCCGGAGTATGCGAAGGACGTGGATCAGCTTTACGACGTGCTGTATAACCAGGCGGATGTGGACGGATTGTTTACGGATTTCCCGGATAAAGCGGTCGAATTCATTCACCGGAAGTAGGTTTTGTAGGTCGGGTAAGGCGAAGCCTCCACCCGACAATCAGGCTCTGCGGCCTGATGCCCTCACCCTAACCCTCTCCCACCGGGAGAGGGGATAAGGACAACATCACATCTCGATCTCTATATCGCCTTTTGCCCGGCAGCAGCAGGGCAAAATTTCCCCTTCACTGATAAAGGCTAGCGGTTCGGTCAGCCAGTCTACCTGGCCTGCGACCAGACGGCAGCGGCAGGAGCCGCAGTAGCCTTCACGACACTGGTACTCGACTTCTACCTGATGTGCTTCAAGCGCCACCAGCAGAGAAGGGTGCTCTTCCTGGCACAACACCTCTGTACCCGAAAGGCTCAGCGTTACGCGGCTCATCAGAGCTGGAAATCGCTCAGGTCGTCGGTGTTGACTTCAGAATCAATCTGACCGACCAGGTAAGAACTCACTTCCACTTCCTGTGGCGCGACCTGCACGTTATCGGACACCAGCCAGGTGTTGATCCACGGGATTGGGTTAGAGCGCGTCTGGAACGGCAGGTCGAGACCGACGGCCTGCATGCGGATATTGGTGATGTACTCAACGTACTGGCACAGAATGTCTTTGTTCAGGCCAATCATGGAGCCGTCGCGGAACAGGTAGTCTGCCCACTCTTTCTCCTGCTGGGCCGCCAGCACGAACAGGTCGTAGCATTCCTGTTTGCACTCTTCCGCAATTTCCGCCATCTCCGGATCGTCTGCACCGCTGCGCAGCAGGTTCAGCATATGCTGAGTCCCGGTCAGGTGCAGGGCTTCGTCACGGGCAATCAGACGGATAATTTTGGCGTTGCCTTCCATCAGTTTGCGCTCGGCAAACGCGAAGGAGCAGGCGAAGCTCACGTAGAAGCGGATCGCTTCCAGGGCGTTGACGCTCATCAGGCACAGATAGAGCTGTTTTTTCAGGGTCCGCAGGTTTACGGTGACGGTTTTACCGTTCACGTTGTGCGTACCTTCGCCCAGCAGATGCCAGTAGCTGGTCATCTCGATCAGTTCGTCATAGTAGTGCGCAATGCCTTCGGCGCGCTTCTGGATCTGTTCGTTGGTGACGATATCATCAAACACCACCGCCGGATCGTTAACGATGTTGCGGATGATGTGGGTGTAAGAGCGGGAGTGGATCGTCTCGGAGAACGCCCAGGTCTCAACCCAGGTTTCCAGCTCAGGAATCGAGATCAGCGGCAGCAGCGCCACGTTCGGACTACGACCCTGAATGGAGTCCAGCAGCGTCTGGTATTTCAGGTTGCTGAGGAAGATGTGCTTTTCGTGTTCCGGCAGCGCCTGGAAATCGATACGGTCGCGGGAAACGTCAACTTCTTCCGGACGCCAGAAGAAGGAGAGTTGCTTTTCAATCAGCTTTTCGAAGATGTCATATTTTTGCTGATCGTAGCGTGCCACGTTGACCGGCTGGCCGAAGAACATCGGCTCTTTGAGCTGGTCGTTTTTCGTCTGTGAAAAGGTGGTATATGCCATTGCGGTGAGTCCTGTTGAGATTTTATTGCCCGGCGGCACTGCGTTTGCCGGGCCTACAAAACCGTAGGCCGGGTAAGCGTAGCGCCACCCGGCGAAGTGCTTAGATCTTACATGCGCCGCTTTCGCAGCCATCGTCCTGAATTGACGGCGCCAGGTCGTCCTGGGCGTCTTCCGCACCATCACGGGTGTTGTGATAGTACAGGGTCTTCACGCCAAATTTGTAGGCGGTGAGCAGGTCTTTCAGCAGTTGCTGCATCGGAACCTTGCCTGACGGGAAGCGCGTCGGGTCGTAGTTGGTATTGGCAGAGATCGACTGGTCGATAAACTTCTGCATGATACCCACCAGTTGCAGGTAGCCATCGTTGTTTGGCATTTCCCACAGCAGCTCGTAGTTGTTGCCCAGCGTTTCGTAATCCGGTACCACCTGACGCAGCACGCCGTCTTTCGACGCTTTGATGCTGACGTGGCCGCGCGGTGGCTCAATACCGTTGGTGGCGTTGGAGATCTGCGAAGAGGTCTCGGACGGCATCAGGGCAGAGAGCGTGGAGTTACGCAGGCCGTGAGTTTTAATGGACTCGCGCAGGCCTTCCCAGTCGAGGTGCAGCGGCTCGCTGACGATCGCATCCAGGTCTTTTTTGTAGGTGTCGATCGGCAGAATGCCTTTCGCGTAGGTGGTTTCATTGAACCACGGGCACGCGCCTTGTTCTTTCGCCAGCTCGTTGGAGGCTTTCATCAGGTAGTACTGAATGGCTTCGAACGTCTGGTGCGTCAGATTGTTGGCGCTGCCGTCGGAGTAACGCTTGCCGTTTTTCGCCAGCCAGTAGGCGAAGTTGATCACGCCGATACCTAAAGTGCGACGGCCCATTGCGCCGCGTTTTGCCGCCGGGATTGGGTAATCCTGGTAGTCCAGCAGGGCGTCGAGCGCACGAACCGCCAGCACGGCCAGCTCTTCCAGCTCGTCCAGGCTCTTAATCGCACCCAGGTTGAACGCAGAGAGCGTACACAGGGCGATTTCACCGTTTTCATCGTTCACATCGTCCAGCGGTTTGGTCGGCAGGGCGATCTCCAGGCACAGGTTGGACTGGCGCACTGGCGCAACCACCGGATCGAACGGGCTGTGGGTGTTGCAGTGGTCAACGTTCTGGATGTAGATACGGCCGGTAGAGGCACGTTCCTGCATCATCAGGGAGAACAGATCGACCGCCTTCACGCGCTGCTTGCGGATGCTGTCGTCTTTTTCGTATTTGGTGTACAGACGCTCGAATTCGTCCTGATCGGCGAAGAACGCGTCGTACAGACCCGGGACGTCGGATGGGCTGAACAGGGTGATATCTTCACCTTTCAGCAGGCGGGTGTACATCAGCTTGTTGATCTGCACGCCGTAGTCCATGTGACGCACGCGGTTGCCTTCCACGCCGCGGTTGTTCTTCAGAACCAGCAGGCTTTCCACTTCCAGGTGCCACATTGGGTAGAACAGGGTGGCAGCGCCACCGCGCACGCCGCCCTGAGAGCAGGATTTTACTGCCGTCTGGAAGTGCTTGTAGAACGGGATACAGCCGGTGTGGAACGCTTCACCGCCGCGGATCGGGCTGCCCAGCGCACGGATACGACCAGCGTTGATGCCGATACCAGCACGCTGGGAGACGTATTTTACGATGGCGCTGGAGGTCGCGTTGATGGAATCCAGGCTGTCACCACACTCGATCAGTACGCAGGAGCTGAACTGACGGGTAGGGGTACGCACGCCAGACATGATTGGCGTAGGCAGAGAAATCTTGAACGTAGAGACCGCATCGTAGAAACGCTTCACGTAGTCCAGACGGGTTTCACGTGGATAATTAGAGAACAGGCAGGCGGCCACCAGAATATAGAGGAACTGGGCGCTCTCGTAGATTTCGCCCGTCACACGGTTCTGAACCAGGTATTTGCCTTCGAGCTGCTTCACCGCCGCGTAGGAGAAGTTCATGTCGCGCCAGTGATCGATAAACCCGTTCATCTGCTCGAACTCTTCTTCCGTATAGTCTTCCAGCAGATGCGTGTCGTATTTGCCCAGCTCAACCATTTTCACTACGTGATCGTAAAGCTTCGGCGGCTCGAACTGGCCGTAGGCTTTCTTACGCAGGTGGAAAATCGCCAGACGCGCAGCGAGGTACTGATAATCCGGTGCGTCGCGGGAGATCAGATCTGCCGCTGCTTTGATAATGGTTTCGTGGATATCAGACGTTTTGATGCCGTCGTAGAACTGAATGTGAGAACGCAGTTCGACCTGGGATATAGATACGTTGTTCAGTCCTTCTGCTGCCCAGTCGAGAACTCGATGGATTTTGTCCAGATTGATACGCTCGGTAGTACCGTCGCGCTTTGTCACCAGCAGACTCTGATTCATGTGGGTTTTTACCTGTCCGTGAAATAAAAAAATATCCCCCGCTTATCCACAGAACCGTCTTGTGACTAACTCTGTGGATAAATACTACATATAGGGGTTTTGCGATAAGAAGAACGCTATATGGTGAGTATTCTAGTATCGAATCTTTTCAGCACAAGGGTTGATTTTGACGTTAAATTGAGGTTGTGAAAGGGTAAAAAAGGCTAAGTCCTCGTACCGTAAGGCCTGGAAGAGATGTCAATATTCCAGAAAAAAAATTCAAAATTTGATCGAGTGCTGATTTCTTCAACGGGAGGTCAGAATTGCGCAACATGATGTCGCGCAATCTTTATAAGAATAACGAATGACGTTAGTCGTTTTTGGCGGTTGTGTGCAACATATAGTTAACATCCACGCCCGGGGCAAGTTTGAATTTATCCGTCAGAGGATTGTAGTGCAGACCCGTCATGTGCTGCTCCTTAAGCCATGTCTGGTCAACCCAGCCCAGCAGTTCGGCAGGCTTGATGAACTTCTTCACGTCGTGCGTCCCTTTCGGCACCATGCGCAGCACATATTCCGCGCCTACCACGGCCATCAGCCAGGCTTTGCCGTTGCGGTTGATGGTCGAGAAGAAGACCTGTCCACCCGGTTTCACCAGTTGTGCACAGGCGCTGACGACCGACTGCGGATCGGGAACGTGCTCCAGCATCTCCATGCAGGTCACCACGTCATACTGGTGCGCATGTTTAGCCGCGTGCTCTTCCACGGTTTCCTGGACATATTCTACCTGTACGCCGGACTCCAGCGCATGAAGACGCGCAACCTGTAGAGGTTCGAAGCCCATGTCCAGACCGGTGACGGTGGCCCCTTCGCGCGCCATGCTTTCCGCCAGGATGCCGCCGCCGCAGCCGACGTCGAGCACTTTCTTACCGAACAGACCGCCGGAACGCTCCGCGATATAGCCCAGACGTAGCGGGTTAATACGATGCAGAGGTTTGAACTCACCTTCGAGATCCCACCAGCGGGACGCCACCGCTTCAAATTTGGCAATCTCTTCGTGGTCAACGTTGTGAGCCACCGGGGATTTTTCGGCATTCATGGGCGCTTTTACTCCTTATTTAGCAAGACAAATGAGTATATCAGGCAATCCCTGTGAATAAAGCGTATAGGTTTACCTGTATCACCGCGGCTGTGTTATAATTTGCGACCTTTGAATCCGGGATACAGTAGAGGGATAGCGGTTAGATGAGCGACCTTGCGAGAGAAATTACACCGGTTAACATCGAGGAAGAGCTGAAAAGCTCCTATCTGGACTATGCGATGTCGGTCATTGTTGGCCGTGCGCTGCCGGACGTCCGCGATGGCCTTAAGCCGGTACACCGTCGCGTACTATACGCCATGAACGTATTGGGCAATGACTGGAATAAAGCCTACAAAAAATCTGCCCGTGTCGTTGGTGACGTAATCGGTAAATACCATCCCCATGGTGATTCCGCGGTGTACGACACCATTGTCCGTATGGCGCAGCCTTTCTCGCTGCGTTACATGCTGGTAGATGGTCAGGGTAACTTTGGTTCTATCGACGGCGACTCCGCCGCGGCAATGCGTTATACGGAAATCCGTCTGGCGAAGATTGCCCATGAGCTGATGGCTGACCTGGAAAAAGAGACGGTTGATTTCGTTGATAACTACGACGGCACGGAAAAAATTCCTGACGTTATGCCAACGAAGATCCCAAACCTGCTGGTGAACGGTTCGTCCGGTATCGCAGTGGGTATGGCAACCAACATTCCGCCGCACAACATCACGGAAGTGATTAACGGCTGCCTGGCCTACATCGACGATGAAGACATCAGCATTGAAGGGCTGATGGAACACATCCCGGGCCCGGACTTCCCGACGGCGGCAATCATCAACGGCCGTCGCGGTATTGAAGAAGCGTACCGTACCGGTCGCGGCAAGATTTACATCCGTGCCCGCGCCGAAGTGGAAGCGGACGCCAAAACCGGCCGTGAAACCATTATTGTTCACGAGATCCCGTATCAGGTGAACAAAGCGCGTCTGATTGAAAAAATCGCCGAGCTGGTAAAAGAAAAACGCGTTGAAGGCATCAGCGCGCTGCGCGACGAGTCTGACAAAGACGGTATGCGCATCGTGATTGAAATCAAGCGCGACGCGGTGGGTGAAGTTGTGCTGAACAACCTTTACTCCCAGACTCAGCTTCAGGTCTCCTTCGGTATCAACATGGTTGCGCTACACCATGGCCAGCCGAAGATCATGAACCTGAAAGAGATCCTGAGCGCGTTTGTGCGTCACCGCCGTGAAGTGGTGACTCGCCGTACCATCTTTGAACTGCGCAAAGCGCGCGATCGTGCCCATATCCTTGAAGCACTGGCCGTTGCGCTGGCGAACATCGACCCGATCATCGAGCTGATTCGCCGTGCGCCGACGCCGGCAGAAGCGAAGGCGTCGCTGGTTGCGCGTCCATGGGATCTGGGCAACGTGGCGGCGATGCTGGAACGTGCCGGCGATGATGCTGCGCGTCCTGAGTGGCTGGAGCCGGAATTCGGCGTGCGTGACGGTCAGTACTATCTGACTGAACAGCAGGCCCAGGCGATTCTGGATCTGCGTTTGCAGAAACTGACCGGCCTTGAGCATGAAAAACTGCTCGACGAGTACAAAGAGCTGCTGGAGCAGATTGCCGAGCTGCTGCATATCCTGGGTAGCGCAGAGCGCCTGATGGAAGTGATCCGTGAAGAGCTGGAGCTGGTTCGCGATCAGTTCGGCGACGAGCGTCGCACCGAAATCACGGCCAACAGCTCTGATATCAACATTGAAGATCTGATCAACCGCGAAGACGTGGTCGTGACGCTGTCTCACCAGGGTTACGTGAAGTATCAGCCGTTGACCGACTACGAAGCACAGCGTCGTGGCGGTAAAGGCAAATCTGCGGCGCGTATTAAAGAAGAAGACTTCATTGACCGTCTGCTGGTGGCCAATACCCACGACACGATCCTCTGCTTCTCCAGCCGGGGCCGTCTGTACTGGATGAAAGTCTATCAGCTGCCGGAAGCGAGCCGTGGCGCGCGGGGTCGACCTATCGTTAACCTGCTGCCGCTGGAAGCGAACGAACGTATCACCGCCATTCTGCCGGTACGCGAGTACGAAGAGGGCGTGAACGTCTTTATGGCAACCGCGAGCGGTACCGTGAAGAAAACCGCGCTGACCGAATTCAGCCGTCCACGTTCCGCCGGGATCATCGCGGTGAACCTGAACGAAGGCGACGAGCTGATCGGCGTGGATCTGACCTCTGGTTCCGATGAAGTGATGCTGTTCTCTGCGGCCGGTAAAGTGGTGCGCTTTAAAGAGAACGCCGTGCGCGCAATGGGTCGTACGGCGACCGGCGTGCGTGGTATCAAGCTGGCGGGTGAAGACAGCGTGGTTTCCCTGATCGTTCCGCGTGGCGAAGGCGCAATCCTGACCGTCACCCAGAACGGCTACGGTAAACGTACGGCGGAAAGCGAATACCCGACCAAGTCTCGCGGCACGCAGGGCGTTATCTCCATCAAAGTGACCGAGCGCAACGGTTCCGTTGTTGGCGCGGTACAGGTGGACGACGCGGACCAGATCATGATGATCACCGATGCCGGTACGCTGGTGCGTACCCGCGTGTCAGAGATCAGCGTGGTGGGTCGTAACACCCAGGGCGTTATCCTCATCCGTACTGCGGAAGATGAAAACGTCGTCGGTCTGCAACGCGTTGCTGAGCCGGTGGATGACGAAGAGCTCGACTCTATCGACGGCAGCGTCGCGGAAGGGGATGATGAAATCGTCCCGGAAGCGGACACCGATGATGAAGCAGCGGATGACGCTGACGAGTAACGTCTCCTGACGCATAAAGGGCCGGTTTCCGGCCCTTTTGTTTTGCGCAAGCAGACAAGTGAACGTTGCGACAAGCCGCGTTTACCGCTACCTTAACCACATTCTTTTTTCCCCGATGGCGGAGCCTCGCCCCTTTGAAATACCTCGTCTCCTTTCGTACCACGTTAAAAGTCTCTCGCTATCTGTTTCGGGCGCTTGCGCTACTGCTATGGTTGCTGGTGGCACTGCTCTCGGTATTTTACATCGTTAACGCGTTACACCAGAAAGAAGCGGAGATCCGCCAGGAGTTTAACTTAAGCTCGGATCAGGCCCAGCGCTATATCCAGCGCACGTCTGATGTGATGAAAGAGCTTAAGTATATCGCTGAGAATCGACTGACGGCGGAGAACGGCATTCTTGCCCTCCGCGGTCGGGATGAAAAAACCGAAGTACCTGATTTCGAACCGCTCTTCCCGGACTCCGATTGTTCCGCGATGGGCAAAGCCTGGCGTGGCTCACTGGAGTCCCTGTCATGGTTTATGCGCTACTGGCGCGATAATTTTTCGGCTGCTTACGATCTAAACCGCGTCTACCTGATTGGCAACGAAAATCTTTGCATGGCGGACTTCGGTCTGCGAGATATGCCCGTCGAACGCGAAGACGCGCTGAAAAGCCTGCATGAGCGCATAGTGAAATACCGCAATGCGCCTCAGGAAGAGCGCGGGAACAACATCTTCTGGATAAGCCAGGGGCCGCGCATGGGCGTCGGCTATTTCTATGCCCTGACTCCGGTTTACCTCGGAAACCGCCTGCAAGCGCTGCTGGGGATTGAACAAACCATCCGCATGGAAAACTTCTTCACGCCGGGCAGTCTGCCGATGGGCGTGACCATTCTGGATGAGAACGGCCACCCACTCATCTCCCTTACCGGGCCTGAAAACCGCCTGAAGGTGGAGCCCAGCTGGATGCAGGAGCGGTCATGGTTTGGCTATACCTCCGGGTTCCGTGAGCTGGTGCTGAAGAAAAGTTTGCCGCCATCGTCGCTGAGCATTGTCTATTCGCTGCCGGTGGACAAGGTGCTGGAGCGCATTCGCATCCTGATCCTTAACGCCATTTTGTTGAACATCGCGGTAGGCGTCGCGCTGTTTATGCTGGCGAGAATGTATGAGCGGCGGATCTTTATTCCGGCGGAAGCGGATGCTCAGCGTCTGGAGGAGCACGAGCAGTTTAACCGTAAGATTGTCGCCTCGGCGCCGGTAGGGATCTGTATCCTGCGTACTCAGGACGGGACAAATATCCTCAGTAACGAGCTTGCCCATAACTACCTGAACATGCTCACGCATGAAGACCGCCAGCGGTTAACGCAGATCATCTGTGGGCAACAGGTTAACTTTGTGGATGTGCTGACCAGCACGCACACCAACCTGCAAATCAGCTTCGTCCATTCGCGCTACCGCAATGAAAACGTGGCGATTTGCGTGCTGGTGGACGTCTCCGCGCGCGTTAAGATGGAAGAGTCATTGCAGGATATGGCGCAGGCGGCGGAGCAGGCCAGCCAGTCGAAATCGATGTTCCTCGCGACCGTCAGCCATGAGCTGCGTACGCCGCTGTACGGCATTATCGGTAACCTCGATCTTCTCCAGACCAAAGAGCTGCCGAAAGGGGTCGACCGCCTGGTGACGGCGATGAACAACTCGTCCAGCCTGCTGCTGAAAATTATCAGCGATATTCTCGACTTCTCTAAAATTGAATCCGAGCAGTTGAAAATAGAACCGCGTGAGTTTTCCCCGCGCGAGGTGATGAACCATATCAGCGCCAACTATCTGCCGCTGGTGGTGCGCAAACAGCTGGGGCTGTACTGCTTTATCGAGCCGGATGTGCCGCTGACGCTGCATGGCGATCCGATGCGTCTGCAACAGGTCATCTCGAACCTGCTAAGCAACGCCATCAAATTCACCGATATCGGCTGTATTGTGCTGCATGTCTGCCGGGCAGGGGAGTACCTGACTATTCGCGTACGCGACACGGGTGTTGGCATTCCGGCGAAAGAGGTCGTTCGCCTGTTCGATCCGTTCTTCCAGGTGGGGACGGGCGTCCAGCGTAATTTCCAGGGGACCGGGCTGGGTCTGGCGATTTGCGAGAAGCTTATCAGCATGATGGACGGGGATATCTCCGTCGATACCGAGCCGGGTATGGGCAGCCAGTTCACCATCCGTATCCCGCTCTACTCGGCACACTATCCGGTGAAAACCACGGTCGACGGGCTGAGCGAAAAGCACTGCTGGCTGGCGGTGCACAACGCCTCCTTACATGATTTCCTGACCTCGATGCTGACCAGCAGCGGCGTGCGGGTCTCACGCTATGAAGGCCAGACGCCGGACGCAGATGATATGCTGATTACTGACGTTGAGCCAGACAAGGCGTGGGCGGGGCGGGGCGTGGTGATGTTCTGCCGCCGTCATATCGGTATTCCGATTGAGCGTTCGCCCGGGGTATGGGTGCACAGTGTGGCGACACCGCACGAAATGTTGGGCTTGCTGGCGCGTATTTACAGTGTACAGCTTGAGGACAGCGATGGCGCTACCGTGCTGGCTTCCCCTGATGAGCTGGCATCGGTGAATGACGATATGATGATTCTGGTCGTCGACGATCATCCGATTAACCGTCGTCTGCTCGCAGACCAGCTTGGCTCTCTGGGCTATCAGTGTAAAACGGCCAATGATGGCGTGGATGCCCTGAATGTCTTAAGTAAGAATCATATTGATATTGTGCTCAGCGATGTGAACATGCCTAACATGGACGGCTATCGTCTGACGCAGCGTATCCGACAGCTGGGGCTGACGCTGCCGGTGGTGGGGGTGACAGCCAACGCACTGGCGGAGGAGAAGCAGCGCTGTCTGGAGTCGGGAATGGACAGCTGCCTGTCGAAGCCGGTCACGCTGGATGTACTGAAGCAGACGCTATCCGTGTATGCGGAGCGGGTGCGAAAAGCGAGACAATAAAAAAGGCCCGAAAGGGCCTTTTTTATGTGTCCGACGGCACTGCGCTTGCGCGGGCCTACGGGGTCTTTAGACCGGGTAACCGCGAGGGTCACCCGGCGTAGACAGCGACGATCAATCTTTGTCCGTTGCGCTCAGCGTCACGGAAGAGAGATAGTTCAGCAGGGCGATATCGTTATCCACACCCAGCTTCATCATCGCGGATTTTTTCTGGCTACTGATGGTTTTGATACTGCGGTTCAGTTTCTTGGCGATTTCAGTAACCAGGAAACCTTCAGCGAACAGACGCAGAACTTCACTCTCTTTAGGCGAGAGACGCTTGTCGCCATAGCCACCTGCGCTGATTTTTTCAAGCAGGCGTGAGACGCTCTCAGGCGTGAATTTCTTCCCTTTCTGTAACGCCGCCAGCGCTTTAGGCAGATCGGTAGGTGCGCCTTGTTTCAGCACAATCCCTTCAATATCAAGATCCAGAACGGCGCTCAGGATCGCAGGGTTATTGTTCATGGTCAGAACAATGATCGAAATGTCCGGGAAGTGGCGTTTAATGTATTTGATGAGCGTAATCCCATCACCGTATTTATCCCCAGGCATGGAGAGATCGGTAATGAGCACGTGCGCATCAAGTTTAGGCAGGTTGTTAATAAGGGCTGTGGAATCTTCAAATTCACCGACTACATTCACCCACTCGATCTGTTCAAGTGATTTGCGAATACCGAACAGTACAATCGGATGGTCATCGGCAATAATTACGTTCATATTGTTCATGTATAAGGCTACCTTGCTACAGCAAGCTCTTGACGTAAGCGTCAATGTCGCTGATGTATTTTTCAATGCCAGAGGCATCTTTCTCACGAATTAGATGTTCCAGCGTTTCACATAACTGCTTGCCGGGAACCAGATTAAGCATGGCAAACACCCCTTTAAGCCGGTGTGCTGTCTGTGCCAGCGCTGCAAAATCCTGCGCAGCGGACTCAGTATACAACCGCTTAACATCATCTGGTACTGTATCAACGAAGAGCGAATAATATCCGCTGGCATGGAGTTCGGCATTTTCATCGCCGCCTAACGGTGACTCCAGGATCTCTTCCTGCGCCAGATTCTCTTCAATCAGTTGTAATACAGCTTCCTGCATTGCATTGCTCATATTAAAGTTGACGCGCAGCTGCCCAGGGCCGATTTTCCGCACGCCTGGCTCATCATCGCTTAAAAGCAAGCCGGAGGCAGTAAGATTAGACGGATTATCAGTTAAAAATAGATCAAATTCTTGACTCGCGAGCCTTTCGTCCGGGGTAATGCAGGACGCGCCCCAGTTTTCCAGCTGACGAACGACGATATTACGGATCTCACTGGAGGTCACGTCCACCATCACCACCACATCATCCAGCAGACGCTCTTCATCCTCTTCCTGAGGATTCGCCGCCATTTTAACATGCAAGGAGTAGCGGGTGCCGAGGGATTCGCGCGCCTTAATGTTCAGATGACCGCCCAGCTTACGCGCCAGCTGATCGCAGAGCCAGAAGGTGAGGGCATTCGCCTTACCGTAGTGGTCGCGCTGGGTATCGTTCAGGAACGGGAAGTGCAGGTTATCGATTTCGCTCACGGTGACGCCTTCGCCCGTATCCAGAATACGGAACGTCAGACGATCGTCGGTGGACTCATCGGTGCTGACTTCAAGGGTGATCTTGCCGATCTGTGTCGTGGTGACGGCATACTGAATCAACATCATCAGGATGCGACGCAGGGCATCGCGATCGCCGTGACGCTCGTCATTGGCCGGTAAATGGTTGTTGATCAGCAGCTGGAGCCCTTTGCGCTTGATCACCGGCAGGACTTCCGGAACCACCTCATCAATCAGATCCTGGATGGAGAAGAGCGTAGGGGTGCCCTTCCAGATGTCATTCTCCAGCATGTTCGCAAGCTGGATTTCGTCCACCAGACGAACCAGCGAGTCGGCCTGGCTGCTAAGCTGTCGGCTTTCCGGCGTGCTTAAATCAGCAATCTGCGTGGCGAGTGACTTCAGCGGCTGTTTAAAGGCATCGCCAATGTTTTGCATAAACGCCGCGCGGCCATGCTGGTTTTTCTCATACAGCCTTTGCGCCTGCTTGAGCTTTTTATTCACCAGCACTTCGCGATCCTGATCGCGGATGATGAAGATTTGCGTGCGCGAGGCGACCTGACTGCGGAACTGACGGATCTCATACAGTTCATTATTAATGGTGGCCTGAATGACGCCCTGATGCTGGTCCGCCATGGCCGTAATATTTTGCAGGTTAAGATGCGGCAGAAGGTGATCGGCAATTTTGTTGCTCATCACCGTCCGGTTTGCCTCCTGATCGTGAACAAGCACCCCAAGCGGCAGCACGGAAATAATCTCTTCATTCAGGGCACGAAGAACACGCAACTCGTTGCTGGTCCCGGCTGATACCGACGTCGAGTCGCTCTGGCGGCCCGACTGGAAACGGAAGGTGCTGTAGCCAAACAGCGCCAGCGCCAGCAGGCCGATATTCAACAGCAGCGGCAGCATAATGTTTTGCAGGGTATCAAGCATCAGGGTGCCAAAAGGCACCTGCCACACCAGCCGCATACCGGTTGAGTTGAGCGATGAGGCAATCTCAATCTTCGAGCCATTAAATGAGATCGCTACGCTGTCCGGGCCTTCTTTATCCGACGGCGTGCGCATATTTTGGGTGCTGTTGTCTGGCTCCAGTCGGAAACTGTCCAGCGGCATATCCGGCGGGATAAGATCGTTAATTGGCAGATCGAAGGCAACCACGGTCGCCAGATGGCCCGGCTGGTTAAAGGTGGTTCGCAGCGTAAAGTAGTGGCCATTCTGCCAGGCAAGACGGCGTAATGACGAGAAACTTTCGCGCTCGTCCAGCGCGTTGGCCTGTTGCAGCATTTCTGCCCGACGGGAATCGACAATGCTGCCAACGGTGGTCTCTTTAAAGCCCGACGAGAGATCCTTAAGCGGCAGGGTCGAGATCAGGATCATGCTGTTGTCCTGACCGTTCAGGTAATACATGGACCACGGTACGGTCTCGGCGCCCCACAGGGTGTCCAGATAGGAGGAGATCCGCTGCGTCATCTCAAGCGTTGCGCTGTCGTGCGAGCCGAAAATCAGGGCTTCCGTCTTACGCTGCGGTTTTTCAAGGTAATACACATCCTGCTTAAGGCGCGTTTCCTGCAACCCTTCGCCTGATGAGGTGGCAGGTGCGGCGGCGATATTGTCGTAGATTTGCCAGGTCGCGTAGCGCCACGTATCAATGCGCTTATGCACCGCATGGGTGATATCGACAATTTGATAGCTTTTATCTTTAAGCCAGGTATTCACGGCGCTCTGAACCATCACTCCCATTGTGACTAACAGCACAACGATCAACAGAAGAAAGAAACGGGTGATGCTGCCCGGTAGAAGGGAGAATTTGCTCGGGGCGGTAGTTTCAGTCTGACTCATCGATGTGTTTAACCCGTAATGGCCGCGCGGTAATGGGATAGGGCAGTATAAAGGGTAATAACTGAATTTCCAGCGTCGTTATCGGTATGACCTTGACTTTTTATCTGTCGCAACCCGCTTCAACGTCATCCGTGTGAAAGATGTACAAAACCCAGTGAAATGTACAAATATGCTGTTACAACGGCAGTAAAATAGCACGAATTAACAAGAAATTAATTTTGAAAGTGAAAAGGAAAATCTGTAAACGCCGGGCGATGGATTTAGTTAATAGTCGTTATCATTACAGACGGGTAGCACATAAAATGTCTGTTGACGTAAAGAAAGGTAAAAAAAAACCGAATGCGGAGCATCCGGTTCAATTAGGGATAAACAGACATTCAGAACTGAATGACGGTAATAAATAAAGTTAATGATGATAGCGAGGGTTATTTTAGTGGTGTTGACGGGAATTTTTTTGTCATTCAGTGCTGTACTCTTTTTTAAGATAGTCTTTTGAATTTTATAGGATATATTTTTGTTTTGATTATCCGTGCTATATTTTTAAACTTTTGATGCTTTGTGAAAGTTCCTTGAAATTTACATATTGAAACATCTTGATGGTAAAGTGAAACATCTTCAAAGTTTTCGTATCATATTCCTGTTGGATTATTCTGCATTTTTGAGGAGAATGAACTTGCCGACTGGTTAAGAGGGTTGACCAGTAAGCAGTGGTAAATAATAAGGCATATAACAGAGGGTTAATAAAATGAAAGTTAAAGTACTGTCCCTCCTGGTACCAGCTCTGCTGGTGGCAGGCGCAGCAAATGCGGCTGAAATTTATAACAAAGACGGCAACAAATTAGATCTGTACGGTAAAGTGGATGGCCTGCACTATTTCTCTGATGACGACAGTGCAGACGGCGACCAGACCTACATGCGTCTGGGCTTCAAAGGCGAAACTCAGGTTAACGACCAGCTGACCGGTTACGGCCAGTGGGAATACCAGATCCAGGGTAACTCTGGTGAGAACGAAAACAACTCATGGACGCGTGTGGCGTTCGCAGGTCTGAAATTCGCTGATGCGGGTTCATTCGACTACGGTCGTAACTACGGCGTTGTTTACGATGTGACTTCCTGGACCGACGTTCTGCCGGAGTTCGGCGGCGATACCTACGGTTCTGACAACTTCATGCAGCAGCGTGGTAACGGCTTCGCGACCTACCGTAACCAGGACTTCTTCGGTCTGGTTGATGGTCTGAACTTCGCGTTGCAGTACCAGGGTAAAAACGGCAGCGCAAGCGGCGAAGGCCAGACCAACAACGGTCGTGAGGCACTGCGTCAGAACGGTGATGGCTACGGCGGCTCTCTGACCTATGATCTGGGCGAAGGCTTCGCTATCGGTACGGCAGTCACCAGTTCTAAACGTACTGCTGACCAGAACGCTGCGGGCTACTACGGTGAAGGCGATCGCGCAGAGACCTACACCGGTGGTCTGAAATATGACGCGAACAACATCTACCTGGCTGCACAGTATACTCAGACTTACAACGCGACCCGCGTTGGCGATCAGGGCTGGGCTAACAAAGCACAGAACTTCGAAGTGGTTGCTCAGTATCAGTTCGACTTCGGCCTGCGTCCATCCGTGGCTTACCTGCAGTCTAAAGGTAAAGACATCGAAAACTATGGCGATCAGGATATCCTGAAGTATGTTGACGTGGGTGCGACTTACTACTTCAACAAAAACATGTCCACCTATGTTGATTACAAAATCAACCTGCTGGATGAAAATGACTTCACCCGTCAGACAGGTATCGGTACTGACGATATCGTCGCGCTGGGTCTGGTTTACCAGTTCTAATTGCTCATACAGCAACAAAGGGGCCATCAGGCCCCTTTTTTCATGCTTTTTTAGGGTCTTACAAATACGCTGTTTTAGTGTACTCTTGCCGCCCTGGCATGAGGATAATAACCAATGGATATGACTTTTTTACGCGCCAGCGTTCTGGCGACTTTTTTACTCCTGACCGCGTGTGACTCTTCTACACAGCCCGCAAAAATCGACGCACCCGCCGCGACGGTGCTGGAAGGGAAAACCATGGGGACCTTCTGGCGCGTCAGCGTGATGAATATCGATAAATCCCGCGCTGAAGAACTACGCGGTAAAATTCAGGCGCAGCTGGATGCCGACGATCAGCTACTCTCTACCTATAAAAATGACTCAGCGCTGATGCGTTTCAATCGCTCCAGCAGCACCTCGCTGTGGCCGGTGAGCGAAGCAATGGCCGATATCGTCACGGAAGCCATGCGCGTGGGCTACAAAACCAACGGCGCAATGGATGTGACCGTTGGGCCGCTGGTGAACCTGTGGGGATTTGGCCCCAACAAGCAGCCGGTGACCACACCCGATCAAGCCGCCATCGACGACGCCCGCGCGCGTACAGGGTTACAGCATCTGGCGGTGATCTCCCAGTACGGTCAGCAATACCTGCAAAAAGACATTCCCGACCTGTTTGTGGATCTCTCCACGGTAGGCGAGGGGTATGCTGCGGATCATCTCGCGGCCCTGATGGCGCAGGAAGGTATTCCCCGTTATCTGGTTTCCGTCGGGGGCGCGCTCGTCAGCCGGGGCATGAACGCCAGCGGCAGGCCGTGGCGAGTGGCCATCCAAAAACCAACCGATCAGCAGAACGCGGTGCAGGCGATTGTCGACATCAACGGGCACGGTATCAGCACCTCCGGAAGCTACCGCAACTATTACGAGCTGGATGGCAAACGTATCTCGCATGTGATTGATCCGCAAACCGGACGCCCGATTACCCACAACCTGGTGTCCGTGACGGTGATAGCGCCAACTGCGCTGGAAGCCGACGCCTGGGATACCGGATTGATGGTGCTCGGCACGGAGAAGGCCAAAGAGGTGGTGCGTCAGGAAGGGCTGGCCGTTTATATGATCACCAAAGAGGCTGACGGGTTTAAAACCTGGAGTTCACCGCAGTTCAACAGCTTCCTGGTGAGCGAAAAAAATTAAAAAGCAAGGTTGCGGGTTTTTGTTCGGTGGCGTTCAGGCAAGCTGAGCGTATGCTTGTAAGAGGAGCCGATGATGAAAAACACAACCTATCTTACCGATGAGGATCGCTGGCAGGCTGTTCTGGCCCGCGATCCGCGTGCGGATAACCAGTTTGTCTTTGCCGTGCAGACGACCGGCATTTATTGTCGTCCGTCCTGCCGCGCCCGCCACGCGCTGCGTAAAAATGTCTGCTTTTATCCTGATGCTCACCAGGCCGCGCAGGCGGGTTTCCGCCCCTGTAAGCGCTGTAGGCCGGACCAGGTCGACCCTATGGCGCAGAAAAAGGCCAACGTTGCGCTGGCCTGCCGACTGCTTGAGCAGGATGCCGCGCTGAACCTGGAGGCACTGGCGCAGCAGGTTGGCATGAGTCCGTTCCATTTCCACCGCTTGTTTAAATCCGTCACCGGCATGACGCCGAAAGCATGGCAGCAGGCCGCGCGTGAACAACGCCTGCGTAGCCTGCTTGCACAGGGCGGTAAAATCACCGACGCCGTACTGGCCGCTGGCTTCCCGGACGGCAGCAGCTACTACCGTAAAGCCAACGGCGCGCTGGGCATGACGGCGAAACAGTACCGTAACGGAGAGGCTGCGGTCCGCTATGCCATCAGCGACTGCTCGCTGGGCCACTGTCTGGTGGCGGAAAGCGAGCGCGGGATCTGCGCAATACTGCTGGGTGATGACGACGCCGGGCTGACGGCTGAGCTGCTGTCACTGTTTCCGCTTGCCGTCCGTGAACCGATGGAAGGCGCATTTGCCGGGCGTGTTCGTCAGGTGATTGCCTCTGTCGACAGCCGCGCGACGCCGTTGACGTTACCGCTGGATATCCGGGGTACCGCCTTCCAGCAGCAGGTCTGGCAGGCGCTGCGGGCTATCCCCTGCGGTGATACGGCAAGCTATCAGCAGGTGGCGAAGGCCATTGGTAAACCCAATGCCGTACGTGCCGTGGCGGGGGCCTGCGGAGCCAACAAACTGGCGATAGTTATCCCCTGTCACCGCGTGGTGCGTAACGACGGTGCGCTGTCGGGTTATCGCTGGGGCGCAGCGCGTAAGGTGCTATTGTTGAAACGTGAGGCGAACAACCCGGAGGGATAATGCTCGATCTTTTTGCTGATGCTGAACCCTGGCAGGAGCCGCTCGCGCCGGGGGCGACGATCCTGAGACGTTTTGCGCTTTCCCGCGCGGCGGCGCTGTTCGACGGTATTGATACCGTCACCGCCCGTTCGCCGTTTCGCCATATGGTCACGCCGGGCGGGTATACCATGTCCGTGGCGATGACCAACTGCGGCGAACTGGGATGGGCGACGAATGAGCGGGGCTATGTATATGCCGCGAACGACCCGCTGACGGATAGGCCGTGGCCGCCGATGCCGGAGGCGTTTCAGGCGCTGTGTCACGATGCCGCCGTGGCGGCCGGCTATCCTGATTTTCGACCCGACGCCTGTCTTATCAACCGCTATGCCGTCGGCGCTAAACTCTCCCTGCATCAGGATAAGGACGAGCCTGACCTGCGCGCGCCGATTGTCTCGGTATCCCTTGGGTTGCCCGCTGTCTTTCAGTTTGGCGGCCTGCGGCGCAACGACCCGCTCAAACGGCTGATGCTGGAGCATGGCGATGTGGTGGTCTGGGGCGGTGAATCACGGCTTTTTTATCACGGCATTCAGCCGCTTAAAAATGGCGATCACCCGGTGGCGGGGGCGTTTCGCTACAACCTCACGTTCCGCCAGGCAGCGTACAGAGAATAAAAATAAGAATTATTCTTGATGTGTGTGAAAGGCAGTTTACACTGCTGGCTGATTTTTCTTGTCCGGATTGCTCTGCATGCAACTACTTCTTCTTGTCTGGCGGCAGTATCGCTGGCCTTTTATCGCGGTGATGGCGCTAAGCCTTGCCAGCGCGGCGCTGGGGATCGGCCTGATTGCCTTCATTAACGTGCGTTTGATCGAAATGGTCGACACGTCACTCTCCGTCCTGCCGGAATTTCTGGGTTTACTGCTGCTGCTGATGGCTGTCACGCTCGGGTCACAGCTGGCGCTGACCGCGCTCGGCCACCACTTCGTTTTCCGTCTGCGCAGCGAGTTCATCAAACGGATCCTTGATACTCAAGTGGAACGCATCGAACAGCTGGGAAGTGCTTCTCTGCTGGCGGGGCTGACCAGCGATGTGCGCGCCATTACCATCGCCTTTGTGCGCCTGCCGGAGCTGGTGCAGGGGATCATCCTGACCTTTGGCTCGGCAGCCTATCTCGCCTGGCTCTCCAGCAAAATGCTGGCGGTAACGGCGCTGTGGATTGTTATTACCATCTGGGGCGGGTTCCTGCTGGTATCACGCGTCTATAAGCACATGGCAGTGCTGCGCGAAACGGAAGACAAGCTCTATAACGATTATCAGACGGTGCTGGAAGGGCGCAAAGAGCTGACGCTGAACCGCGAGCGTGCCGAGCATATCTTCAACCATCTTTATATCCCGGATGCGCACGAATATCGTCATCACATTATCCGCGCCGATACGTTCCACCTGAGCGCCGTGAACTGGTCCAACATCATGATGCTGGGCGCGATTGGCCTGGTGTTCTGGATGGCGAACAGCCTGGGGTGGGCGGATACCAACGTGGCGGCAACCTACTCCCTGACGCTGCTGTTTTTACGCACGCCGCTGCTGTCGGCCGTTGGCGCACTGCCGACGCTGCTGAGCGCTCAGGTGGCCTTCAACAAGCTGAAGAAGTTCGACCTTGCGCCGTTTAAGGCTGAGTTCCCGCGCCCGCAGGCCTTCCCGAACTGGCAAACGCTTGAGCTGCGTAACGTGACCTTCCGCTATCAGGATAACGCCTTCTCCGTGGGGCCGATAAATCTGACCATTCACCGGGGCGAACTGCTGTTCCTGATCGGCGGTAATGGCAGCGGCAAATCCACGCTGGCGATGCTGCTGGCGGGCCTCTACCAGCCGCAGTCAGGCGAAATTTTGCTGGATGGTAAAGCGCTGAGCGCGGAGAAACCGGAGGACTACCGCAAGCTCTTTTCGGCGGTATTTACCGACGTCTGGCTGTTCGACCGGCTGCTGGGCCCGGAAGGGCAGCAGGCAGATCCGGCGCTGGTGGAGAAGTGGCTTGCGCATCTGCAAATGTCACACAAGCTGGAGCTACAGGATGGCAAAATCCTGAATCTCAAGCTGTCGAAAGGGCAGAAGAAGCGCGTGGCGCTGTTGCTGGCGCTGGCCGAAGAGCGCGACATCATCCTGCTGGATGAATGGGCCGCCGATCAGGACCCGCACTTCCGTCGCGAGTTTTATCAGGTCCTGCTGCCGCTGATGCAGGCGATGGGGAAAACCATTTTTGCCATCAGCCATGACGATCACTACTTCATTCACGCCGACCGTCTGCTGGAGATGCGCGACGGCAAACTGAGCGAGCTGACCGGCGATGAGCGCGATGCGGCGTCACGGGACGCGGTGGCGCGCACGGCCTGATTGCAATTGTGCCGGGTGGCCCCCGGCACACTCATTTTTCATATATGCCGTTTTTTTCTCCATCCCGACCCGCCGTTTATTCTTATTTACATATCCCCGCGCTATGCTTAACGCCAACTCATTTAATGGATTTATGATTGATGTCGGTATTAAAGAAAAACAGCGCCAGGCAGCGTGACCAGGAGCGTGCGCGGCTCATCTGGCTCCTGACGACCGATAAAGCGGTCACGTCAACGTTATTGGGTAAGCTAACCCTGGCTGAGCAATATGATGTCGGCACGCTGGCCGACGATATTGCTGAGGTAGGTGCGCTGGTTGCACATTTACCACCTCCGGATCTGGCGGACACCCTGGAGGCATTGCCTTCCGAGGAGCGCCACGCCCTGTGGAGGCTGGTGCAGGATCATGAGCGCGGTCAGGTGCTGCTTGAAGCCTCGGAAAACGTCTGGGATGACCTTATCGATGAGATGAGCGATCGGGACATTCTTGACGCCCTGCAAACGCTGGATATCGATGAGCAGATTTACCTCGTTCAGCATCTTCCGCGCAACCTGACCGGACGCCTGCTGGCTTCCCTGCCTGCCGAGGAGCGGGCGCGCGTGCGTCAGGTGATGCACTACGAGAAAAACAGCGTCGGCGCGATCATGGAGTTTGGCGTCATCACCGTGCGTCCGGACGTCACCCTGGGTACGGTGCAGCGCTATCTTCGTCGCCTGGGCAGTATGCCGGACAACACCGATAAACTGTTCGTCACCTCGCGGGATAAAACCCTGCTCGGGGAGCTGGAGCTGAAAACGATCCTGCTGAACAGCACCCAGCAGCGGGTAAGTGAGGTCATGGAAACCGAGCCGATGGTCTTCTCGCCGGAAGACGATGCCGAAAAAGCGGCGCGTACCTTCGAACGTGATGACCTGGTGAGCGCGGCGGTGGTGGATTCGGTGGGCAAGCTGATGGGGCGTCTGACCATTGATGAGATCGTTGACGTGGTCTATGAAGAGACCGATAACGACCTGCGTGCCCTTGGCGGTATCAGTGCCGAAGACGATGTTCATGCCTCCGTCGGCAAGGCCGTCAAAACCCGCTGGGCGTGGCTCGCCATCAATTTATGCACCGCGTTCGTGGCGTCCCGCGTTATTGACGGCTTCGAACATACCATTTCCCAGTTGGTGGCCCTGGCGTCGTTGATGCCGATTGTGGCGGGGATCGGCGGGAACACCGGCAACCAGACAATCACCATGATCGTTCGCGCCCTGGCGCTGGAAAACATTCAGCCGGGTAATTTTTCGTGGCTGATTTTCAGGGAGATGGGCGTCGCGCTGATTAACGGCCTGGTCTGGGGCGGCATCATGGGCGGCATTACCTGGTGGCTGTACGATGATATGGCGCTGGGCGGGGTCATGATGCTGGCGATGGTGCTGAACCTGCTGGTGGCGGCGATGATGGGCGTGATTATCCCATTGACGATGACCCGGCTGGGGCGCGACCCCGCGGTGGGGTCGAGCGTGATGATCACCGCCATTACCGATACCGGCGGTTTCTTTATTTTTCTTGGACTGGCGACGATTTTTCTTCTGTAGCCAGTGCTTTTTGCTTAAGTCGGGCAGGGAGGATGAACATCATCACAATCCCGCCCAGCACGCCAATCGCCAGGTTGCCGGTGTAAACCGTTGCCACAACCGTCACCAGCATCACGACGGTTTCAGCCACCGGCGCGTTTTTCAGCGTTCCGGGCTGAACGCTATGCCAGCTAAAGGTCTTGACGGCCACAATGGCCATAATACCCGCCAGTACCGCCATCGGGATTTTGGCCATCACCTCGCTGAGCGCCGTAACCAGCACCAGCAGTACGATACCCGCCGCAAGGGTGGAGATACGGCTTCTGCCTTTCCCCATCTCCACGTTAACGATGGTCTGCCCAATCATCGCGCAGCCCGCAATGCCGCCGTAGAACCCGGCCATAATATTCCCCACGCCCAGACCGATGCTCTCGCGGCGCTTGCTTGAAGGGGTAACGGTCAGTTCATCCACCAGTTTTGCCGTCAGCAAGGATTCCAGCAGGCCAACAAAAGCGATACTTAGCGCACACGGCCAGATAATGCTCAGGGTTTCCAGATTGAGCGGCACCAGCAGTTGCGTAAAGCCCGGCAAACCGCCGCTCATGGAGCCTTCATCCCCTACCGTTGGCAGGATTTGCCCGCTGGTGACGGTGAACAAAGTCAGCAGCACAATGGCAATCAGTGGGGAGGGTACGCTTTTAATATAGCGTGGCACCCACAGCACAATCAGCAGCGTCAGCACGAACAGGCCCACTATCAGCGGGCTTCGGCTCCAGAAATGGGGCACCTGGGCAAAGAAAATCAAAATGCCAAGGGCGTTAACAAACCCGGTCATCACCGACTGGGGAATAAAGCGCATCAGCCGCGCCATTCCCAGCGCGCCGAACAGGATCTGAATCACGCCAGCCATCACCACCGCGGGCAGAATGTACTGTACGCCGTGTTGATGGACCATCGGGCCAATCACCAGCGCGACGGAACCGGCCGCCGCCGTCACCATGGCCGGACGCCCGCCGAGCAGGGAAAGGGCGAAACAGAGCACCACGGAGGCGATAAGGCTCACTTTCGGATCCACGCCCGCGACCACGGAAAACGAAATCACTTCCGGGATCAGCGCCAGCGCGGTAATCACGCCGGCCAGGGTTTCGCGCATCAGACGTTGAGGCGAACGTAAAACGGTGGCGACATGGCCTTCTTGGGGTACAGACGAGTGAGGTAATGACATAACAATTCGCTGGTAGGGGCAGGCTTCCGTGCGCGCGATCACAAAGTGCAGCATCATAGCCAGGAAAATCGTCGGGTGCCAGCCTGTATGCCAAAACCCTACAAACAATCCATCATTAAATTTCACAATTACAATAATTTCGTAACCTTTAAACAATATTTAAAAGTTGCTACCGTGCCACCGCAGCGTGTTTCACCTGTAATTTCCACGCATCAAGCACTATTCAACTAAGGCATAAATGATGAAAAAAATGACTGCCGTGCTCTTTTCTCTGGCCGTGGGGCTGAACGCCGTCTCGCTGGCGGCGAAGGCTGACGCACCAAAAGAGCAGGAAACGGATGTCCTTTTAATTGGTGGCGGCATCATGAGCGCCACGCTGGGCACATATCTTCAGGAATTAGAGCCGAACTGGTCCATGACCATGGTCGAGCGCCTTGATGGCGTGGCGCAGGAAAGCTCTAACGGCTGGAATAACGCCGGGACGGGGCACTCGGCACTTATGGAACTGAACTATACGCCGCAGAAAAAGGACGGTTCCATTAGTATCGAGAAGGCGGTAGAGATCAACGAAGCGTTCCAGATCTCACGTCAGTTCTGGTCTCACCAGGTGAACAGCGGTGTGTTGCACAATCCGCACTCCTTCATCAACACCGTTCCGCACATGAGCTTTGTGTGGGGCGATCAAAACGTCAACTTCCTGCGTGCGCGCTACGCTGCCCTGCAACAGAGCACGCTGTTCCGCGGGATGAAATACTCTGAAGATCACGCTCAAATCAAAGAGTGGGCGCCGCTGGTTATGGAAGGCCGCGATCCGAACCAGAAAGTGGCGGCGACCCGCACTGAAATTGGTACTGACGTTAACTACGGTGAAATCACCCGTCAGCTGGTGGCCTCTCTGAAGAAAAAAGAGAACTTTAACCTGCAACTCAGCTCCGAAGTGCGTGGTTTCAAGCGCAACGCGGATAACAGCTGGAGCGTGACCGTTGCCGATCTGAAAAACAACGAAGCCGAGCATGTGATTAAGGCGAAGTTCGTGTTTATCGGTGCTGGCGGCGCGGCGCTGAAACTGTTGCAGGAGTCCGGTATTCCGGAAGCGGACGACTACGCCGGCTTCCCGGTTGGCGGCCAGTTCCTGGTGTCGGAAAACCCTGAAGTGGTTAACCGTCATCTGGCTAAAGTGTACGGTCAGGCTTCTGTTGGTGCGCCACCGATGTCCGTTCCCCATATCGACACCCGTATGCTGGACGGTAAGCGCGTAGTGCTGTTCGGGCCGTTCGCCACATTCTCCACCAAGTTCCTGAAAAACGGTTCCCTTTGGGATCTGCTGAGCGCGACCACGACGTCAAACGTCAAGCCAATGATGGACGTGGGGCTGGATAACTTCGATCTGGTGAAATACCTGATTAGCCAGGTGATGCTCTCTGATGAAGAACGCTTCGAGGCGCTGAAAGAGTACTATCCGCAGGCGAAGAAAGAAGACTGGCGCCTGTGGCAGGCGGGTCAGCGCGTGCAGATCATCAAACGCGATCCGAAAGAGGGCGGCGTGCTGCGTCTGGGTACCGAAGTAGTAAGCGATAAGGATGGCACTATTGCCGCGCTGCTGGGAGCATCCCCGGGGGCGTCTACCGCTGCGCCAATCATGCTACACCTGATGGAAAAAGTGTTTAAGGACAAAGTATCCAGCCCGGAATGGCAGGCGAAGCTGAAAACCATTATTCCATCCTACGGTACGAAGCTGAACGGTAACGTTGACGCCACGGAACAAGAGCTGGAATACACCAGTCGCGTTCTGCAACTGCAATACGTCAAACCGCAGGCTGCGGATGCTGCGCCACAGGCAGAGATGAAGCCTCAGGCGGAAAACAAGCCGGTTGCGGATATCGCGCTGTAAGGTAAACGCAAAACGGTAACATCCGTTACCGTTTTTCGTGTTTTCTCCCTCTCCCACCGGGAGAGGGTTGGGGTGAGGGCACCAGAACGCACCCTTTCCAGGTCGGGTAAGCGTGAGCGCCACCCGACTTATTTTTAACGAACTACTGCTTGTCCTACCGTCTCATCCGCCTTCCATACGCGATATTTCACATCCACGTTTTCCGGCGTATAAACGACAATCGGCAGCTTGCTGTTATAGCGCAGCAGACTGTTATCACCCAGATAGGCGGTGATAAATTTCTTCTCTTTCTTGCCGTCCGGGCACGCCATCATGGTGGAGACTGGCGAGGTTACTTTGTCGAAGACATAGTAGTCATAACCCCAGCCTTCCAGTGTTTTGCTTTCCAGTTGGCCGCCCAGACGATGCTGGTTGCAGTCCACTTCCAGCGTTTGGCCGATTAACAGCTCGACTTTGAAATTCCCTTCATTCTGCTGAGCCGGGAGCTGAATAACCTGGCGCTTCATCCCTTTGTCCGCTTGCGGATACGGGGCAACTTTTTCCAGCGGCTGCTCTTTTGGGGTTTCGCTGGCGAAAGCGCTGGTGCTCGCGCACGCAGCGGCGATAAGGGCGATGGCAAATTTAGGTGCGTTTTTCACTGTCATTCCTTTTTGTTAAAACGATCCCGGAAAGACTAACATAATGTATGTGAATGGTTGGCGTAATTTACTCACATTTTCATTTTAAACGGAGTAAAGAACTGCTTTTATGCTCTTTTATTGGTGTTTAATGCTGTGGTGGAGTCGGTGCAGAGATCGTGTTATTTTACGCGTTAATTATTGTTATTCATCTGTAAAGGGAGAAGAGATGGTACGGGAAAAACTGAAGACACCTGAAGGCCGCAAGTTCCTGCTGGCGTTACTGGTTGTGTTTATGATTGCTGCTGCATGCGTGGGGCGAGCAACCATTGTCGGCGTGATCGAGCAGTACAACATCCCGCTCTCTGCGTGGACAACCAGCATGTTTGTCCTGCAATCAGCGATGATCTTTGTTTACAGTCTGGTGTTCACCGTTCTGCTGGCGATTCCGCTGGGGATTTTCTTTCTCGGTGGGCGTGAGAAGCACTAAGCATTGTGCATGCGAAGACAGGCAATAAAAAACCAGCCATAAGCGGCTGGTTTTTTTGTGTAGTTTTGGTCGGCACGAGAGGATTTGAACCTCCGACCCCCGACACCCCATGACGGTGCGCTACCAGGCTGCGCTACGTGCCGACGCATAAAAGGAATACTACTCGATTCCTTTTTGATTGCAAGGGGGAAGCAACGCTAACTGATTCATAAATAATCAGTTAGCGATAAAGCGCTTCTCGTCTGTCAGCACCTGCAACAGCAAGCTGAGCTGCGGTTTCTGGTCTTTCAGCTTCTCACCTTCGAGGCTGTACGTCTGGTAATTGCCGTTGCTGTTCAGCACAAGGGACAGCGTCGGCGTGGTCACCACCAGCGTGTTTTCGCCAGCAGCCGTGACCCAGTTATGACGCCGCGTGGCGCTAAAGAGGTCTTGTCCCTGCGAGTATTCAATTGCCGGCGTGCTAACGTGCAGCAGCCGCTGCATTAACGTGGTCATGACGTCTTTATGGTCGGTCAGCATGTTGATGCGTTGCGCGGGAGTGCCCGGCCAGTGGATCACCAGCGGGACATGCAGGTTCGGACGCGACCAGTCCATGCCCTTCGCTTCGTCGCCGAGCGGCACGCCATGCCCCGCCGTGATAATGACGACCGTATTGTCCAGCTTGCCCGCGTCGCGCAGGGCGGTCAGCACGCGAGCGATCTGCGCATCGACATCACCCGCCGCACGGCTATAGCGGCGCGCGAAGCCTTTCTGATTGCTGTCATCAAGATTTGTGCCGTTAAACGCAACCCAGGAGAACCAGCGGTTATCTTCCTGTGCATAGCGCTTCAGCCAGTCTATCCACTGGTCAGCAGTCCGATCGTCAGACTGGCTCTGCGCGGCTGGCAGTGAGAAATCAGACAGCAGCGCCTGGCGGTACAGCGAGCTGTTGAAACCATCAGAGGCGAACAGCCCCAGCTGGTAGCCCTGCTGATTAAGCCCGGTAATCAATGCAGCCGGAATACGGGCCGACAGCACGCCGTCCATATAACTCGGTGAAATGCCGTAGAACAGACCGAAAATACCCGCGTCGGTCGAATTACCGGAACTCATGTGCTGAGTGAATACGATGTTGTTCTCAGCGAATTCAGCCAGGGCAGGCATTTGCTTCTCATAGCGAGAATAGTTCAGGCCATCGACGGTAATCAGCAGCACGTTCTGACCGCGCCCCATGTCGCGATATTTCAGATCGCTCAGGGGATACTGCACGCTGACCGCTTCCGGATTACCCTGTTCGACCAGACGACGCTGATACTCCTGCGCGTCCAGCAGACCGTGTTTTTCAAGGAAACGACGTGCCGTCATCGGATAGGAGAGCGGCAGATTCGCGCGCTGCATGGTAATAGGGCGGTAGAAGTTCGCATCTGCCCAGATATACATCAGGTGCGAACCGATAAATGAGGCGAAAAAGAGCGCCGCGACGGGCTTCGCATAATGTCGGCGTCGGGTCAGGCTGCGGAGCTTTTGCCAGCTCCACGTCGCGAACAACATTTCGATCAGCAGGATAATCGGCACGCTGATAAACATCAGCTGCCAGTCGCGGGCGGTCTCGTTCTGATCCGGGTTAATCACCAGCTCCCAGACGACAGGATTCAGGTGCAGGTGGAACCGGGTAAAGACTTCGCTGTCGATAAGCAACAGCGTCATGCCCGCCGTCGCAAGAATGGCGGACAGGAAGCGCATCAGCCGCTGCGACATGACGATAAACGTCAGTGGGAACAGGATCAGCAGATAGGTGGCGAAGACCAGAAAGCTAAAGTGACCAACAAGGCTCATCCACGAGTAGATACGCCCGGTTAACGTGGTTGGCCAGTCTGCCACAAACAGATAACGGCAGCCGAGCACCATCGCCAACAGAATGTTGAACAGGGCAAACCAGTGCCCCCAGCTGACCATCTGGGAGACTTTTTCACGGTAGCGCTGACGATTCGTCACCATAAACTGTTGTTCGTTTCCCTTAGTGTGCCTGGTCGTCGCTAACTGATGACTGCAAAGCCTGGGCGAAAGATTTGGCGATCGCCTGACGCTGAGCCGGAGCAACGCTGGTATTGATCAGGTTGGTAACCATATTTCCCAAAACCATCAGGGAGAGATCGGTTGGCGTTTTATGTTTTTCCAGTACGTTGACCAGCTCACTGAGCAGTTGTTCAACGTGTTCGTCACTGTAGCGGGAATGTTGTGGCATAAATCAAAATCAGTTTGTTGAGAGAAGGGCGACATATTACCGTAGCAACAGCTTTTTTTCCCCTTTTTTATCTTCTGTTGCACACATGCGTTGGTGGTGGTTGAATACCGCCCGGTCTAAAAGGAGAGTTTATCATGAGTCTGGAAATCAACCAGATTGCCTTGCACCAGCTTATCAAGCGTGATGAGCAAACCCTTGAAGTGGTGCTACGCGATTCGTTACTGGAACCAACGCCTACCGTTGTCGAGATGATGGCGGAGTTGCATCGCGTCTACAGCGCGAAAAATAAAGCCTATGGCTTGTTCAGCGAAGAGAGCGAGCTGGCGGATAGCCTGCGCCTGCAACGTCAGGGCGAAGAGGATTTCCTGGCATTCAGCCGCGCTGCAACCGGCCGTCTTCGTGACGAACTGGCGAAATATCCCTTCGCCGATGGCGGTATCGTCCTGTTCTGCCACTACCGCTATCTGGCGGTAGAGTATCTGCTGGTCACCGTGCTGAATAATTTAAGCAGCATGCGTGTGAACGAGCAGTTGGATATCAGCTCAACGCACTATCTGGATATCAACCATGCGGATATTGTGGCGCGTATTGATTTAACTGAATGGGAAACCAATCCGGAATCGACGCGCTACCTGACCTTCCTTAAAGGCCGCGTGGGCCGCAAAGTGGCCGATTTCTTTATGGACTTCCTCGGTGCCAGTGAAGGGCTGAACGCCAAAGCGCAGAACAAAGGTCTGCTCCAGGCGGTGGATGACTTTACCGCTGAGGCGCAGCTGGATAAATCTGAGCGTCAGACCGTGCGTCAGCAGGTTTACAGCTACTGTAACGAGCAGTTACAGGCCGGGGAAGAGATTGAGCTGGAGTCGCTGTCCAAAGAGCTGGCGGGCGTCAGCGAAGTCAGCTTCCAGGAATTTACCGCAGAAAAAGGCTATGAGCTGGAAGAGAGCTTCCCGGCGGATCGCAGTACGCTGCGTCAGCTGACGAAATTTGCCGGTAGCGGCGGTGGGTTAACCATTAACTTTGATGCCATGCTGCTCGGGGAACGTATCTTCTGGGATCCGGCGACCGACACGCTGACCATTAAAGGCACGCCGCCGAATCTGCGCGATCAGCTCCAGCGTCGCACCTCAGGCGGTAAGTAGCGGCCATAAAAAAACCCCGCAGAAGCGGGGTTTTTCTCGACAGGTTTGCGATTACGCGCGAACGAAGTCGATGTGAGACAGTTTTGGCTTGAACGGGTGACGCTGAACAGCCTGAACTTTCACTTTTTCTTCTTTACCGCCAACAACGATGGTCAGAACTTCGCTGTAGAATTCAGCTTTATTCTGCATGTTCCACACTTTGTCGTGATCCAGTTCGATTGCAACTGGAGCAGCTTCGCCACCGTAAACGATAGCCGGGAACTTGTTAGCGTTACGCAGGCGGCGGCTCGCACCCTTACCCTGCACGTTACGTACTTCTGCTTCGATAGTGAACATTGATTTCTCTCTGTATTTAAAACCCTGCTACAGGCGACCCAGCAGCAGGTGAGTGTTCTGCCTCACGGATGTGAAGCGGGCGGCATTTTATACTCAAATGGCTCGCGCATCAACGAAAAGTCCCGTTAACCGCGCAATTCGTTTGCCCGGCGAAAGCGTCCTTCATAGTCAAAGACCTTCTCACGCACCTGCCAGAACTGCCCTTTTTTACGGGCGACAACAAAATCAGGATGGCGCAGCAGCGCCTGCTGGCGCACGATATCGGCAACGGTTATCCAGCGCAGCGGCACGCCGGGCGTGCGGGTATGCGGGCGGATAAAGAGCTGTTCGAACGCGGTGCGCTGGGCGGGCGTCTGGACCCTGAACCGCTCGCTCACGTCTGCGCCGTCCTCGTCGTAATAGGTAATCTTTAGCCACTCGCCTTTTTCATCCGCACCGGGCTGTAAGACCATGCCGGAACAGCGCAGCACCAGCGCATCTTTCAGTTTCAGCGCCGCTTTCAGCATGTCATCCGGGTCGACCAACACCGTGTCACACTCCCGACAGCGGCGGGCAGCGATATCGTTCTCGGCGTTGCACTGCGGGCAGTTTTTGAAGCGGAAGCGGAAATCACACTGTTCGCGATGGCCTTCATCGTCTTCAAACCAGCCCTGACAGCGGCGGCCAAAATGTTCGATCAGCGTGCCGTCGGCGGTAGTTTTGCCCCAGAAAGTGTTGGCAAACCCGCAGGCCGGACAAAACACCTGTACCGGCACGTTGTCGCTCTTGCCTTTTGGCGTGCCCACTTCCGGGGAGTAGAGATCGTGCGGATTACCGGCATAATCGAGGATCAGACAGTCGGTTTTGCCCGGTGCCAGGCGCAGGCCACGGCCGACAATCTGCTGGTACAGGCTGACGGATTCGGTTGGGCGAAGAATCGCAATCAAGTCAACGTGCGGTGCGTCAAACCCGGTGGTTAATACGGAGACATTCACCAGGTAGCGGAACTGCTGGGCTTTGAAAGCCTCAATCAGGCTGTCGCGCTCCGGCCCGGGGGTTTCACCGGTAATTAACGCCGCGTCGTTGGTGGGCAGAAGCCCCGTGATTTCACGCGCGTGTTCGACGGTAGCAGCAAAAATCATCACCCCTTTACGCGTTTGCGCAAATTCTTCAATCTGGCTGATGATATGCGGCGTGATCCGCTTCTGTTTTTTCAGCTCATGGTTAAGATCCGCCTCGCTGAACAGCCCGTTGCTCTGCGCCTGTAAGCGGCTGAAATCGTACTGCACGACCGGCATATCCAGCCGCTCCGGTGGCGTCAGATAGCCATGCTTGATCATGTAGCGCAGCGGAAGCTCATAGATACAGTCGCGGAACAGGGCCTTTTCATCGCCACGCACCATGCCGTGATAATGAAACTGATAAATCCAGCCCTTGCCCAGACGAAATGGCGTGGCGGTCAGGCCAAGCAGGCGTAAGTGAGGGTTCACCTCTCTCAGATGAGTGAGGATTTGCTGATACTGGCTGTCGTCGTCATCGCTGATGCGGTGACACTCATCGACAATCAGCAGGGAAAACTCGCTGCGAAACAGGTCCAGGTTGCGCGCAACGGACTGTACGCTGCCAAACACCACTTTCCCGTGGCTCTCTTTGCGCTTCAGCCCGGCGGCAAAAATATCGGCCTCCAGGCCGAGCGCGCAATATTTGGCGTGGTTTTGCGCCACCAGCTCTTTTACGTGCGCCAGCACCAGCACGCGCCCGCGAGCCAGGCGCGCCAGTTCGGCAATCACCAGGCTTTTACCGGCTCCGGTCGGGAGCACGATGGCGGCGGGTTCCCGGTGCTTGCGAAACCAGGCGAGGGTGGCATCAACGGCTTCTTGCTGATAGGGGCGTAGTGTGAACGTCATGGCTTCTCTATTCAGTTAACTCGCATATAGTATGCCACGAAACTTTTTCCCTTGAGTGGCGCAACCAGACCATTATACTGAACTGTTTCTGACTGCTTCTTTTTCGGACGCGTAGTCCGACTTCCAGCACCATTAAGGCTAAAAAGATTTCATGCGACTTGATAAGTTTATCGCTCAGCAACTCGGCGTAAGCCGCGCTATTGCCGGGCGTGAAATTCGCGCCAGCCGCGTAACCGTGGACGGCGACATTGTGAAAGACAGCGCTTTTAAACTCCAGCCTGACCACCAGGTGGAGTATGACGGCAACCCGCTGACCCAGCAGAATGGCCCGCGCTACTTCATGCTCAACAAACCGGAAGGTTACGTCTGTTCAACGGACGATCCGGATCACCCGACGGTGCTCTACTTCCTCGACGAACCTGTGGCGCACAAGCTGCATGCGGCAGGGCGTCTGGATATTGATACCACCGGCCTGGTGCTGATGACCGATGACGGTCAGTGGTCGCACCGCATCACCTCCCCGCGCCATCACTGTGAGAAAACCTATCGGGTGACACTTGAGTCGCCGGTCTCGGATGACACGGCAGAGCAATTCGCGAAAGGCGTTCAGCTACATAATGAAAAAGATCTGACCAAACCGGCGGTGCTGGAAGTCATTACCCCAACGGACGTCCGTCTGACCATCAGTGAAGGCCGTTACCACCAGGTGAAACGGATGTTTGCCGCCGTGGGCAACCACGTTGTGGGGCTGCATCGTGAACGTATCGGCGCGATTGAACTCGATCCAGACCTGGCGCCAGGGGAATATCGCCCGCTGACGGAAGAAGAGATTGCCAGCGTCGGGCTGCTTTCACGCTAAATTCAGGAGAACCCTGTGACCACCAGGCCACACTCGTCGTTTAAAATCGTATTTATCCTTGGCCTGTTGGCCATGCTGATGCCGCTGTCTATCGATATGTATCTGCCCGCGCTGCCGGTGATTTCCGCGCAGTTTGGCGTACCGGCAGGCAGCGCACAGATGACGCTCAGCACCTACATTCTTGGTTTTGCGCTCGGCCAGCTCTTTTATGGCCCAATGGCAGACAGCCTGGGGCGCAAACCCGTTATTCTGGGCGGGACGTTGATATTTGCCGCGGCGGCGGTGGCCTGCGCGCTGGCGCAGAGTATCGATCAGCTGATCGTGATGCGTTTCTTCCATGGCCTGGCTGCGGCTGCGGCAAGCGTGGTGATTAACGCGCTGATGCGCGACATCTACCCGAAGGAAGAGTTCTCACGCATGATGTCGTTCGTCATGCTGGTCACAACCATTGCGCCGCTGGTCGCCCCCATGGTGGGCGGGGCGGTGCTGGTGTGGTTCAGCTGGCATGCGATTTTCTGGATCCTGGCGATTGCCGCGCTGCTGGCCTCGGTGATGATCTTCGTCTTTATCGATGAAACGCTGCCGGTCGAGCGCCGTCAGAAGTTTCACGTCCGCACCACGCTTGGCAACTTTGCCTCGCTGTTTCGCCATAAGCGCGTGCTGAGCTATATGCTGGCCAGCGGCTTTAGCTTTGCCGGGATGTTTTCGTTCCTGAGCGCGGGGCCGTTTGTGTACATCGAACTGAACCATGTGTCACCCCAGCACTTTGGTTACTACTTCGCGCTGAATATCGTGTTCCTGTTTGTGATGACCATTATCAACAGCCGCTTTGTCCGGCGGGTCGGGGCGCTGAATATGTTCCGCGCCGGGCTGTGGATCCAGTTCGTGATGGCTATCTGGCTGGTATTGAGCGCATTGTTGGGCGTAGGTTTTTGGGCGCTGGTGGTGGGCGTGGCGGCGTTTGTTGGCTGCGTCTCGATGGTCTCATCCAACGCGATGGCGGTGATCCTCGACGAATTCCCGCATATGGCGGGCACCGCCTCGTCGCTGGCAGGGACGTTCCGTTTCGGGATTGGCGCGATTGTCGGGGCACTGCTCTCAATGGCGACGTTTAATACTGCCTGGCCGATGCTGTGGGCGATTGCCCTCTGCGCGACTTGCTCCATCCTCTTCTATCTTTACGCCAGCCGGCCCCGTAAGACGGCGCATAAATGAGCACTTAAGGCCCGAAACGGGCCTTTTTGTTGACCCATATCAACCAACCCTCGGTTCGTTTACCCGGTGTTTGTTTCTTTTATGTAAAATCTATTTATGTAAAAAGTCACATCATTGTATTTAAAAAGGTTGAGTTAGATCGCAGAAACGGGTACATATAGCGCCGACGCGAGCCTGCAACGCCTATAAAATCCGCTAAACAGTGCAGGTTGGCGATGATGTGTTACTATAAATGTAAATAAATTGTGAAGTAAATTTGCTTCCGGGGATCTGAACGTGAATACATTACAACTCTCCATTGTCCATCGCTTGCCCCAGAGCTATCGCTGGTCGACGGGTTTTGCAGGTTCGAAAGTTGAACCGATTCCGCAAAGCGTTGCCGGGGAGGATAATTGTCTGGTGGCGCTCAAGCTGCTTAGCCCGAGCGATGAAAATGCGTGGCCGGTTATGGAACGTCTCAGCCAGGCGCTGACGGACATCGAAGTAGACAGCTCCGTGCTGGAATGCGAAGGTGAGCCGTGCCTGTTTGTTAACAGCCAGGATGAATTTGCTGCGACCTGCCGTCTGAAAAACTTCGGCGTGGCCATTGCCGAACCGTTCTCCGGTCAATATCCTTTCTGAGTGCTAGTCAGCGGACAATAGCTGGCGCGTGTAATCCTGCGCAGGCGCAGTGAATACGCGCTGGCACTCTCCCTGCTCAACGACTTCTCCCTGCCGCAATACCACCACCTGATGGCAAAGCGCACGCACCACCTGTAAATCGTGGCTGATAAAGATATAGGCCAGCCGATGCTTTTCCTGTAGCCCCTTCAGCAGCGCCAGAATTTGCGCCTGCACGGTGCGGTCCAGTGAAGAGGTAGGCTCGTCCAGCACGATCAGCTCCGGTTTAAGGATCAACGCGCGGGCAATCGCTATACGCTGGCGCTGTCCGCCGGAAAACTCAGCCGGATACCGGTGCCGGGTCTCGGGATCTAAACCCACTTCCGCCATCACCCGCTTCACGTCGATTTCACGCTGTTGTGCCGTCAGCGCGGGCTGATGAACGCGCAGGCCCTCTTCAATAATCTGCAATACGCTCAGCCGCGGGTTCAGCGAAGAGTTCGGATCCTGAAAGACCACCTGCATCCGCGGGCGGACGGGCAGCATTTGCCGGCGGCTCAGGTTTTGCAGCGGCATGCCGTCAAAGAGAATGCTTCCCTGCGAGGCGATCAGGCGCAGCAGCGCCAGGCCGGTGGTGCTTTTGCCCGAACCGGATTCGCCCACAAGCCCAAGCGACTCGCCCGGACGCAGAGAGAAGCTCATGTTTTTCAGAACATGATTGTGATCGACCACGCGACGCAAAATGCCTTTGCGGATCGGGAATGACACCGACAGGTCCTCAACCTTCAGCAACGGTGCGCTGTCAGCGTTAAGCGGAACCGGGTCGCCAGAGGGTTCGCTATCGAGCAGGCGCTGTGTATACGGGTGCTGAGGCGCGCTCAGCAGGGCAGTTGCCCTGTTCTGTTCGACACAGCGGCCGTTTTGCATCACGGCCACCGCGTCAGCGAGCTTTTTCACGATGCCCAGGTTATGCGTAATAAACAGCAGGCTCATGTTCAGCTCGTCGCGCAGTTCACGCAGCAGTTGCAGAATTTGCGCCTGCACCGTGACGTCCAGCGCGGTGGTGGGTTCATCCGCAATCAACAGTTCGGGGCGCGTCAGCAGCGCCATCGCGATCATCACGCGCTGGCGCTCGCCGCCGGAAAGCTGATGCGGGAAATCGTTCAGCCGTTTCGCCGCATTACGAATGCCGGTGCGTTCAAGGCAGTCCAGAATTTCCCCCCGCGCTGCCTCTTTACGCATTCCCCGATGAAGTGACAGCACTTCATAGAGCTGTTTTTCCAGCGTATGCAATGGATTGAGCGACACCATCGGCTCCTGAAAAATCATGGCAATCTTATTGCCACGAATGCCGCGCAGGGTTTGCTCATCAGCGTTCAGCAGGGATTGTCCATGGAACAGAATATCCCCCTGCGGATAGCTAACCGGCGGGGAAGGGAGCAGGCGCAGCACCGACAGAGCCGAAACGCTCTTACCGGAGCCGGATTCCCCGACCAGCGCCAGCGTCTCTCCGCGCTGGATCTGCAACGATAAATCCGTCACCACCGGGCGAGATTCGCCCTGCTTTGAAAACGCAATCGACAGATTTTCTATGCTCAGAAGAGGCCGGGTCATGTCATACCGCCTTGTTGGGATCGAAGGCATCGCGCACGGCTTCGCCAATAAAAATCAGCAGGGAAAGCAGCACCGCCACGGAGAGGAATGCGGCGATGCCCAGCCAGGGGGCCTGGAGGTTGTTTTTGCCCTGCAACAGCAGTTCGCCAAGAGACGGTGAGCCCAGCGGCAAACCGAAACCAAGAAAATCAAGCGACGTCAGGGTGGTAATGGAGCTACACAAAATAAACGGCAGGAAGGTGAGGGTCGCCACCACCGCATTGGGAAGCATGTGACGGAAGATAATTGCGCGATCGCTCACGCCTAACGCCTGCGCGGCGCGAATATAATCGTAATTTCGCGTGCGCAGAAACTCCGCGCGCACCACGCCGACCAGTGCCATCCAGCCGAACAGAACGGTGATGCCTAACAGCCACCAGAAGCCAGGCTGTACTACGCTGGAAAGCAGGATAATCAGAAACAGCGTCGGCATACCGGACCAGACTTCAATTACGCGCTGCCCCCACAAATCGATTTTTCCACCGTAATAGCCCTGCACGGCGCCCGCCACGACGCCCATTACGCTGCTAAAGAGCGTCAGCAGCAGCCCAAACAGGAGCGAGATGCGGGTGCCATAGAGGATGCGCGCCAGCACATCGCCGCCGTTGGCGTCCGTTCCCAGCCAGTTCTGCGAGGAAGGCGGGGAAGGGAAGGGGGTGGACGTGGCGTAGTTAATACTGTTCGCGCCAAAACGAATCGGTGCCCAAAGCGCCCAGCCGTGCTGCGCGATCTGTTCACGTAACCAGGGATCCTGATACTCGGCTGGCGTCGCAAACGGACCGCCAAAATCGCTTTCGCTATAGGTAGTAAGCACCGGCACGTACCAGCGATCTTTGAAATGCACCAGCAGGGGTTTATCGTTGGCAATCAGTTCGGAACACAGACTTAAGGCGAACAGGACGGCGAAGATCCACAGCGACCAGTAGCCGCGACGGTTGTGGCGAAAGCGCGCCCAGCGGGCCTGATTGACGGGGCTTAAACGCAACATCAGCGGCCCTCAAAATCGATACGGGGGTCGACCAGCGTATAGCTGATATCGCTGATGATATTCAGCAGCAGGCCGATCAGGGTGAAAATGTACAGTGTGCCAAACATCACCGGGTAATCACGGGAGACGGTGGCCTCATAGCCGAGCAGCCCTAAACCGTTGAGAGAGAACATCACTTCTATCAGCAGAGAGCCGGTAAAAAACATACTGATGAACGTGGCGGGAAAACCGGCAATCACCAGCAGCATGGCGTTACGAAAAACGTGCTTCCACATAATCTGCTTTTCACCGACGCCTTTGGCGCGCGCGGTGACGACGTACTGTTTGCGGATCTCATCAAGAAAGGCATTTTTGGTCAGCATCGTAAGCGCCGCAAAACCGCCGATAACCGTCGCCAGCACCGGAAGCGTGATGTGCCAGAAGTAATCGGTGATTTTCTGATACCACGGCAACGTGCTGAAATCCGCAGAGACCAGCCCGCGCAGCGGGAAGAGGTCGAAATAACTGCCGCCAGCGAAAAAGACAATCAGCAGCACGGCAAACAGAAACGCCGGGATAGCGTAGCCGATGATAATGAACGTGCTGCTCCAGATATCAAAACGGCTACCGTTGTAGACCGCTTTGCGGATCCCCAGCGGAATGGAGACCAGATAAATAATCAGCGTCCCCCACAGTCCGAGCGTGATGGAAACCGGAAGGCTTTGCTTGATCAGGGTTAGCACCGAGGCGCTGCGAAACAGGCTGTCGCCAAAATCGAAACGGACATAATCCCAGAGCATCCTGAAATAACGCTCGTGCAGCGGCTTGTCAAAACCATAGCGATGGGTGATCTCGGCGATCACCTCCGGATCCAGTCCCCGACCGCCCCGGTAGTGGCTTTCGCTGATATTGCCCACGCCCGTCCGGGCATGGCTGGCCCCCATTCCTTCACCGCCGCCGCCCGGCATGCCGCCAGCGTGACCAAATTCTATGGCCGCAATCGCCTGGTCCACCGGGCCGCCGGGGGCAATCTGCACGATAAAAAAGTTAATGGTAATGATGGCCCATAGCGTCGGGATAACCAGCAGCAGCCTGCGGATAAGATAAGCGCCCATCGTCACTCCTCAACGCCGCGCTGCGGGCAGTTTTGCGGCTTTATTCACGTCATACCACCACGTATCAAAACCAAGCGTATAAACCGGGCGAACGGCGGGCAGGGAGAATTTGTCCCAGCGGGCCACGCGATCTTCACCCATGTACCACATCGGCAGCATGTAATAGTTCCAGGTTAACACCCGGTCAAGCGCGCGCCCGAGCGGCAGAAGTTTCTCTTTATCGCCCTGAGCGGCAACGATTTTCGCGATCAGCGCATCAATCACCGGACTCTTTACCCCCGGAGCGTTGTAGGAGGAGTCGATATACCCCGATGCCCAGGAGATTTGCAGGTCTGAACTCGGCCACGGCTGGGCAGCCCACAGGGTTTGCATCATGTCGTAATCGCGACTGCGCTTGCGGTTGGTCAGCTGGGCAATATCGACCTGGCGGATATTCATGGTCACCCCAAGACGGGCAAGGTTCTTTTTAAAGGGCAGCACCCACTGATCGTTTGCGCCGGAGGCAATCAGCAGTTCGAAGCTGAACGGCTTACCAGTTTTAACATTTACTCGTAGCCGATTTTTCAACACCCAGCCAGCGTCATCCAGCAGTTTGCTGGCTTTCAGCAGGTTGTCCCGGTCGAACCCATTTCCGTCGGATTCTGGCGGTTCAAATAGGCGGGTGAACACTTCCGGCGGGAGCTCCGCTTTCATTGGCGCCAGCAAAACCAGCTCGTCCGCGTGGGGATAATCACGGGCGGCATATTCAGTATTCTGGAAATAGCTGTTCGCCCGGCTGTAGGCTCCGTAAAACAGCGCTTTGTTCATCCATTCGAAATCAAACGCCAGGGTAATAGCTTCACGCACCCGACGATCGGAAAAAACCGGGCGCTGAATATTAAACGCCAGCCAGCGCGTGTCCTGCGCGGATTCGTTTTTATGTTCGTCTTTAACGATATAGCCTTTCGCGAAATTTTTTCCGATATACCGGGTCGCCCAGTTTTTGGCGCTGTTCTCGACACGTAAATCAAATGCGCCTGCCTTAAACGCCTCGAAGGCCACGTTATCATCCAGGTAGTAGTCGTAGCGGATTGTATCGAAGTTCCAGCGGCCCCGGTTTACCGGCAGCGTGGCTGCCCAGTAATCTTTCACGCGGGAATAGATCACGTACTGGCCCATTCGCCAGTCGGTAATGCGATACGGTCCTCCGGCCAGCGGCGGGGAAGAGAGGGGATCGCTCAGCTTATGGTTTTTCCAGAATGATTCGGGCATGACGGGCAGGGAGAACAGGCTCAGCATATTCTCTTTGTTTGGCTCAGGGAGTTCGATTCGCACGGTCAGCGGGGCGATGGCTTTCACCGTGGTGCCCTTGTACACCAGACGAAACTGCGGCACGCCTTCGGTCATAAATTTATGAAAGGTGAACGCCACATCGCGGGCGCTAACCGGCGTACCGTCGTGAAAACGCGCCCGCGGATTAATCGCGATTTCTGCCCAGCTAAAATCATCGGCGTAACGCACGTTCTCAGCGACCAGGGGATAATAGCTGCCGGGCTCGTCGTCGGAGGTGACGAACAGCGTGTCATAGAGGGATTCGGTACGCGCTGCCGCCACGCCGCGCAGGGCGAAGCGGTTAAAGTTGTCAAACGTTCCGGTCGCGGAAAGCGTCACGTTCCCGCCTTTCGGGGCGGCGGGGTTCACATAATCGTAGTGAGTAAAGTTGACCGCATACTTCGGCTCGCCAATGACGGCAAAGGCCGTGCTCTCTTTGATGGTCTGCGACTGGCCCGACAGGCTCACCAGCGCCAACAGCATCAATACAACGCGCATAATCATAGTGCGGCGGATCCCTTTGTTCACAGGCAGGCTCGGTTGAGGAGAATAATAAGGGACAGCGCCGTGATTGTGAAATTATTCCCCGAGCGTGATGTCGGGTTGCCACGTCCTGAACTGCTCCAGCGGCATTGGTCGGCCGATCCAGTAGCCCTGAAGATAGTTCACGCCATGCTCGCGCAGCCACGCCGCCTGCTCGGGCGTTTCAACACCCTCGGCGACGGTTAACATATTCAGGCGTTCTGCCAGCGTCAGCACCGCGTCAAGCACTGGCGAGGTAACGGTTTCAGTCCCGATGGCATTCACGAAGCCACGGTCAATTTTCAGGTAATCCATCGTGAAGCGTTCCAGATAGATCAGCGCGCTGTGGCCGGTGCCAAAATCATCGATGGCGATTTCAAAACCTTCATTGTGCAGCCATTCAAACAGCTGATTTGCCTCGCGGTGGTTGATCATGTCGCGCTCGGTTATTTCCAGCACAATCTGGAAGTGATCGGGCGGAAGGGCAGCGGCAAACGCGCGCATATCCTCCTTAAAGCTTTCCGCATGCAGATGACCGGGCGCGATGTTGATCCCAAACTTGGCACCAGGCGGGAGCACCGTTTGCAGGACAGGGGCATCGCGGATAATCAGGTCAAAAAGATGCAGCGTCAGCGGGACAATCAGCTTCTGCGCTTCAGCAAAATTAATAAAGGCATCCGGTGGAATTTCGCCCATCACCGGGTGCTTCCAGCGCATCAGGACTTCCAGCCCGGTCATTCTGAGCGACTGCGCATCCACGACGGGCTGATAGACCACGTAGAACTGGTCGTGCTTGATGGCCGTAAGGATCTCTTTCCCGGGATTCAGACGGATAGTGAGAATATAGAAATTCAGCAGACCTGCCGCAATGCCGCAGACCAGGCCGAAGAACACGGCGTAGAGCAGTTCATCGGTCTTCCAGGCTTGCGCATAAACGTTAACGGTCAGAGGAATATTTTTCAGCGTGGCGGTGCGATCGGGGACGTCAGGCAAATCCCGCGCCTGAACCAGCATTCCGGACTGGGTGGATAACGCGGAGTCGCCAATGACGATCGATATTCCGGAAAATTCATCCTGACGTGACGTATAAAGAAGGTAAGGCGTCAGGTTGATGTTCACGGAGGTAAATACGCCGCCGTCTTTTACCAGCGGATTGCGATACCAGATAGCGATCGCGGGTTTATCCGGCAGCATGGGCGTGCCCGGCAGGAGCGCGATATCAACAGGTTTGCTGATGTGTAGCTGAGGGATAAGCGTTTCCATTGGGGTATTCATCGGACCTGTTGCCGAAGAGCAGAAGGCCTGTTTATCCCGGACCAGCAAAAAGGCGCGCACGTTAATACTGAAGGCCGCGCGTGAGGTGAGCGCCGCACTGACCTCTTCACAGCTGTTCAGCGTGAGCGGCTGGAGCGTATCAATAGAGGTTTTAAGCTCGTCGAAAAAGCTCTCCATGTAGACGCTTAAATCCGTAATGAGGATATCGTACCTGACTTCTCGCTTGTGATAACTCCAGTAAAACTGTAACGCACTCAGAAGCAGGGCGGTAAACAACCCCGTCAGAATACTGAGAAACAGTATCTTGCGGTTGCTGGAGAAGTAGCGGGTAAACATAGATGTCGTGATTCCTGAAATGACGCTGGATGTCTATCAGTGTAACGGGCAAAAAAAAACACTGCCGGAGCAGTGCTTTTTTAATCGTATCGCCAGCCAAGGGATAACCAACGATACGACAGCAATATTAACTACGGCTCAGAACGCGGCGAGCTTCGTTGTAGCGCTTCTTCCAGTAAGGTTCGTTCATGCTGGAAATCGTCACACCACTGCTGGTGGAAGCATGGACAAACTGATCGTTACCGATATAGATGCCAACGTGTCGACCGGTTGAACCTGCTCTGAACAGGACTAAATCGCCCGTACGCAGTTTAGTGCGCGAAATGGACTTGCCCATTTCCTGCTGTTCATAAGTAGAACGCGGAAGGTCTAACCCAAACTGCTCACGGAAAGTACGCTGTACGAATGCGGAGCAATCGATGCCTTTCTTGGTGCTGCCGCCCAGGCGGTAGCGCACGCCTTTCCAGTCAGCATACTGATCCATAATACGCGACTTAACGTCGAGATTACGTACCATATTTTCAAATTCATCCTGAGAGGCTTGCAGTGAAGAGGAATCTTCCATTCCCACAACACGCGTCTCAGGATGCATATTCTTCGCGGTGTTCGTCGTACTACATGCCGAAAGCAGAACCGCCACTGCAATCGCCGGGATCCCCCGCAAGATATATCTCAAAATTGGTTGAGATTTGACCATTTTGTTTGTTTTCCCTTGAAGTCCTTAACGAAAATATCGTTATAAAAATGCCAACCGTGACGAGACTAATTATCTGTTCACAATGAGACAATTCTTTATGGTGAAATCTGTGGCACAACGCACAAAATTATTCACCACGATAATAATTATCTCAATGGGGCAAAACGAGTTCGAGGTTAACCGATTGCAAAGGGCATTGCGAGCAAAAAAGACCGTTTTTTTATAAGAAAATGTGATACACAACGTTACAGCGCGGAATTGCTCAAAATGCCGCCATTCATACCGGTAATCCCTGCAATTGCTTCATTTTTATCACGAATTGTATGACGGAATGATGACAGCGCTGAATGATGCCGGAAAGAAGTGACTCAGGGATCGAAAACGATCCCTGATGAATGGTGTTAATTAGCGTTATTTATTTGTTTCAGACTTGTTTAAATTTGCCGGGAAGATAGCGATCAAAAATACTTATTACGCGATCGCTCAGGGGAGTCATCAGCACCCACGGTAAACCAATTAACACCGCCGTGAGGGAGCCTACGGCGATATCTGTCAGCCAGTGAGCGCCAATCATCACCCGCGGGAATGCAAATACCACCACAATAACCAGGGCGATGGCGAAGGCTTTTTTACCGAAATAGCGCAGCATGAAGCCAGCAAAAATCAGCAGCATCATACCGTGGTCGCCCGGGAAGCTGTCCTTCGAGGCGTCTTTGGTTGGAATATGAAGCAGCTCGCTGACGCGGTTAATATTCGGGAAAGAGAGCGACGGACTGGCGCGTTTAACCGGCATCAGATGCTGCGCCAGCTGGTTGATAATCACGGCTGCCAGCAGCATGACCAGGCCGATAATCAGAATACGGCGACGACCCGTTTTGTCCTCCTTCAGCCAGAAGGAGAGCATCAGACAGCCCATTGCCAGCAGCGAACAGCCGTCAAACGCGCGGTTGTTGGTGATCGCCACCAGCCACAGGAAGGCTTCACTCTTCGCCAGCGCCTGGTTAAAGAAGTGGAACAGCCCGGAATCCAGCGGGAACCAGAATCCGTGATCCGCCGGGATATACCAGGAGAAAAAGAGCGCCAGACCGGCAGCGTTGAGCAATAAAATAGCAGGAAGTCGAGTCGTCATAGTCTTCAGCAATGTGTGAAATCAGGGGCAACGTTAGCCGCCCAAACTTAAACGAAGCTTCAACAGGCTTGACTGGAGGGCATTCCAGTCGGTATTAACCGCACTAATTAACTCTATCCGGCTGTCGGGTGGCGCGACGTTCTGGGTTTCTATAAAGAAATCCTCGCCCTGACGATTAATGCGCACCAGACCATCCGGGGTGCGCATGATCCCTTTTACCCGCTCAACCGGCGCCAGTCTTGCCCATTCCAGTATACCAATGGTGTCGAAAACCGTATCGGCATCGAAGATCCAGCCGCAGGCCTGGTGTCCCTGGCCGCTGTTCAGATTTCGACGCCAGCGCTGATGTTCCGGCAGGCTCAGCGCAGCCAGACCTTGCTTCGCGCCGTGGCTATGCGAATGCTCAGCGCTGGCAGGCAGTTGCGTCTGGTTGAGGCGGGGAAGATCGAGCAGGGCGCCATCAATGTTGCCCTGGGTGGTCTGCACGTACTGACGTCCACCGCCAGCCTGCTGCCACCAGGCATTGAACGCGGCCTGACTCTCAGCCGTCGCGCGATCGGATTTATTCGCCACGATGATGTCTGCCGAGGCGAGCTGGTCGCGGAAATTGTCGTTATTGATCGCTTTTTCATCCAGCAGCTGGCGGGGGTCGAGCAGGCAAAGCGTCGCACGCAACTCAAGCCACGGCTCGTAGACCGGGGCGGTCAGTAAATCAAGAATTTGCTTCGGATGACCCAGCCCAGTGGGTTCAATCAGCAGACGGTCAGGCTTGCCCTGACGCAGCAGCGTATTCAGCCCGACCTGCATCGGCAGACCATTCACGCAGCACATACACCCGCCCGGGATCTCTTTCACCATCGCGCCGCTGTCGGCGAGCAACGCGCCGTCGATCCCCACTTCGCCAAATTCGTTGACCAGCACGGCCCACTTTTCCGCCGGATCTTTATTGGCCAGCAAATGCAGAATGGACGTAGTTTTACCGCTGCCGAGAAAACCGGTGATCAGGTTGGTTTTGGTCACGTGCGCTCCGATAAATAATTGTGATGTAGTAACAACTATCTATCATCCTGACGAAAAAATCGGGCATTGAGAAGAGGGAGGGCGAACGGAGCGTAAAACCGTTCGCCTTAAACGCAATAATCGCTAAATTTTTAACGTTTCGATAACGGCCTGACGCGCGCCGAGCCGGACGAGGCGTTGGTACGCGCCGGTGATTGCCTCGACAAAGACAGGGTTTTGCGGCAGGTCGTCGCCAAAGATTTCTTTTAGCGTCAGCAGGGCGCTAACGCGTTCTGCGTCACTGCTGGAAGCGACAATGGCCTGAAACTTGTCGCTCAGCGGATCGCGCACGTCAATGGCGTTGCCCTGGTCGTCCGTCCCGCTGACGTAGCGCATCCAGCCTGCGACGCCCAGCGCCAGTAATGGCCAGGCGGTGTTACGCTCAAGATGCATGCGGATCCCATCCAGCATGCGCTGAGGCAGCTTCTGACTGCCGTCCATAGCGATTTGCCAGGTGCGGTGCTGTAGCGCCGGGTTGGCGAAGCGGTCAAGCAGGCTGTCAGCATAGGCTGTCAGATCGACGTTGGTGATGCGCAGCGTAGGGGCCTGCTCATTCAGCATCAGCCTGCGGGCAGCCTCGCGGAAGCTGTCGTCCTGCATACATTCATTTATGTGCGCGTAGCCGGCAAGGTAGCCCAGATACGCCAGGAAGGAGTGGCTGCCGTTCAGCATCCGCAGCTTCATCTGCTCCCAGGGCAGGACATCTTCAACCATCTGTACGCCTGCAACCTCCCATTCCGGACGCCCGGCGAAAAAGTTATCTTCCACTACCCACTGAATGAACGGTTCACAGCTGATGGCGCAGGGATCTTCAACGCCAAGTTCCTGGGTGATTTCCGCGAGTGAGGCGTCAGTGGCGGCGGGCACGATTCGGTCGACCATGGTGCCAGGGAAGCTCACGTGCGCCTCGATCCATCCGGCCAGCTCTGCGGATCGCTTTCCGGCCATGCCGAGAACGGCATTTTTCACCACGTGGCCGTTGTCGGGAATATTGTCGCAGGAGAGCACGGTAAACGCTGGCAGGCTGCGCTCGCGGCGGCGATGAAGCGCTTCGACCAGAATACCCGGCGCGGAATGCGGCTCAGACGGATGCTCAAGATCGTGCAGAATGCGGCTGTTGTGCATATCCAGTTTCCCCGTCGCCGGATCGATGCAGTAGCCTTTTTCGGTAATGGTGAGGGAGACAATGGCCACCTGCGGTTCGCAGAACTTCTCAATAATGGCTGCCAGCGAGTCGAGTTTTGCGTTCAGGCACTCTTTTACCGCACCGATAATAATGGGCTGATTGCCTTCGGCACCTTTCTCCAGCACGGTAAACAGATGATCCTGCGCGCGGAGCTGGCGCATGAGAACATCGCCGCTAAAGAGGCTAATCTCACAAATACCCCAGTCGCCTCCTTTGGCGTTCAGCACCCGGTTTGTTAACAACGCCTGATGCGCCCGGTGGAACGCGCCAAAGCCGAAATGGACGATGCGGGAGCGTAACTGCTCGCGATCGTAGCGGGGCTGCTGGACATGAGCAGGAAGCGCGGTGGAGGCAATAGTCTTCATGTAGTACACACCTGATTAACCATTAATTAACAATGCCAGTGTAAAGTTATATGACAACAAATTAAATTGGTAAGCCGTAAATATCCCGGTTATGTGAGTTTGATCAATCAATGTCGCGCGCTGTGTTGACCACTTCGATTAAACATGTATGGTAGTCGTCATTGAGGTAATCCATATTGGTATAACAACTTGAGAGGGTGGGGCAATGGAACAAACCTGGCGTTGGTACGGGCCGAACGATCCGGTTTCTCTTGATGATGTGCGTCAGGCTGGCGCAACGGGTGTGGTCACGGCGCTGCATCATATTCCGAACGGTCAGGTGTGGCCGGTGGAGGAAATCCAAAAGCGTCAGGCACAGCTGGCAGAGAAGGGTCTAACCTGGTCTGTCGTGGAAAGTATTCCGGTTCACGAAGATATCAAAACCCACTCCGGTGAGTGTGAAACCTGGATTGCGAATTATCAGCAGAGCATTCGTAACCTGGCGGCCTGCGGTATTGATACCGTCTGCTATAACTTTATGCCAATTCTGGACTGGACGCGTACCGACCTGGAATATGAAATGGCCGATGGTTCGAAGGCGCTGCGTTTCGATCAAATCGCTTTTGCGGCTTTCGAGCTGCACATTCTGAAGCGTCCGGGGGCGGAAGCAGACTACACCGCCGAAGAGCAGCAGCAGGCGCTGGCGTGGTTCAATGCCGCCAGTGAAGCGGACATTGAGAAGCTGGTTCGCAATATTATCGCGGGCCTGCCGGGGGCGGAAGAGGGCTATACCCTCGATCAGTTCCGCGCTCGCCTGGCGGAATATGGCGATATCGATAAAAACCAGCTGCGTGAAAACATGGCGCACTTCCTGCGCGCTATCGTGCCGGTGGCAGAAGAAGCGGGCGTGCGGCTGGCGGTTCATCCGGACGATCCTCCGCGTCCAATCCTTGGCCTGCCGCGTATCGTGTCGACCATTGAGGATATGCAGTGGCTAAAAGAGACGGTGGACAGCATCTACAACGGCTTTACCATGTGTACGGGCTCTTATGGCGTGCGTGCGGATAACGATCTGGTGCGGATGATCGAAACCTTTGGGGATCGCATTCATTTCACTCACCTGCGTGCAACCTGCCGTGAAGAGAATCCAAAAACCTTCCATGAAGCAGCCCACCTTGGCGGCGACGTGAACATGGTTGCGGTGGTGGATGCCATTCTCTCTGAAGAAGTACGTCGTAAGCAGGCGGGGGATCTACGTCCTATCCCGTTCCGTCCGGATCACGGGCATCAGATGCTGGACGATCTGCGCAAGAAAACGAATCCAGGGTATTCGGCGATTGGCCGTCTGAAAGGGATGGCGGAAGTGCGCGGTATCGAGCTGGCGCTGAAAATGACGAAGTATCCAGAGCTTCTGTAAGCCTGATTGCCCGGTGGCGCTACGCTTACCGGGCCTACGAAAAACCGGCTCTGAGGCCGGTTTTTGTGTTTTTGTAGGCCGGGTAAGGCGCAGCCGCCACCCGGCAAACGCCACAATCAGTCAGCGCGACCCATATAGCGTTTTTCTTCGATATGGATACGGATTTTCTCGCCCGCTGACAGGTATTCTGGCACCTGTACGACCAGACCGGTAGTCAGGGTAGCCGGTTTGTTACGCGCGCTTGCAGACGCGCCTTTGATGCCCGGTGCCGTTTCAACGATTTCCAGATCAACGGTCTGCGGCAGCTCCAGCGCCAGCAGCACGCCATCCCAGGTCAGCACCTGCATGTCCGGCATTCCACCTTCAGGAATAAACAGCAGCTCTTCTTCGATCTGATCTTTGGTGAAGATATACGGGGTGTAATCTTCTTTATCCATGAACACGTATTCGTTGCCGTCGATATAAGAAAAATCAACGTAGCGACGGGTCAGGGTCACGGTATCCACGATATCGTCGCCTTTAAAACGTTCTTCCACTTTCAGGCCGGTACGGACATCGGAGAAACGCATTTTATACAGCGTTGCTGCGCCACGGGCGCTGGGTGCCTGAATGTCGATATCTTTCACAATCAGCAGTTTGCCGTTGTAATTCAGTACCATACCTTTCTTGATTTCGTTCGCTCTTGGCATTGCAGTAATCCTGTTTACGGGAGGTAAAAAATATCGCGCCAAATTACTCGCGCGCGGCCTTTCAGGCAAGCGGAATTCGTGGGTTTTGCTATCAATACATAAAAGGTGTTACTGTGCGCGCAATGCCCGACTGCGCGGGCATCTGCCACCAACAGAGAGCATGTATGGATTGTCGTTCCGACTGTGGCGCGTGCTGTACCGCACCGTCCATCTCAAGCCCCATTCCAGGCATGCCACAAGGCAAGCCTGCCAATACCCGCTGCGTTCAGCTCTCTGAATCTAACCTGTGCATGATATTTGGCTCGCCTTTACGCCCGAAGGTGTGCTCCGGGCTCCAGCCTGACGCCGAAATGTGCGGCAGTACGCGCCAGCAGGCCATCACTTATCTGCTTGAGCTGGAAGCGCTCACCGCGCCTTAAACGTCCTTAATTCGCGTCAGGCAGCTCAGCGTCAGGACGCACATCACCAGCGCAATCCAGAACACCGTATGATAGTTCCAGATTTCAGCCACAACGCCCGCCAGTGAGCCTGCAATAATCCAGCCCACGCGGGTGGTATTAGTATAAAGGGTGGTGGCAGCGCCTGCCTGACCCGGCATCAGATCCTGGAAGTAGAGCATGCCGATACCGGCCAGAATGCCGATATAAATGGCGTTCAGCAGCTGTAAAGCAAGAAGCAGCGCTGGCGTATGGACCGTCAGCATGCCGACATAAAACAGCAGCCCGGCAACGGCGGCGATGCGCATCAAAAAGCGCTTGCCGAAGCGCTTCGCGTAATAGCCCGCAATCAGCATGGTGGGGATCTCAAGCCCCGCGGCGGTTCCCATCATGATCCCGGCCAGCTTCTCCGGCAGATGCAGCTCATCAATAATAAACAACGGCATATTAATGATATAGAGGCTGTTCGTTCCCCACATCAGCGTACAGATAATGAATAACAGTAGTGCGTCGCGCCGGTTACGCCGCGGTGCTTCCAGCGTACCGGTCGCCACTTTCGGCTCTTTACGCATGGAAGGCAGGAAGAACCATACCATTGCGCCACACACCACGAAGGCTACCGCCGCGCTGAGGTACATTACCGTAAAGCCAAAACCCATTGCCAGCGCGTAGGCGAGCGGGGGGCCAATCACCCACGCAAGCGACACCTGCGCGCGCAGTATCGAGCTGAACATCACCGCTTCCCGCCCGGTGCGGTCGGCGTGCTCGCGGGCAAGGGCGAACATCTGCGGGTTGGCGGTCGAGCCGAAGCTGCTCAGGAACACCCCAACAAACAGCAGAATGAAATAGTTGCGGTTCCAGGCAAACAACACGCAGGCGAAAACGCCCAGCAGACAGCAAAAAACAATCAGGCTTTTGCGATCGCCTTTTCTGTCGGAACGCCCGGCCAGAAACTGGCTGACCAGGATGCCAATGATGGCGCTCCCGGTGAAGAAGAAGCCAACCATCGCCGGACGCGCGTGGACTTCGTTGGTCAGAAACAGGCTCAGCGTAGGCGTTTGTAACGCACCGGCAATACCGGTGAGGAAAGCAACAATCAAAAACGCCGTTGACGTCAAATCAAAGGGCTTTGGTGAGGCGGCAGCGGGGGTGTTATGCATGTTCAGTCTTTGCGAGTAACAGAGAGAGGCGGAGTTTACGCCGCCTGTCATTAAATAAACAGAGGGCAAAATCAAGATTGCCACAATAAATCAAAATAGCATTTCAGTTTAACGCTGTTTCGCTGAAGCGTGCTGAACCTGTTTGCTGAACATCAGCAAAAACCTCCCTATTGAAGAAGAAATGTGCTGCACTTCTAAATTCTGCAACAAGAAATGTAACTTTTCTTGCAACCTTTTGTAGAAAAGACAAGACTTCTTGAAACGTTTCAGCGCTATCTTGCATGTCCTGTAGAAGCAGGTTAGCGCATATTTTCTCAGTTAAGCTGAAACGATTCAATTTCAGCAGGAGAGGAGAATCATGTTCCAGTTATCTGTTCAGGATATCCACCCGGGCGAACAGGCCGGGAATAAAGAAGAGGCTATTCGCCAGGTCGCCGCTGCGCTCGTGCAGGCTGGCAACGTGGCGGACGGCTACGTCAACGGCATGCTGGCGCGTGAACAGCAGACCTCCACCTTCCTCGGTAACGGTATTGCAATTCCGCACGGCACCACGGACACCCGCGATCAGGTGCTGAAAACCGGCGTGCAGGTTTACCAGTTCCCGCAGGGCGTGCTCTGGGGCGAGGGGCAGGTGGCTTACGTGGCGATCGGTATCGCGGCCAGCGGTGACGAACACCTGGGCCTGCTGCGTCAGCTGACGCACGTGCTGAGCGATGATGCCGTCGCGGAACAGCTTAAATCCGCCACCACTGCTGAAGAGCTGCGTGCCCTGCTGATGGGCGAAAAACAGAGCGAAGCGCTGAAGCTGGATAATGAAACCCTGATGCTGGACGTCGTTGCGTCCGATCTGGTGACGCTCCAGGCGCTGAACGCGGCTCGCCTGAAAGAGGTGGGGGCGGCTGATACCGCCTTTGTGACCCGCACCATCAATGATAAGCCTTTAAACCTGGGTCAGGGCATCTGGCTGAACGACAGTGCTGAAGGCAACCTGCGCAGTGCTATCGCGGTCAGCCGTGCTGCGGTTGCCTTTGAGACAGACGGCGAACGCGCCGCGATGCTGGTAACCGTTGCCATGGCTGACGATCAGCCGGTATCCGTCCTGAAGCGCCTTGGCGATCTGCTGCTGAACAATAAAGCTGAAAAATTGCTGAACGCAGACGCGGCGACGGTGCTGGCCCTGCTGACCAGCGACGATGCGCTGACGGACAACCTGCTGAGCGCGGAGTACGTGGTGCGTAACGAACACGGCCTGCATGCCCGTCCGGGCACCATGCTGGTGAATACCATTAAACAATTTGAAAGTGAGATCACCGTGACCAATCTGGACGGTTCGGGTAAACCAGCCAACGGGCGCAGCCTGATGAAAGTTGTCGCGCTGGGTGTGAAGAAAGGCCATCGTCTGCGTTTTACCGCGCAGGGTGCTGATGCTGAACAGGCGCTAAAAGCGATTGGCGACGCCATCGCGGCCGGTCTGGGGGAGGGCGCATAATGAGCAGACGTGTTGCGACCATTACGCTGAACCCGGCTTACGATCTGGTGGGCTTCTGCCCGGAAATTGAGCGTGGCGAAGTTAACCTGGTGCGAACCACCGGCCTGCATGCCGCAGGGAAAGGGATTAACGTGGCGAAGGTGCTGAAAGATCTCGGCATCGACGTCACCGTTGGCGGCTTCCTTGGCAAAGACAACCAGGACGGTTTTCAGCAGTTGTTCAGTGAACTGGGCATCGCCAACCGTTTTCAGGTTGTGCAGGGCCGTACCCGTATTAACGTTAAGCTGACCGAGAAAGACGGTGAAGTAACCGATCTGAACTTCTCCGGCTTCGAAGTGACCCCGGCTGACTGGGAGCGCTTCGTTGCCGATTCCCTGAGCTGGCTGGGCCAGTTTGACATGGTGTGCGTCAGCGGCAGCCTGCCGTCCGGCGTCAGCCCGGAAGCGTTCACCGACTGGATGACGCGCCTGCGCAGCCAGTGCCCGTGCATTATTTTTGACAGCAGCCGCGACGCGCTGGTCGCCGGTCTGAAAGCCTCGCCATGGCTGGTTAAGCCTAACCGCCGTGAACTGGAAATCTGGGCGGGCCGTAAGCTGCCAGAATTAAAGGATGTGATTGACGCTGCCCATGCGCTGCGCGAGCAGGGTATCGCTCATGTGGTGATTTCGCTGGGTGCAGAAGGTGCCCTGTGGGTTAACGCCTCCGGGGAATGGATTGCCAAACCGCCTTCTATGGAAGTGGTCAGCACCGTGGGTGCCGGGGATTCGATGGTTGGCGGCCTGATCTACGGTCTGCTGATGCGCGAATCCAGTGAACATACCCTACGCCTTGCTACCGCCGTTGCGGCCCTGGCCGTGAGCCAGAGCAATGTCGGTATTACCGATCGTACCCAGTTAGCCGCGATGATGGCGCGCGTTGACTTAAAACCTTTTAACTAACAGCAGGAGAGGAATAATGAAAACGCTGCTGATCATTGACTCCGGTCTCGGACAGGCTCGCGCCTATATGGCGAAGACCCTGCTGGGCGCGGCGGCACAAAAAGCGCATCTGGATATCATTGATAACCCGGGTGATGCTGAAATGGCGATTGTTCTGGGTGACAAAATCCCCGCGGACAGCGCCCTGAACGGCAAAAAAGTGTGGCTGGGCGATATTAACCGCGCGGTGGCACACCCTGAACTGTTTCTGAGCGAAGCAAAAGGTCATGCGACGGTTTACAGCGCACCCGTTGAGGCCGCGCCGGTCGCAACCGCTGGGCCGAAACGCATTGTTGCGGTAACGGCTTGCCCGACAGGTGTGGCTCACACCTTTATGGCGGCTGAAGCCATTGAAACCGAAGCGAAAAAACGCGGCTGGTGGGTGAAGGTTGAAACTCGCGGCTCTGTTGGCGCGGGTAATGCCATCACACCGGAAGAGGTGGCCGAAGCCGATCTGGTGATCGTGGCGGCCGATATCGAAGTGGATCTGGCGAAGTTTGCCGGTAAGCCGATGTACCGCACCTCAACCGGCCTGGCGCTGAAGAAAACTGCGCAGGAGTTTGATAAAGCGCTGGCGGAAGCCAAACCTTATCAGGCGACCGGTGCGGCTAAGACGCCTGGCGAAGGTAAGAAAGAGTCTGCGGGTGCCTATCGTCACCTGTTAACCGGGGTTTCCTACATGCTGCCGATGGTGGTGGCGGGCGGCCTGTGTATTGCGCTCTCCTTTGCCTTTGGTATCGAAGCCTTTAAAGAGCAGGGCACGCTGGCGGCAGCGTTGATGCAGATTGGCGGCGGCTCCGCGTTTGCGCTGATGGTGCCGGTGCTGGCGGGCTTTATCGCCTTCTCCATTGCTGACCGTCCGGGTCTGACGCCGGGTCTTATCGGCGGTATGCTGGCCGTGAGCACTGGTTCTGGCTTCATCGGCGGTATCATCGCCGGTTTCCTTGCCGGTTACGTGGCGAAGCTCATCAGCTCTAAGCTGAAGCTGCCGCAGAGTATGGAGGCGCTGAAACCTATCCTGATCATCCCGCTGATTTCCAGCCTGGTGGTCGGTCTGGCGATGATTTACCTGATTGGTAAGCCGGTCGCGGGCATTCTGGAAGGTCTGACCCACTGGCTGCAAACCATGGGGACGGCGAACGCGGTGCTGTTGGGCGCAATCCTCGGCGGTATGATGTGTACCGACATGGGCGGTCCGGTAAACAAAGCGGCATACGCGTTCGGCGTTGGCCTGCTGAGTACCCAGACCTACGCGCCGATGGCGGCGATCATGGCGGCAGGTATGGTGCCTCCGCTGGCACTTGGCCTGGCGACAATCATTGCCCGTCGTAAGTTCGATAAAGCGCAGCAGGAAGGCGGCAAAGCGGCGCTGGTGCTGGGTCTGTGCTTCATTACCGAAGGCGCAATCCCGTTTGCGGCGCGCGATCCAATGCGTGTTCTGCCATGCTGTATCGTCGGCGGTGCGGTAACGGGAGCTATCTCCATGGCGGTAGGTGCGAAACTGATGGCACCGCACGGCGGTCTGTTCGTCCTGCTGATCCCTGGCGCCATCACGCCGGTGCTGGGCTACCTGCTGGCGATTGTTGCCGGTACGCTGGTGGCGGGTCTGTCTTACGCGGTGCTGAAGCGTCCGGAAGCGGAAGTGGTCGCAAAAGCAGCCTAAAAGAGGTGTCGGGTGGCGGCTTCGCCTTACCCGACCTACAAAAAAGCCGGGTCGCGTTAAGCGCCCGGCTTTTTTTATGCCGCCTGTTCAGCGGTCTGCTGTGCCTTCAGCCAGGCAATCTCTTCTGCCCAGATATCCGGATTGATGGTTTCCAGCACCATTGGAATGCCGTCGAAGCGGGGATCCTGCATGATAAAGCGGAACGCATCGTGGCCGATATTACCTTCGCCCAGGCTGTGGTGACGGTCTACGCGGCTGCCGAACGCGCTTTTCGCATCGTTTAAGTGCATACCGCGAAGATACTTAAAGCCAACAATACGCTCGAACTCCTCGAAGGTATTTTTTGTGGCCTCGGTTGTGCGCAGATCATACCCGGCGGCAAACGCGTGGCAGGTATCTATGCACACGCCCACGCGGGATTTGTCTTCCACGCCGTCGATGATCGCCGCCAGATGCTCAAACTTAAAGCCGAGGTTGCTGCCCTGACCGGCGGTATTCTCAATCACCGCCGTCACGCCCTGGGTTTTATCCAGCGTCATGTTGATGGACTCGGCGATGCGCGCCAGACAGGCGTCTTCGTCGATTTGCATCAGATGGCTACCGGGATGGAAGTTCAGCAGCGTCAGCCCCAGCTGTTCACAGCGCTGAACCTCATCCAGGAATGCTTCGCGGGATTTTTCCAGCGCCTCAGCAACCGGGTGGCCGAGGTTAATCAGGTAGCTGTCGTGCGGGAGGATCTGCCCAGGCCCATAGCGGTATTTCTCGCAGGCGGCTTTGAAGTCATCAATCACTTCCGCGGTGAGGGGAGCTGCGCGCCACTGGCGCTGGTTTTTGGTGAACAGGGCGAAAGCGGTCGCCTCGATTTCGGCGGCGCGAATGGCGGCATTCGCAAGGCCACCGGCAGCGCTGACGTGCGCTCCAACATATTTCATAAAAAGACTCCTGTTAACCCGAAATGCCTATGATAGCGGGTTAACAGGAGAAGGACGAGATGGTTTATGCCAACAGGCTGTGTACCGCAAGGTTAATCGCACCGCCGCCAACAATCAGCCAGATGAACAGCACCAGCGCCATCAGCAGCGGTTTCGCCCCGGCTTTTTTCAGCGCGCTGACGTGCGTGGTGACGCCCAGCGCCGCCATCGCCATCGCCAGCAGGACCGTATCCAGCGTGACCAGCATATCCACCATCACTTTTGGCAGCAGGTGGAAAGAGTTGAAGATAGCGACCACGATGAACAGGATCGCAAACCACGGAATGGTGATTTTGCTTTTCTCGCTGCCGCCTGCAGGAGCCAGCTGTTTAACCCGCGCCGCGAGGAAAATCAGGAACGGGGCCAGCATCATCACGCGCAGCATTTTGGCAATGACCGCCGCGTTTTCCGCTTCCGGGTTAATGGCGTGACCTGCCGCCACCACCTGCGCCACTTCGTGCATGGTTGAGCCGATATAAATGCCGTAGGTTTCCGGGCTAAACCAGTGCGCCACCAGCGGATACATGGCTGGATACAGGAAGATCGCCAGCGTACCGAAGATAACTACCGTCGCGACGGCAACCGTGACTTTACTGGCTTCGGCTTTGACTACCGGCTCTGTTGCCAGTACAGCCGCTGCGCCGCAGATGCTGCTACCCGCACCGATCAGCCAGCTGGTCTGTTTGTCCAGTCCAAAGATCTTCTGGCCGATAAAGCACGCCAGTAAAAAGGTGCTCGAAAGGGTCAGGACGTCGATGGCAATCCCGCTGACACCCACATCCGCAATCTGCGAAAAGGTGAGACGGAAGCCATAAAGGATGATCCCGAGACGTAATAAATGCTGCTTGGCGAAAATCACGCCGCCGTCGCAGGATTTCCAGATATGCGGGTAAACGGTGTTCCCGACCACCATGCCGAGCAGAATGGCCAGCGTCAGGGCGCTGAACCCTGCACCGGCAACAGCCGGTATACTGCCACCCCATAAGGCCACGCCGGTAACCACGGCGCTGAGCGCGAGACCCGGCACGAAGTGCCACACTGTACGATGATGTTGTAAGGTGATTTCTGACATAACCTTCTCCTTTGTCTGGCTAAAGGTTACGGCGCTCTGGCTTAAAAATAAAATTGATTATATATTTATAATCAATCTTTATAAGTGGTAAGCAACCATGCACATTACATTGCGTCAGCTGGAAGTTTTTGCCGAGGTGCTGAAAAGCGGCTCGACAACCCAGGCGTCACAAATGCTGGCGCTCTCGCAGTCCGCCGTTAGCGCGGCCTTGACCGATCTTGAAGGGCAACTGGGCGTCCAGCTTTTCGACAGGGTAGGAAAGCGACTGGTGGTGAACGAACATGGCCGCCTGCTGTATCCGCGTGCCCTGGCCTTACTTGAGCAGGCAACGGAGATCGAACAGCTGTTCCGCGAGGACAACGGCGCTATTCGCGTCTACGCCAGCAGCACGATCGGTAACTACATCCTGCCGGAAGTGATCGCCCGCTACCGCCGGGATTTTCCGACCCTGCCGCTGGAGATGAGCGTCGGCAACAGCCAGGACGTGATTAACGCGGTGATTGATTTCCGCGTGGACATCGGTCTTATCGAAGGGCCGTGCCACAACGTCGATATCATTGCGGAGCCCTGGCTTGAGGATGAGCTGGTGGTGTTTGCTTCCCCGGCCTCTTCTTTACTACAGGGCGAGGTTACGCTGGAGCGTCTGGCGCAGGCGCAGTGGATCCTGCGAGAGCAGGGCTCCGGCACGCGTGAGATTGTCGATTATCTACTGCTGTCCCATCTGCCGCAGTTCCAGCTAGGGATGGAGTTAGGTAACTCCGAGGCCATTAAGCATGCCGTACGTCATGGCCTGGGCATTAGCTGTCTTTCCCGACGGGTGATCGCCGAACAGCTGGAAACCGGCTCTCTGGTTGAGATCCCCGTTCCGCTGCCGAAGCTGGTGCGCACGCTGTGGTGCATCCACCATCGTCAGAAACACCTTTCCAGCTCGCTCCAGCGTTTTCTGCGCTACTGCGCTATTTAACGTTTCCCGGTGGCGCTTCGCTTACCGGGGCCAGGTGCGCTTATCACTCCACATTTTTATGCTTTACTTATAATCCTGGCCGAGTCATGAAGCTCTCTTATAACTGAGCATTTCTGCCGGAAGCAACGCAGATCGTCTGCTACAATCGCGCCTCATTTATTGAATGGACAGCATTTTCACATGGTTTCAGAAACTAAAACCACAGAAGCGCCCGCGCTACGTCGCGCACTTAAGGCGCGTCACCTGACGATGATCGCCATTGGCGGCTCCATCGGTACGGGTCTTTTCGTTGCCTCTGGCGCAACAATTTCGGCAGCCGGCCCGGGTGGGGCATTATTCTCTTATATCCTGATTGGCCTGATGGTCTACTTCCTGATGACCAGCCTGGGCGAACTGGCGGCATACATGCCGGTGTCTGGTTCGTTTTCGACCTACGGACAAAAATACGTTGAGGAAGGCTTCGGCTTCGCGCTGGGCTGGAACTACTGGTACAACTGGGCGGTGACCATCGCCGTTGACCTCGTCGCGGCACAGCTGGTGATGACCTGGTGGTTCCCGGACACGCCAGGCTGGATCTGGAGCGCCCTGTTCCTGGCGGTCATCTTCCTGCTGAACTACATCTCCGTGCGCGGTTTCGGCGAAGCGGAATACTGGTTCTCTTTGATTAAAGTGGCAACCGTCATCATCTTTATCGTCGTCGGTGTGGCGATGATCGTTGGTATTTTCAAAGGGGCCGAACCGGCGGGCTGGAGTAACTGGACAATAGGCGATGCGCCGTTTGCCGGAGGCTTCTCGGCGATGATTGGCGTGGCGATGATTGTCGGCTTCTCCTTCCAGGGCACCGAACTGATTGGCATTGCGGCCGGTGAATCCGAAAACCCGGAGAAGACCATCCCGCGCGCGGTGCGTCAGGTGTTCTGGCGTATCCTGCTGTTCTATGTGTTCGCGATCCTGATTATCAGCCTGATCATTCCGTATACCGACCCAAGCCTGCTGCGTAACGATGTGAAAGACATCAGCGTCAGCCCGTTCACCCTGGTCTTCCAGCACGCGGGTCTGCTCTCTGCGGCGGCGGTGATGAACGCGGTGATCCTGACGGCGGTACTGTCTGCGGGTAACTCCGGGATGTACGCCTCTACCCGCATGCTCTACACCCTGGCCTGCGACGGTAAAGCGCCGCGTATTTTCTCGAAACTGTCTCGCGGTGGCGTGCCGCGCAACGCGCTGTATGCGACCACGGTGATTGCGGGTCTCTGTTTCCTGACCTCCATGTTCGGCAACCAGACGGTCTACCTGTGGCTGCTTAACACCTCTGGTATGACGGGCTTCATTGCCTGGCTGGGCATTGCCATCAGCCACTACCGTTTCCGTCGCGGGTACGTCAAGCAGGGTCATGATCTGAATAACCTGCCGTACCGGTCAGGGTTCTTCCCGCTGGGGCCGATCTTCGCCTTCGTTCTGTGCCTGATCATTACCCTGGGCCAGAACTATGAGGCCTTCCTTGCGGACACCATTGACTGGGGCGCCGTCACGGCCACCTATATTGGCATTCCGTTGTTCCTGATCATCTGGTTTGGCTACAAACTGACGAAAGGAACGCGCTTCGTTCGCTACAGTGAAATGGATTTCCCGGAACGATTTAAACAATAACCGCACTTCCTCTCTTTTAGCCCGCTCAATCGAGCGGGCTTTTTTATGGGCAGATCAGAAGCTGTAGGTCATGCCAACGGTATAGCGACGGCCATCCAGCACGGTGTCATACGTATCGTAGTCAATCTGCTTATCGAGCACGTTATACACACCGGCAGTAACCAGCAGGTTTTTGTTGGCGTTGTAGCGCATACCGACATCAACCTGAGTGTAGGACGGTGTACCCTGTGACATTGACGTGCGGCTCAGATACTCAGACGTTTTACCGCGCAGGTTCAGACGGCTCCAGAAGCCGACGTCGGGCGTCGCCTGCCAGTCCAGGGTGGTGTTGAACATGTGTTTTGGCATTTTGTTCAGTGGCTTGCCGGAGAACTGGCCGCTCTTCTGCTCGGATTCCGTATAGGTGTAGTTTGCAGTCCAGTTCACATCGCGCGTGATTTTCCAGCCGAAGGAGGACTCCACACCGCGCATATTGGCTTTGTCCACGTTGACGCGATCGCTGACGAAATCATAGCTATGATCGCCAATCGTACAGGCGGGATCGGCGCTGCTGTTACAGCGGCGAACTTCCGTAATTTTATCCTTGAAGTCGGTATTAAACAGCGTCACACCGGCATTAAGGTTATCGTTGTTATCCCAGAGCAGGGCGAGCTCTTCGCTCAGGCTCTTCTCGGGTTTCAGATCCGGGTTGCCGACGATGATACCGTCAAGACGGCCGCCACCTGTCACCTGGCCCCAGCTGGCAGACGACTGACGCAGATCCGGCGCACGATAGCCAGCAGAAACCCCGCCTTTCAACGTCCACTGATCGGCCAGGTGCCATACGCCGTAACCGCGCGGCGTCCAGTTCGTCCCGTAGTTTTGGTCTTTATCCATACGCAGGCCGCCGGTCAACGTAAAGCTTTCCGTCATTGACCATTCATCTTCGGCAAACAGGGCCCAGCTCCAGCGCGTCAGTTTGTTCAGGCCGTCAGCAGCTTCCAGCTGATTACCGTTGTCGCGCAGTTTCTCATAGCGGTACTGTCCGCCGAGGGTCAACGTATGATCGCCGAGGAAGATCTGGTTCTGGTTGTTAAAGGTGGTGTTGTAGGAACGCATTTTGCGACCTGGATTATTGGTCTCTTCCTGCTGGATATAGCTGGTGGTATTGAAGTCGTCGTAATAACCACTGTGGGTTAACGAGTAGGTCGTGTGCTCATAGCGCGAGTCGCTTTTGGTATTTGGCGTACAGGTTGTTCCCCGGCAGGTTTCAGCCGCTTTCGACATCCCCGGGGTGCTGTTTCTGTCCTGAAGCTCGCGAGCAAAGTCGAGGTCGAAGTCATTCTTCTCGTCCGGCGTGAAGTTCAGCGTAATGCCACCGTTACGCATTTTCTGCTCGTTATAGCCGTTCACGATTTTATCTTCTGCGCGGCGTGACAACAGCCCCGTCACTTTTGCACCCAGCAGCCCGTCAATCAGGGGACCAGAGGCGTAGGCGTTGGTCTGGAAGATATCGCCGGAGTCATGATTTTCCTGGAAGGTGGCGTCGCCATGCAACGAACCGGTCCAGGCTTTGGTGTTCGAGACTTTTTTGGTAATGACGTTAATGACGCCACCCATAGCATCGGAGCCGTAAAGCGAGGACATCGGGCCGCGGATGACCTCGATGCGCTCAATGGACTCCAGCGGCGGCAGCCAGCCTTGTTCAATACCCGAGTTGTCGCTGTTTGGGCGGGTGCTTCGCGTACTGACGCGTTTGCCGTTCACCAGGAACAGGGTGTACTGAGAGGCCATGCCGCGAATACTGATATCACTGCTACTTCCACCGCCGGTGACGACGACGCCCGGGACATCTCTCAGGGCATCGGTAACATCACGGTAGGCTTTATCTTCAATCTGCTGTTTTGAAATCACAGAGATGGAGGCGGGGGCATTCTGGATCTTTTGTTCAAAACCCGTCGCGGTAACGACAACGGTATCCTGATCGGCTGCGTGAACGAAGGGGGAACATGTGGCAGCGCCAATGGCGACGGCCAGGAGCTTAATGCGTGGTATTGTCATTTGTACATTCCGTATAAAAATGAAAAAAACTCCATCGGGATAACCCTGAGAACTGTATGTTTTTGTCTTGTAAGAACTCTTTGAGATGGAGAAGAGCCTGGAATTGTACAAAAGAATGTAGAATTGTAAACACAAATGATAATTGAAATCATTTGTGTTTGAGTGAGGGCGACGGAAAACAGGCTGGATTCAAGCGGATAGGATTATGTAAATGAGGGGAAAGGCCCGACAGGCGAGAGGCTATCGGGCAAACAGCTGTATTTACGCGAACAAATGTGTCGCATGGAAGCGAAGATGATCTTCAATAAAGGACGCCATAAAGTAATAGCTGTGATCGTATCCCGGCTGTATGCGCAGCGTCAGCGGCCAGTCCTTCTGGCGCGCGGCTTCCGCCAGCACCGCAGGCTGTAACTGCCCGGCGAGGAACTGATCGGCATCACCCTGATCCACCAGCATCGGGATAGCGTCTTCTGGCTGGCTTGCCAGCAACAGCGCACAGCTGTCCCATTCCTGCCATTTCTCTGCATCCTCACCCAGATAGTGCGTGAAGGCTTTTTGCCCCCACGGCACCTGCGTTGGGTTCACAATCGGCGCAAATGCGGACACGCTGGTGTATTTCCCCGGATTTTTCAGCGCCATTATCAGCGCCCCGTGGCCACCCATCGAATGTCCGCTTATCGCGCAGCGCTCGCTGACCGCGAACTGAGAGTGCACCAGGGCAGGCAGTTCATCGCGAATGTAGTCATACATGCGGTAATGGCTCGCCCAGGGTTGTTCCGTGGCGTTGAGATAGAACCCGGCGCCTTTACCCAAATCGTATCCGGCATCGTCGGCCACGTCATCGCCACGCGGGCTGGTATCTGGCATCACCAGCGCAATGCCCAGTTCGGCGGCAATACGCTGGGCGCCCGCTTTGGTGGTGAAATTTTCGTCGTTGCAGGTCAGGCCTGAAAGCCAGTACAACACCGGTGGATTGTCCGCAGGGGGCAGGAAAATGCTGAACGTCATAGCACAGTTCAGCGTGGTGGAGTCGTGCCGCCAGCGCTGCTGTCGACCTTCAAAACAACGATGCTCTTCGAGCAGTTCCATGCAGGGCTCCTTATCCGAAAGACTATTCATAAAACGCATAATACAGAGTTTTCATTGACCTGTGAGCAACTTTCACTTTCGCAGGACGGCGAGATGTTGCATCATAAATTTACTTTTCTTTAACAATTGGAGCGATCATGGCGCTGCGTATCGCGCTCAGCGGATTTGTGGTTCTGGTCGTGGCGATGGGGATAGGGCGCTTCGCCTTCACGCCTCAGGTGCCGCTGATGATTGCCGCCGGGCAACTCACGCTTACCAGCGCGGGGCTGGTGGCGGCAATGAACTACCTGGGCTATCTGGTGGGGGCATGGGATGCTATGCGCGCTCATCGCTTCGTTGAAACGCGTCTCTGGCTTGGCATCACTGGCGCGGTGGCGCTGACGTTGCTCTCTGCGGCGGCAGATAATGCTGTCGTTCACGGTCTGCTGCGCTTTGTGATCGGCTGCATGAGCGGCTGGTCGATGGTGCTGATTGCCGCCTGGACCAACGAGCGGCTGGGGCAGCTGGGCAAGCCGGGGCTTAGTGCAGCCGTCTTTGCCGGACCCGGGGCCGGCATCGCCCTGAGTGGCCTGCTGGCGGTCTATATTCAGGCGAAATCCTTGTCCGCCGGGGCGGCATGGCAAATCTACGGCGTACTGGCGTTGGTGCTGATTGCGCTGGTGGCGCGCTACCTGCCGCGCGCGGGCCAGCTTCATCGCCCCGGTACCGCGCCTGAGCCGCTGTTGTTGACCGCGGATCTCAGGCGTCTGGTCTGGAGCTACAGCCTGGCAGGGTTCGGCTATATCCTCCCTGCGACCTTCCTGTCGCAAATGGCGGCGGTGCGTTTCCCGGGCAGCCTGTTTGCCCAGTTTGTCTGGCCAATATTTGGCGCCGCCTCGGTGGTGGGGATTGCGCTCAGTATTGCCCTGCGGCATACATCAAGCGCTAACCGCAGGCTGGCGATTGTTCTCTGGTTACAGGGGATTGGCGTGCTGGCGGCCTGGCTGCTGCCGGGCATTGGCGGCTTGCTAACGGGTGGGCTGCTGGTGGGCGGCGGGTTCCTCTGCGCCGTGCAGCTCTCTCTGCTGTACGGTCGCGAGCTGGCGCCAGATCATACGCGTTATATGGCGGGACTGCTCACCACCGGGTATGCCATTGGTCAGCTGATTGGTCCGGTCACGTCGGCACTCTCGACCTGGCTCACGCACCGGCTGGAACCTGCGCTGGGGCTGGCGGGGATCGCGCTGTTCGCTGGCGGAGCGTTAGTCTGGAACCGTCAGGCTGAAAGGCAACAGCAATTGCAATAATTATCGACGTGAATACTGGATTATGTGCGTCGCCTCACGCACAATGAGCGCACACTTTTGCCACAACGAGGGCAAAAGACGCCACACCTGCAGGAGAAAAGAATGTCATCACTCAGTAAAGAAGCAGCCCTTGTCCATGAAGCGCTGGTTGCGCGCGGTCTTGAAACGCCACTGCGCCCGCCCGTGCAGGAGCTGGACAATGTTACCCGCAAGAGTCTGATCGCCGGCCATATGACGGAGATCATGCAACTGCTGAATCTCGATCTGAGCGACGACAGCCTGATGGAGACGCCACACCGCATTGCGAAAATGTACGTCGACGAAATTTTCTCCGGCCTGGATTACGCGAACTTCCCGAAAATCACCGTCATTGAAAACAAGATGAAGGTCGATGAGATGGTGACGGTACGCGATATCACGCTGACCAGCACCTGCGAGCATCACTTTGTGACCATCGATGGTAAAGCGACGGTGGCCTATATTCCAAAAGATACGGTCATTGGCCTGTCCAAGATCAACCGCATCGTGCAGTTCTTTGCCCAGCGTCCTCAGGTGCAGGAGCGTCTGACGCAGCAGATCCTGACCGCACTGCAAACCCTGTTGGGGACTAACAACGTGGCGGTGTCTATCGACGCGGTTCACTACTGCGTGAAAGCGCGTGGCGTGCGTGATGCAACCAGCGCGACTACCACCACCTCGCTGGGCGGCCTGTTCAAATCGAGCCAGAACACCCGCCAGGAGTTTCTGCGCGCCGTGCGCCACCACAACTAATCAGACAGGGCAGGGACCATGGAGCGAAACGTCACGCTCGATTTTGTTCGCGGCGTCGCCATTCTCGGTATCCTGCTGCTGAATATCAGCGCCTTCGGTCTGCCGAAGGCCGCCTATCTGAACCCTGCATGGTATGGCGACATCACGCGCAGCGACGCCTGGACGTGGGCAATCCTTGATCTCTTCGCACAGGTTAAATTTCTGACCCTCTTTGCGCTTCTGTTTGGCGCGGGACTTCAGCTTCTCCTCAAACGCGGTACGCGCTGGATCCAGTCGCGTTTAACGCTGCTGGTTATCCTCGGTTTTATTCACGGGCTGCTTTTCTGGGACGGCGATATTCTGCTCGCGTATGGTCTGGTGGGCCTGATTTGCTGGCGGCTGATCCGCGACGCGCCCGGTGTAAAAAGCCTCTTTAACACTGGCGTGATGCTCTATGTCATGGGACTGACCGTGTTATTGCTGCTTGGCATGATCGCTGATGCTTCCACCAGTCGTTCGTGGATCCCGGATGCGGCCAATCTGCAATATGAGCAGTTCTGGAAGCTGAAAGGCGGCATAGAAGCGATCGGCAACCGGGCCGATATGCTCGGCGATAACCTGCTGGCGCTGGGGGCGCAATACGGCTGGCAGCTGGCGGGGATGATGCTGATGGGCGCAGCCCTGATGCGCACTGGCTGGCTGAAAGGAGAATTTAGCCTGCGACACTATCGTCTCACAGGCGCTGGCCTGGTACTGCTCGGCGTGATGATTAACCTTCCGGCGGTGATCGTACAGTGGCATCTTCAGTGGGATTATCGCTGGTGCGCCTTCCTGTTGCAGGTGCCGCGCGAACTGAGCGCGCCGTTCCAGACCATTGGCTATGCGGCGCTGATCTATGGCTTCTGGCCCCGGCTTTCTCGCCTGTGGATCGTCAGTGCGGTGGCCTGCGTTGGACGGATGGCGTTAAGCAATTACATCCTGCAAACGCTGATATGCACCACGCTTTTCTACCGATTCGGCCTGTTTATGAAATTCGACCGCCTGACGCTGCTGACGTTTGTTATTCCGGTCTGGATTGTTAACGTGGTGTTTTCAGTTATCTGGCTGCGTTTTTTCCGCCAGGGCCCGCTGGAGTGGGTATGGCGACGGTTAACCGCCCTTGCGTCGGGCGTGTCATTGCGTAATACATCCAGATAACGATCTGGATCACAATCATTAACAAAATGGATGTAAGCGTTTTCATCTGTGTGAGCTTCTTCACGTAGTCTCTTCTCTCTCGCTGCCAGAATAGCCACCTTGCTAAACACAGGGGGTGTCTGTGAGTTGCTGCAATCCTTTTAAGGGTGGTGAATATGATCACCATTCGTGACGTCGCCCGCCAGGCGGGTGTTTCTGTTGCTACTGTCTCCCGCGTGCTGAACAACAGTGCGCTGGTCAGCCCTGAAACGCGTGAAACCGTAATGAAAGCCGTGACCCAGCTGGGGTACCGGCCAAACGCCAATGCTCAGGCGCTGGCGACGCAGGTCAGCGATACCATTGGCGTCGTGGTGATGGACGTGTCGGACGCCTTCTTCGGCGCGCTGGTCAAAGCGGTGGATGTCGTTGCCCAGCAGCACCAGAAATATGTGCTGATTGGCAACAGCTATCACGAGGCTGAAAAAGAGCGTTATGCCATTGAGGTACTGATCCGCCAGCGCTGTAACGCCCTGATTGTGCACTCAAAAGCCCTGAGCGATGAAGAGCTGGCCGGGTTTATGGAGCAGATCCCCGGTATGGTGCTGATCAACCGTATCGTCCCCGGTTATGCGCACCGCTGTGTCGGTCTGGATAACATCAGCGGCGCGATGATGGCGACGCGGATGCTCATCAGCAACGGCCATCAGCGCATTGGTTATCTGGCTTCCAGCCACGGTATTGAAGACGACATGATGCGCCGTGAGGGCTGGCAAAACGCCCTGAAAGAACATGGCATTGCGCCGCTGGAGAGCTGGGTAGGTACCAGTTCGCCGGACATGCAGGGCGGTGAAGCGGCAATGGTGGAACTGCTGGGGCGTAATCTTCAGCTGACGGCCGTGTTTGCCTATAACGACAGCATGGCGGCAGGTGCGCTTACCGCGCTGAAAGATAATGGCATTGCGGTGCCGCAGCATTTATCGCTGATCGGTTTTGATGATATCCCGATTGCCCGTTACACCGATCCGCAGCTGACAACGGTGCGTTACCCTATTGCGTCGATGGCGAAACTGGCGACAGAGCTGGCGTTACAGGGGGCGGCAGGACTGTTAGATCCTGACGCAACGCATTGTTTTATGCCGACTTTAGTACGCCGCCATTCGGTCGCTATCCGACAAACTGTGGCTCCGATCACTAACTGATAACATCACGTGATGTAACCGTTTTCAATCTGTGAGTAAATTCACAGTATCTTAACAAGCCGCTGTCTATGATGTCAGCGTTTTAGGGGCTGAAACACAATGTAACGGTGATTATTCACTTTTACCGTTACCAGAATGCCTCAAACAACGAATAAAACGCATTTCTGGAGCGTTACCGAACACGGAAGCTGGACATTTTATAAGTGAACTTCGGCGATCAGTAACGTTTTATTAACATCTGCCCGCCGACCGTTTTTCACAAGAACTACCCTGCATAAAAAAAACCGGAGATACCATGAATAAGAAGGTGTTGACTCTGTCTGCTGTCATGGCAAGCATGCTTTTTGGCGCAGCAGCACACGCAGCGGATACCCGTATTGGCGTGACTATCTATAAATACGACGACAACTTCATGTCCGTTGTGCGTAAAGCAATTGAAAAAGATGCTAAATCAGCGCCAGACGTGCAGCTGCTGATGAATGACTCCCAGAATGACCAGTCTAAACAGAACGATCAGATTGACGTTCTTCTGGCAAAAGGCGTGAAAGCGCTGGCTATTAACCTGGTTGACCCGGCTGCGGCAGGTACGGTGATCGAGAAAGCACGCGGCCAGAACGTGCCGATTGTCTTCTTCAACAAAGAGCCTTCCCGTAAAGCGCTGGACAGCTACGATAAAGCGTATTACGTGGGTACTGACTCCAAAGAGTCCGGGATTATCCAGGGCGATCTGATTGCGAAACACTGGGCGGCGAACCCAAACTGGGATATGAACAAAGATGGTCAGATTCAGTTCGTTCTGCTGAAAGGCGAACCGGGCCATCCGGATGCTGAAGCACGTACCACCTACGTTATTAAAGAGCTGAACGACAAGGGCCTGAAAACCCAGCAGCTGGCGTTAGACACCGCAATGTGGGACACCGCTCAGGCGAAAGATAAGATGGATGCGTGGCTCTCTGGCCCGAACGCCAACAAAATTGAAGTGGTCATCGCCAACAACGATGCAATGGCAATGGGTGCAGTTGAAGCGCTGAAAGCACACAACAAATCCGCCATTCCTGTATTCGGTGTGGATGCCCTTCCAGAAGCGCTGGCGCTGGTGAAATCTGGCGCAATGGCCGGTACCGTGCTGAACGATGCTAACAACCAGGCGAAAGCCACCTTCGATCTGGCGAAAAACCTCGCTGATGGTAAAGGCGCTGCTGACGGCACCAGCTGGAAAATTGAAAACAAAATCGTTCGCGTTCCTTACGTGGGCGTAGACCAGTCCAACCTGGCTGAGTTTATCGGTAAATAAGTTATCTGAATTGTCTTCACTGGGCGCAATTCGTTGCGCCCTTTTATAACGCGATATGCGAGGCCAACAAGGTATAATTATGGTCAGCACAACTACTCAGTCGTCCGGTGAATACTTGTTGGAAATGACCGGTGTTAACAAGTCATTCCCCGGTGTTAAGGCGCTCGATAATGTTAATTTAAAAGTTCGTCCTCACTCTATTCATGCGTTAATGGGTGAAAACGGTGCGGGTAAATCAACATTATTAAAATGCCTTTTTGGGATCTATCAAAAAGATTCTGGCAGCATTCTTTTTCAGGGAAAAGAGATCGACTTCCATTCAGCGAAAGAAGCGCTGGAGAACGGTATCTCGATGGTACACCAAGAATTAAACCTGGTTCTGCAACGTTCAGTTATGGATAATATGTGGTTGGGCCGCTATCCAACCAAAGGTGTCTTTGTCGATCAGGATAAAATGTATCGCGACACCAAAGCCATTTTCGATGAGCTGGATATTGATATTGACCCGCGCGCACGCGTCGGGACATTATCCGTTTCCCAGATGCAGATGATCGAAATTGCCAAAGCGTTCTCCTATGATGCGAAAATCGTGATCATGGATGAACCGACATCGTCATTGACGGAAAAAGAGGTTAACCACCTTTTTACCATCATCCGTAAGCTGAAAGATCGCGGCTGCGGCATTGTCTATATCTCACATAAAATGGAAGAGATCTTCCAGCTGTGCGATGAAATTACCATCCTGCGCGATGGCCAGTGGATTGCCACCCAGCCGCTGGAAGGGCTGGACATGGACAAGATCATCGCCATGATGGTTGGCCGTTCATTGAACCAGCGCTTCCCGGATAAAGAAAACAAGCCGGGCGAAGTGATTCTGGAGGTGCGTAACCTGACCTCACTGCGTCAGCCGTCCATCCGCGATGTCTCTTTCGATTTGCACAAGGGCGAGATCCTTGGTATCGCAGGGCTGGTGGGCGCTAAGCGCACCGATATCGTGGAAACCCTGTTTGGTATCCGTGAGAAAGCCGAAGGCACCATTACCCTGCACGGTAAGAAAATCAACAACCATAATGCCAACGAAGCCATTAATAATGGTTTTGCGCTGGTGACGGAAGAGCGGCGTTCCACCGGTATTTACGCTTATCTTGATATTAACTTTAACTCGTTAATTTCTAATATTCGCAATTACAAAAACAAGGTCGGGTTGCTGGATAATTCCCGCATGAAGAGCGATACCCAATGGGTGATTGACTCCATGCGCGTGAAAACGCCGGGCCACCGCACGCAAATTGGCTCACTCTCGGGAGGGAACCAGCAGAAAGTCATTATTGGTCGCTGGCTGTTAACCCAGCCTGAAATACTGATGCTGGATGAACCTACGCGCGGTATCGACGTGGGTGCAAAATTCGAGATTTACCAGCTGATCGCAGAGCTGGCGAAAAAAGATAAAGGGATCATTATTATTTCTTCCGAAATGCCGGAATTGTTAGGGATCACAGACCGTATTCTGGTTATGAGCAATGGTCTCGTTGCCGGTATTGTTGAAACCAAAACGACAACGCAAAACGAAATTTTGCGTCTTGCGTCTTTGCACCTTTAAGATCAGGGGCTCCTCATGAGTGCGTTAAATAAAAAAAGTTTTCTCACTTATCTGAAAGAAGGCGGTATTTACGTTGTTCTTTTAGTCTTGCTGGCGATAATTATTTTCCAGGACCCAACGTTCTTAAGTCTGCTGAACTTAAGTAATATTCTGACCCAGTCTTCCGTACGTATTATCATCGCGTTGGGCGTGGCTGGGCTCATCGTTACCCAGGGGACAGACCTTTCGGCAGGGCGCCAGGTGGGTCTGGCGGCGGTTATTGCGGCAACCCTGTTGCAGTCGATGGAAAACGCCAACAAGGTGTTCCCGGAGATGGCGACCATGCCGATTTTCGTGGTGATCCTGATCGTATGCGCCATCGGCGCGGTAATTGGCCTGATTAACGGCATCATCATTGCTTACCTGAACGTGACGCCATTCATCACCACGCTTGGCACGATGATCATCGTTTATGGTATCAACTCCCTGTACTACGATTTCGTCGGCGCGTCTCCAATCTCTGGCTTCGAAAGCGGCTTCTCGACCTTCACGCAGGGGTTTGTTGCGCTGGGCAGCTTCCGTCTCTCCTATATCACCTTCTATGCGCTGATTGCGGTGGCGTTCGTCTGGATCCTGTGGAACAAAACCCGCTTCGGTAAAAACATCTTTGCTATCGGTGGTAACCCGGAAGCGGCGAAAGTCTCCGGCGTCAACGTGGCTCTGAACCTGCTGATGATTTATGCCCTGTCCGGTGTGTTCTACGCCTTCGGCGGGATGCTGGAAGCAGGCCGTATCGGCTCTGCCACCAACAACCTCGGTTTTATGTACGAGCTGGATGCGATTGCGGCCTGCGTGGTCGGCGGCGTCTCCTTCAGCGGCGGCGTGGGTACCGTGCTGGGCGTGGTGACCGGTGTAATCATCTTCACCGTGATCAACTACGGCCTGACCTACATCGGCGTGAACCCGTACTGGCAGTACATCATCAAGGGCGCGATCATTATCTTCGCGGTTGCCCTGGATTCACTGAAGTACGCGCGTAAGAAATAAGTTCTTCAGAATGGAAAGGCCCGCTCACGTAGCGGGCCTTTTTTTGCCCGGTGGCGCGACGCTTACCGGGCCTACAAAATCGCGATCGTAGGTCGGGTAAGGCGAAGCCGCCACCCGACATCAGTTATTACTTCTTCTGCATTTCCAGCAGCTGCTCTGGCGTAACCGCCGGATAGCCTTGCGCATTTTCAGGCACTTCGTGCATCGTTGGGATCGGCACCAGCGGGCCTAAAAAGCGCGGTTCACGCTTGAACAGGTACAGGTCAGCCAGCGCGCCAAAACGGGCGCCAAACTCACGTACGCGTACGCTCAGCATATCTTTTGGCGACGGCACGGCGTAGCACTGGGCCTGGATCCCCATATGCAGGGCGATAAACAGCGCCCGCTCGCAGTGGAAACGCTGGGTGATGATGATGAAATCATTGGTGTCGAACACCTTGCGGGTGCGCACGATGGAATCAAGGGTGCGGAATCCGGCGTAGTCGAGCACGATATCGGCCGGGTCGACGCCTGCGGCAATCAGATCTTTGCGCATCGTCACCGGCTCGTTATAGCTTTGCAGGGCGTTATCGCCGCTCAGCAGCAGATAGTTCACCTTGCCGCTGTTATAGGCGTTCAGCGCGCCCTGAATACGATATCGGTAATACTGATTGATGACGCCGGTGCGGTAATACTTGGCGGTGCCAAGCACCACGCCAACCTGGCGGTAGGGGAGGTCCTGTAGGTCATCAAAAATGTAGGGAGCTGTTTTCCAGCTCATCCAGCGGTCGAGACCCAGCACGATCAACAGCAGTATGCCGACCAGGACAGACAGGCTGTAAAACACGCGCTTTAACATGCAGATGGCTCGTACCGATGATGAAATTTCCCTCAGGCTACTGTACCCGCCTGGTTAGCGCAAGAAACAGCGATTCAACTGAGGGGTTTTTCGTCAGACTGGCGGGCAGATCTGCCCGCCGAACAGATTATGCCAGCAGCACGCGGTCGATGGTTGAACAGCCCAGCGCTTTCAGCGTGGCTGCGGTCGCGTCCCACTGGATCAGCGGTGCATCGGCCTTTTCAGCGAGGATCGCGCGCTGAATATCCGGGTAGTCATACCCGTTCAGGCTGAGCAGGTTCAGGGCGCCCTGGAGCGGAGGCAGCGTCGGGTTAAACGCGGCGTTCTCTGCATAGCTGCCGGTGAAGATGCGGCCGTCGCGGCACTGAAGGGCGACGCCGCTTGGTGATTTGCTGTATGGCGTGTGGCTTTTATTGGCGGCGGCAATGGCCGCTTCGCTGAGCGCATCCCCTGATAGCGCGTAACCGTGGTCCTGCTCGTCCATCAGCAGGGTTTTGATCTCAAGATCTTTAGGGCCAAAAGCATCCGGCAGGTAATCACCCAGCGTATGCGGCGCGCGTCCCGGCAGGTTGATACGCAGTTCAAGACCGCTGTTCAGCTCATTCATAAACTGGCGGCAGTGGCCGCAAGGGGTATAGTTGACGGTGATGGCGCGCAGGGCCTTTTCGCCGCGCAGCCAGGCGTGACTGATGGCACTCTGCTCCGCATGAACGGTTTGCTGCATGGTCGCACCGAGAAATTCCATGTTCCCGCCGAAGTACCAGGTCCCGCTCACGCCGCGCGCAATTGCGCCTACGTTAAAATGGGAAAGGTCAGCGCGGGCGCAAGCAGCCGCCAGCGGAAGCAGGGCGAAAGCCAGCGCGTCTTCGTCCAGCCCCGTTGCCTGTTTAAGCGTCGTGACCTGATCTGCCGTCAGCAGGGCGGGGAAATGCGCATCCGCCAGAACCGGAGCCAGGGCTGATTGCAAATTCTCTGCAAGCTGAGAGAAAGCAGCTTGAAAACGTGGATGCATGACGTTGCCTCATCAAGGTTAATGGATCGGTAGTGTACGGAGCCGTACGGCCTTTATATGTGATCCAAATCTCATTATGTATGCAACTTATGAAATGAAAATGAAATTTGCGCGACGCATCGCAAATTTTAGCCCATTACTGCCAGAATGATCGGGAAGATAAACGGCGCGAGCAGGGAGGTTATAATCCCGCAGATCACCAGCGCCAGGGAGCTGAATGCCCCTTCCTGATAATCCAGCTCCGCGCAGCGTGCGGTGCCCAGCGCGTGCGAGGCGGTACCCATCGCCAGACCGCGCGCCGCTTTGGTCCGAATTTTCATGATATTCAGCAGCGTATGACCAAACACCGCGCCCAGGATACCGACGAAAATCACGCACACGGCGCTGATGGCCGGAATGCCGCCGATACTGCCGCCCACGGCCATGGCAATCGGCGTAGTAACGGATTTAGGCAGGATAGAGGCGGCGATCTGCGGCGATGCGCCCATCAATAAGGCCACCGAGGTACCGGTGATCATCGCAACAAGGCTACCCACAAAGCAGATGGTTATGATGGATTTCCAGCGCGCGCGGATCTGATGCAGTTGCTCATATAAAGGAAACGCCAGCGCCACCACGGCAGGCTGCAACAAATCGTTGAGGATCTTGCTCCCGGCGAAGTAACGTTCATAAGAAATGCCGGTGAGCAGCAGAAAAGGAATAATCACCACCATGGCGACCAGCAGCGGGTTGAGCAACGGCATTTTGAAACGAACCGCAAGCTTACGCGCAGCAAAGAACACCACCAGGGTTAACGGCAGGGACCACCAAATATTCGCCATCATTTTTTTGTTTTCTCCCCGACCACTTTACGTTCGCCATGCACAATATGTGAGCTCCAGCTGACGACCAGGAAAACCACCAGCGTACTGATGGCGCAGGAGACCACTATCGGGCCGAACTGCGCCTTAAGCACATCGTAATACTGCATAACCCCAACGCCGATAGGCACAAAAAGCAGGGCCATATAGCGAATGAGAACGAAGCACCCCGGGTTGACCCATTTCGCGGGCAGCACCTGTAATGCCAGCAGCACAAACAGGATCAACATGCCGATAATGCTGCCGGGGATGGTAATAGGCAGCAGCGACGCGATAAAAATGCCGGCGTACAGGCAGGCATAAATCAGGACGAAGGCGCGAAGGTATTGCCAGATAGTATTCAGTGATTTGCTCATGGTGAAAGTCCTTGCTGAGACGTATTCATCATACAATTAAACCTGAAAATGTGCCACGGATCACATCATGAATTTTGGGCATACCAGACATTCCAGAATGGAACGCCGGGCTTTCAACATACATAGAGAGCAGCTACTATAGCGCGTCTTTTTTCACAGGTACTCAGAATGCGTGTTTTACTGGCCCCGATGGAAGGCGTGCTCGACTCTCTCGTGCGCGAGCTGCTTACCGAGGTGAACGATTACGATCTCTGCGTGACGGAGTTTTTGCGCGTGGTCGATATGTTGCTGCCAGAAAAATCATTTTATCGTCTCTGTCCGGAACTGCATCGTCAGAGCCGCACCCCCTCCGGTACGCTGGTGCGCGTCCAGCTGCTCGGCCAGTATCCTGAGTGGCTGGCGGAAAACGCCGCCCGCGCGGTAGCGCTTGGCTCGTACGGTGTCGATCTTAACTGCGGCTGTCCGTCAAAGCTGGTCAACGGCAGCGGCGGCGGGGCGACGTTACTCAAAGATCCGGAATTGATTTATCGCGGCGCAAAGGCCATGCGTGAGGCGGTGCCATCGCATCTACCGGTGACGGTCAAAGTGCGTCTGGGATGGGACAGCGGCGACAGGCAGTTTGAAATTGCCGACGCGGTGCAGCAGGCAGGCGCCACCGAGCTGGTGGTGCACGGGCGAACCAAAGAGGATGGTTATAAAGCCGAGCGCATTAACTGGCAGGCGATTGGCGAGATCCGCAGACGGCTTACTATTCCGGTGATTGCTAACGGCGAAATCTGGGATTATGAGAGCGCGCAGGCCTGCCTCAAAGAGACCGGCTGTAATGCCGTGATGATTGGCCGCGGTGCGCTGAACGTGCCGAACCTCAGCCGGGTGGTGAAATACAATGAGCCGCGGATGCCGTGGGCGGACGTGGTGAAACTCCTGCAAAAATACACGCGGCTGGAAAAGCAGGGCGATACCGGGTTGTATCACGTCGCGCGCATTAAGCAGTGGCTGAGTTATTTACGGAAAGAGTACGACGACGCGCTGGGATTATTTCAGGAGATCCGTACGCTACAGACGTCGGCGGATATTGCCCGTGTGATCCAGTCGAAGCACTGAGTGAAGTGTGAATACGTTTGCCCGGCGCGGAGCCGGGCAAACGTATCAGAAAATCATTTTGAATACACCGGTTACCACCAGCAGCCCTATCAGAAATATAATCAAAATAGCCCACAATAATATTTTCATTCGCCTCTCCTGCGTATGTCTGTCGTCAGTAAGTGTAGCAGTCAATTCATAATTGGTATGAATAGGTGAAATTAAATCATTCGCTTGAGGAATAAATTTCCGGATATGAAAATGTATAACAATATGCGGATTGCCACGCGTTACTAAAAAACGGAACGTCAGTAAGCGTAAGTTGCGCCTTTATTTTTTTTGAGTTTATGGCGTAATGAAACGTTCTCTTACTTTATCTCTGAGTGCTCCCCTTATTTTTATGCTGTCCGCCTGCGCGCCGGAACATGCCACGGTGTCTCCAGTGAAAACGCAAGCCGCCGCCGCTGCTGTAAATACCCAACTAAGTCATGCCGACTGGCCAAAAAACGAATGGTGGAAAGATTTTAATGACCCTCAGCTTAACGCGCTGATTGCTAAAGCGCTGGCGGATGCACCGGATATGCAAATTGCCCGGCAGCGCATCACCCTGGCAGAAGCACAGGCGAAAGCCGCTGTCGCTGCTGATGGTCCACAAATGGATTTTTCCGCAGATGTGGAACGGCAAAAGATGTCGGCAGAGGGGCTGATGGGGCCATTCGCCCTGACTGACCCGGCGGCGGGGACAACCGGACCCTGGTACACCAACGGCACCTTTGGTCTGACGGCCGGATGGGATCTGGATTTATGGGGTAAAAACCGCGCCCAAATTGAGGCCCGCATCGGTAAGGTGAATGCGCAAAAAGCGGAGCTGGAGCAGACCCGCCAGCTGCTCGCCAGCAGCGTCGCGCGGCTGTACTGGGACTGGCAGACCGAGGCCGCGGTGGGTGACGTGCTCGCGCAGATCAAACGGGAGCAGGAAAATATCATCGGTGCCGATCGTGAGCTTTATCAGCACGGCATTACCTCCTCGGTGGAAGGCGTTGAAACAGATATCAATGCCAGCAAAACCGATGAACAGCTCGCTGACGTGCACGGCAAAATGAAGGCCATTGAGGCGCGTCTGAATGCATTGACCAATACCCCTTCAGTCACGCTCGCCCGGCATGCCTTACCTGACGCAGAGGCGTCGCTGCCGTCAACGCTCGGTTATGAGCTGCTGGCTCGCCGCCCGGATTTGCAGGAGGCGCACTGGTATATCGAAGCGTCCATGAGCGAAGTGGATGCCGCCAGAGCCGCGTTCTACCCTGACATCAATTTGATGGCGTTCTTGCAGCAGGATGCGTTGCACCTTAGCGACCTGTTCCGCTCATCTGCTCAGCAAATGGGCGTAACCGCGGGGCTGACGCTGCCAATTTTTGACAGTGGTCGGTTGAATGCGAACCTGGATATCGCCCAGGCACAAAACAACCTCTCCGTGGCGAACTACAACAAGGCCGTAGTGGACGCCGTAAACCAGGTTGCCCGGACGGCCAGCGAAGTGGAAACCCTGACCGCCAAAAATCAGCACCAGCAGCAGATCGAAAAAGATGCGGCGCGCGTCGTTGCGCTGGCACAGGCGCGCTTCAGCGCGGGGATCATTGCCGGCTCGCGGGTGAGTGAAGCAAAAATTCCGGCGCTCAAAGAGCGTATTGCCGGGTTGATGCTGAAAGGTCAGTACGTGGATGCTACGCTCCAGCTCACCTCCGCGCTGGGTGGCGGATATCATCACAGCTAAAATCGCGCATTATCTATACTTACCTCTTTGCAGATTTTCAGGAGGTGAGTATGACGCGAGTCGCAATTGTTACCGCATCGGATTCAGGAATTGGCAAAACGACGGCCCTGATGCTGGCCGAACGCGGGTTTGATATCGGGGTGACCTGGCATTCAGATGAGGAAGGGGCGCTGGCAACCTGCCGTGAAATTGAAGCGCGCGGGCAGAGTGCCGAGGCCATCCAGCTCGACTTAAGCAATTTGCCGGAAGGCGCAAAGGCCATTGAAACCCTGATTACGCGTTTCGGGCGGCTGGATGTGCTGGTAAACAATGCCGGGGCGATGAACAAAGCGCCATTTCTGGACCTGTCGTTTGACGACTGGCGGCACATATTCACCGTTGACGTGGACGGCGCGTTTCTCTGCTCGCAAATCGCGGCGCGTCAGATGGTGAAGCAGGGAGAAGGGGGGCGGATCGTGAACATCACCTCGGTGCATGAACATACACCATTGCCGGACGCCAGCGCCTATACGGCGGCCAAACATGCGCTGGGCGGGTTAACAAAGTCGATGGCGCTGGAGCTGGTTAAACATAAGATTCTGGTGAACGCCGTTGCGCCTGGTGCGATCGCCACGCCGATGAATGATATGGACGACAGCGAAGTGAAAGAAGGCTCAATGCCGGAAATCCCGCTGGCACGGCCAGGGCATACCAAAGAAATAGCCAGCCTGGTGGCGTGGCTGTGTGACAGCGACGCCAGCTACACCACCGGGCAGTCGTTTATCGTCGACGGCGGTTTTATGCTGGCGAATCCGCAGTTTAAGCCAGCAGAATAAACATTCCCCTCACCCCAGCCCTCTCCCCAAAGGGGAGAGGGTGTATAGAGTTCCCTCTCCCCTTTGGGGAGAGGGGTAGGGTGAGGGGCAGCAGGCCGCACTCACTCTTCATCCCGCCGCTTTTCACGATGCTTGAGCCACAGCCGTACCCCAATCACCACCGCAACAACCAGGATCAGCCAGGCCCAGTGTTTAAGATGCTGATCGAGATTATGCAGCCACGGGCCTATCACTTCGCCACCCACGTAGCCAAGCGTGGTAAAAATCAGCGCCCAGGCAATCGCCCCGATAATGTTCAGCGGCAGGAAAATTTTCGGCGGTAAGCGGCTCGCGCCAATCAGTATTGGCCCAATGATGCGAAAGCCATACATAAAGCGGGTGCCAATCACAAACATATAGGGATGCCGCTGGATAAGCAGCTGAGCACGACGAATTTTCTTTTGATGCTTAGCAAAACGTTGTAAAAGCGTCGGACCAAAGCGCAGTCCCAGAAAGTAGAGCAGCTGGTCGCCAATCATACCGCCCAGTGCGACGGCGGCGACCACCAGCGGGAATTTCAGCAATCCCTGATGTGCGGCCACTCCGCCCAGCAGCGTGATGGTTTCACCCTCTGCCACGCTGCCGATGACCAGCGCGGCGTATCCATATTGTTCAATATGACCGTTGATATCCATTAAGTAAATGTCGTCTCCCTTACTGTGCCTGCGTTAATCATATACCCCATCCATCAACCACGCGGCAATCAACGGAAATTTCCCACTGTACATAAAATAATCTAAAGCCTGCATTATACTTTAGCTATCGCTGACGGGCCGACAACAAGGGGGCGTTATGAACCATGTCTGGGGACTTTTCTCCCATCCCGATCGTGAAATGCAGGTCATCCGTAACGAGAACGAAACGGTCGCGCATCACTACACCCACCACGTCCTGCTGATGGCAGCGGTGCCGGTGGTCTGCGCGTTTATTGGTACTACGCAAATAGGCTGGAACTTTGGTGACGGCACCGTGTTTCAGCTTTCCTGGTTTACCGGACTGTACCTGGCCATTCTGTTTTATGGCCTGATGCTGGCCGGGGTGGCGGTAATGGGGCGGGTCATCCACTGGATGGCGCGCAACTATCCGCAGCGCCCGTCGCTGGCACACTGTATGGTCTTCGCCGGATACGTCGCGACCCCGCTGTTCTTAAGCGGTATTGTTGCGCTCTATCCACTGGTCTGGCTGTGCGCGCTGATCGGTACGGTTGCCCTCTTTTACACCGGTTATCTGCTGTATGTAGGAGTGCCAACCTTCCTCAACATCAATAAAGAAGAGGGCCTGAGCTTCTCCAGCTCTACGCTTGCCATCGGCGTGCTGGTCCTTGAGGCGCTACTGGCCCTGACAGTTATTCTTTGGGGTTATGGATACCGTCTCTTTTAAGTCCCCTGCATTGCTGGCGTAAATGCCAGCAATGCAGCATCTGGTTATGATTCTCCGCTGGCGACAACGCACGGTGACCGCTATGATGCCGAAGCCAGCCTGTGTTTATCCGTCGACACAGGCGGTGTACGTCATAACGTGCGTGAATCATTATCAGAAGTCTCATCATGCTGAAATTTCGAGTGTCACTCCTTAGTCTTGCGCTACTGTTGGGCGTCTCCGCTACCGCGCCAGCCATCGCCAAAACGCCCGCAGTTGCCACCGCTGCTGCGCAACCCCAGATTGCGTCCGGCAGCGCGATGATCGTTGACCTGAATACCAACAAGGTGATCTACGCCAGTCACCCGGATCTGGTGCGCCCGATCGCTTCCATAACCAAAGTCATGACCGCGATGGTGGTGCTTGATGCACGACTGCCGCTGGATGAAAAGCTAAAAGTGGATATCAGCCACACGCCAGAGATGAAAGGGATCTACTCTCGCGTGCGTCTGAACAGTGAAATCAGCCGTAAAAATATGCTGCTGTTGGCGCTGATGTCCTCAGAGAACCGGGCGGCGGCGAGCCTTGCCCACCATTATCCTGGCGGTTACGACGCGTTTATCCGCGCGATGAATGCCAAAGCCAAAGCGCTGGGGATGAAAAATACCCATTTCGTGGAGCCAACCGGTCTGTCGATCCATAACGTCTCGACGGCGCGTGATTTAACCAAGCTGCTGATCGCCAGTAAGCAATACCCGCTGATTGGTCAGCTCAGCACCACGCGTGAGGAGATGGCGACATTCTCGAACCCGGCGTATACGCTGCCGTTCCGCAACACTAACCATCTGGTGTATCGCGATAACTGGAATATTCAGTTAACCAAGACCGGATTTACCAATGCGGCAGGGCACTGCCTGGTGATGCGTACCGTGTTTAACGGTAAACCAGTGGCGCTGGTGGTGATGGATGCCTTCGGCAAATATACCCACTTTGCGGATGCCAGCCGCCTGCGCACCTGGATTGAAACCGGGAAAGTGCAGCCGGTGCCGGCTTCAGCGCTGGCGTATAAAAAGCAGAAAGCGGAACAGATGGCGACAGCGCAGAACGACTGAGTCGCCTGTCTGTGCCGGGTGGCGGCTTCGCCTTACCCGGCCTACGGTCCTAAAGCGGCCCCGATACGTAGGCCCGGTAAGCGGAGCGCCACCGGGCGAAAGCGCCTACTCCGGCAGCGTCCAGTCACCATCGTTGAGTGGACGCTGCATGATCAACGTATCCCGCCAGTCGCCCTTCTTATACCCCACGCTGCGCAGTTGACCGACAACCTCGAAGCCATGTTTTTTATGCAGCCGTAACGATCCCGCATTATTGTTTCCGTCACCGACCACAGCAATCATCTGCCGCCAGGGACCTTGCTCACACCGTGCAATCAGGGCATCCATCAGCGCCGTACCAAACCCGCGCCCGGTGGTGCTGGCATCCACATAGATGGATTCCTCAAGGGTGTACCGGTAGGCCTGGCGTGGACGATAAAACGTGGCGTAGCAATAGCCGACGACAATGCCGCGATACAGCGCAACCAGCCACGGTAAACCGCTGTCGGTCACACTCTTCATCCGCTGACGCATCTCATCGACGGTGGGGGGAACTTCCTCGAAGGACGCACGGCCATGAAGCACATGCCAGGCGTATATCGCCGAGATGGCATGTGCATCGTCAGGAAGGGCGTCGCGCACCTCGATTTCAGTTTCGGGTAAAATCTCTACAGCCGACATGTTCTGCCCGCTCCTTGTTTGGAAAGCCAGAGAAACGTTTCTCTGGCAACAGGCAGATACTCTAGTACGATTGAGGAGAGCTTAACAATCTCTTAAATTTGGCTATAGGCGTTCATCAGAGGCTTGCGTATTGTGCTCCTCTGTTTCGGCACTCTCTTTCCAGTATTTCTTCCGCGTTGTCTTACCAATGCCGGGGTTCATACTGTTTGTAGGGTCATTTTTGCGATAAAACTGTTTAAGCGTCTCCGGCGCTTTGTACAAATGCCCCACGTTGTGCTCGGCAGGATATTGCGCGCCACGCTCGTGCAGCAACGCCAGCATTTGCTCTTTCAACGCATGCGCATCCACCCCTTTTTTGACGATGTAATCCTGGTGGAAGACATAGCACATGAAGTGGCCGTAATAGAGCTTGTGCACCAGCTTGCTGTCAATCTCCGGCGGCAGATGTTCAAACCACTCGGTATCGTTGCGACGCAGGGCAATATCCAGCGCCAAAATATCCTCTACCTCTTCGGAATGCACAGCCTGATAACGGATAGCCGCACCCGCCGCGGCGAAGCGGTGCAGGAAGGCTTTGCTGCCTTCTTCCGGCGTGCAGGCGAAGAAATCCCCGTCGGCAGTTTTGAAGAACTCGGTGAGCCAGCTCTGCGCTTCGGCAATTCCGTCCCCGGCCATTTTCAGCAGCAGGTGGTGCTCATACTTATCGCGCCAGGTCTTCATCCGCTCCGGTAAATGCGCCGGGAAGGCGTTGCCCAGTTTCTGCATAAAGCGGTCGGTGAAGTGCGGTTTGAACAGCGACACTTTCTCCAGCATCGCGTCGGTGCGGCCCTTCATGGTGAAGAAGAACGGCATTTTGTCGGTGCCGAGCTTGTCGATCATCAGGAAGGTATCTTTGCCGTAGCGCTCGGCGATGTCATAAATGTCCCGGTGCATATACTCGCCCGCCACCGGCAGGTGAGTGAACTCGGCCAGAATATGACGGCGGATCTCCGTCAGCACCTCCGGCTGATTGGTGCCAATGTAAAACACCTGCTGCTTTTTCTCTGCCGGGAAGGTATCGAGGCGCACCGCAAAAACGGCCAGCTTGCCCGCGCAGCCGGAGGATTCAAACAGGCGATCCGGATCGGCGTTATAGCGCGCTGGCGTATCGGCATTGATATCGCGCACGCGGGTGATGTAATCGTGGTCATGCGCGTGACGGCCATCGTGCTGAACGTCTTCGTCCTTCACGCGGTCATCGTCAAGTTTGCTGAGGATCTGCTCTGGCGTTACACCCAGATCGATCCCCAGATGGTTAACCAGCGTCAGCTTGCCGTTTTCATCGATACGGGCAAACAGCGACATCTCCGTGTAGGCCGGGCCGCGCTGCACCAGCGAGCCGCCGGAGTTATTGCAGATCCCGCCGATCACCGAGGCACCAATGCACGAAGAGCCGATCACCGAGTGCGGTTCGCGACCCAGCGGCTTAAGCGCCTTTTCCAGCGAGTAGAGCGTGGTGCCGGGGAAGGCGAGTACCTGTTCGCCCTTGTCCAGCAGGTGCAGTTTGTCGAGGCGCAGGGTGCTGATAATCACGATGTCACGATCGTAATCGTTGCCGTTCGGCGTGGAGCCTTCAGTCAGGCCGGTGTTAGCAGCCTGCATTAAAATAATCTTGTCTGCCGCAACGCAGGCGCTGAGCACGCGCCACAGTTCGAGCAACGTACCGGGGAAGACCACCGCCAGCGCGTCGCCCTGGCCGGAGCGAAAGCCCTTACGGTAGCGGGCGGTTTTGGCCGGGTCGGTAAGCAGGTGAGAGTGACCAACCAGGCGCGACAGTTCGTTAATAAAAGTAGTGTTATCGTTAGTTCGAACAGAAGACATCTTCCACTCCTTGTGGTGGGGCAAATTTCTCGCTGTAAAGCATAGCGCGATTAGCCGTTGAGCGGTCGGGTATTCATGAGAAAAATCAGAGAATAACCCTGCAAGGTTTTCAGGCTTTGTGGCACACTGCGCTTTTCGCACGGTCTGGCCGGGTGCTTCCCGCGGTTATTGATGAGAGAGAATAACAACATGAAATGGCTATGTTCTGTAGGTGTCGCCGTCAGCCTGGCGCTCCAACCTGCGCTGGCAGAGGATTTGTTTGGTAATCACCCGCTCACGCCTGAAGCCCGCGACGCCTTTGTCACGGATTTACTCAAAAAGATGACGGTCGATGAGAAAATCGGCCAGCTGCGCCTGATCAGCGTCGGCCCGGAGAACCCGAAAGAAGCCATTCGCGAGATGATCAAAGACGGGCAGGTAGGAGCCATTTTTAACACCGTTACCCGCCAGGATATCCGCAAAATGCAGGATCAGGTGATGGAACTGAGCCGCCTGAAAATTCCCCTGTTCTTCGCCTACGACGTGGTGCACGGCCAGCGTACCGTCTTCCCGATTAGCCTCGGCTTAGCCTCCTCCTTTAACCTCGATGCGGTGAAAACCGTCGGGCGCGTATCGGCATATGAAGCCGCAGACGACGGCCTGAACATGACCTGGGCGCCGATGGTAGACGTCTCCCGCGATCCGCGCTGGGGCCGTGCTTCGGAGGGCTTTGGGGAAGATACTTATTTAACCGCCACGATGGGCAAAACCATGGTGGAAGCGATGCAGGGCAAAAGTCCGGCAGATCGTTACTCGGTGATGACCAGCGTCAAGCACTTCGCCGCCTATGGCGCGGTGGAAGGCGGCAAAGAGTACAACACCGTGGACATGAGCCCGCAGCGCCTGTTTAACGACTATATGCCGCCGTACAAAGCGGGGCTGGACGCGGGCAGCGGCGCGGTGATGGTGGCATTGAACTCTCTCAACGGCACGCCTGCCACCTCCGATTCGTGGCTGCTGAAAGATGTGCTGCGCGACCAGTGGGGCTTCAAGGGCATCACCGTTTCGGATCACGGGGCGATTAAAGAGCTGATAAAGCACGGCACAGCGTCTGACCCGGAAGATGCGGTACGCGTGGCGCTCAAGTCCGGCATCAACATGAGCATGAGCGACGAATACTACAGCAAATACCTGCCGGGGCTGGTGAAGAGCGGCAAGGTGACGATGGCGGAGCTGGACGATGCCGCTCGCCACGTGCTGAACGTGAAATATGACATGGGGCTGTTTAACGATCCTTACAGCCATCTGGGGCCGAAGGAATCTGATCCGGCGGACACCAATGCTGAAAGCCGCCTGCACCGCAAAGAAGCCCGCGAAGTGGCGCGCGAAAGCCTGGTACTGCTGAAAAACCGTCTCGACACGCTGCCGCTGAAAAAATCCGGCACCATTGCCGTGGTCGGTCCGCTGGCCGACAGCAAGCGTGACGTCATGGGCAGCTGGTCCGCCGCAGGCGTGGCGGATCAGTCCGTTACCGTGCTGACAGGCATTAAGAGCGCCGTGGGTGATAATGCAAAAGTGGTTTACGCCAAAGGCGCAAACGTCACCGACGATAAAGACATCGTGACCTTCCTCAACCAGTACGAGGAAGCGGTGAAGGTGGATCCACGCACGCCGAAAGAGATGATCGACGAAGCGGTTAACGCCGCGAAGCAGTCCGACGTGGTGGTCGCCGTGGTAGGTGAAGCGCAGGGGATGGCGCACGAAGCCTCCAGCCGGACCGACATCACTATCCCGCAAAGCCAGCGTGACCTGATCGCGGCCCTGAAAGCCACCGGCAAGCCGCTGGTGCTGGTGCTGATGAACGGGCGTCCGCTGGCGCTGGTGAAAGAAGACCAGCAGGCTGACGCCATTCTGGAAACCTGGTTCGCCGGTACCGAAGGCGGTAACGCCATTGCCGACGTGCTGTTTGGCGATTACAACCCGTCCGGCAAGCTGCCGATGTCCTTCCCGCGCTCCGTCGGGCAGATCCCGGTTTACTACAGCCACCTGAACACCGGTCGTCCGTACAACGCCGACAAGCCGAACAAGTACACGTCCCGTTACTTCGACGAGGCTAACGGCCCGCTCTATCCGTTTGGCTATGGCCTGAGTTACACCACGTTTAAGGTCTCTGACGTGAAAATGTCGGCGCCGACCCTGAAGCGTGACGGCAAAGTGACCGCCAGCGTGGAAGTGACCAACAGCGGCAAACGCGAAGGCGCGACGGTGATCCAGATGTACGTTCAGGATGTCACGGCCTCCATGAGCCGTCCGGTGAAACAGCTGCGCGGCTTCGAAAAGGTCAACCTGAAACCGGGCGAAACCAAAACGGTCAGCTTCCCGATTGACGTAAATGCGCTGAAGTTCTGGAATCAGCAGATGAAATACGATGCCGAGCCTGGCAAATTCAACGTCTTCATCGGCGTGGATTCCGCCCGCGTGAACAAAGCCGAGTTCGAACTGCAATAATCTTACCTTCCTCCCCATCCCCCGCCTGGCGGGGGATGCCTCTCATCTGGTACGAAAAACGGTTAAATTCACTGTTTTAAGCTACGCTTTTCTCTCAAGCCTATGAAAAAGGCCACAAAATAATGAGGAAAGCAGAATGACGATTATTAAGGGGATAACAGGGTCGGCGGTGCTTCTGGCGGCGCTGAGCCTGCCGTTACAGGCCGCAGAGCCGGTTAAGGTGGGTTCCAAAATTGATACCGAGGGCGCGTTGCTCGGCAATATCATTTTGCAGGTACTCGAAAGCCACGGCGTGAAAACGGTCAATAAAGTGCAGCTTGGCACCACGCCTGTCGTGCGCGGTGCTATCACTTCCGGCGAGCTGGATATCTACCCGGAATACACCGGCAACGGGGCATTCTTCTTCAAGGATGAAAACGATCCGGCCTGGAAAAATGCCAAAGCCGGGTACGAAAAAGTCAAAAAGCTGGACGCGGAAAAAAATAAGCTGGTCTGGCTTACACCGGCACCGGCCAATAACACCTGGACCATCGCGGTGCGCAAAGATATCGCCGAGAAAGGCAAGCTCACCTCGCTTGACGATCTCAGCCGCTACCTGAAAGAGAAGGGCGAGTTTAAGCTCGCGGCCTCGGCAGAGTTTATCGAGCGCGCTGATGCCCTGCCAGCGTTTGAAAAAGCTTATGATTTCAAGCTCGATCAGGCACAGCTACTCTCTCTGGCGGGCGGCGACACGGCGGTGACCATTAAGGCGGCGGCGCAGAAAACCTCCGGCGTCAACGCGGCGATGGCTTACGGCACCGACGGCCCGGTCGCGGCGCTTGGTCTGCAAACCCTGACCGACCCGAAAGGCGTTCAGCCAATTTACGCCCCAACCCCGGTCGTGCGCGAGGCGGTGCTGAAAGCCTACCCGGAGATCGACGATTGGCTCAAACCGGTGTTTGAAAAACTGGATGCGAAAACGCTGCAACAGCTGAATGCCAGCATTGCCGTAGAGGGGCTGGATGCCAAAAAAGTGGCTGCCGACTTCCTGAAACAACAAGGGCTTGTGAAGTAACGGGATAAGGCTGTGCCAATAAAATGTCATAACCGCGTCCTGCTGCTGTTGGTCTGTGTGGCCATCGTGGCGGTCGCGTTACCTTTTGTGAATGTCGCGCCAAACCGTCTGGTGTCGGGCGAACCGCGTGCGCTGTGGCAGATCTGGGCATTTACGCCGCTGCTGCTGGGCGCGGCGCTGGCGAGTACCGTAGTCTTAGCCTACTGGCCGGGGCGAACCGCGCTGTGGCTAACGCTTCTGCTCAGCGAAGCGCTGTTTATCGTACTGTTCTGGAGCGCGGGACAGGCGGCAACGCAGATGGCCTCGGTTGAAAGCCCGCTGGCGCGCACGTCGATTGGCAGCGGCCTGTGGCTGTGGCTGGCACTCTGCCTGCTGGCCTGTAGCGATGCCATTCGCCGCCTGACGCCGATACCTGTGTGGCGCTGGCTGCTGAACGCGCAATTCTGGGTTATTCCCCTGCTGATCCTCTTCAGCGGCGATCTGAATCAACTCTCGCTGTTAAAAGAGTACGTCAACCGCCAGGAGGTGTTTGACAACGCGCTGGCGCAACATCTGACGATCCTGTTCGGGACGCTGGTCCCGGCGCTGCTGCTGGGCGTGCCGCTGGGCATGTGGTGCTACCGACATCCCAGCCGCCAGGGTGCCGTCTTTACCGTGCTCAACGTTATTCAGACCATCCCCTCCGTTGCCCTGTTTGGCCTGCTGATTGCCCCCCTCGCCGGTCTGGTTAAATCCTTCCCTGCGTTGGCCGCGGCAGGCATTGCCGGAACCGGGCTGACCCCGGCGCTGATTGCCCTTGTGTTGTATGCGCTGCTGCCACTGGTGCGCGGCGTGGTGGCGGGGTTAAGCCAGGTTCCGCCCGACGTGCTGGAAAGCGCCCATGCGATGGGGATGAGTGCGCGCCAGTGTTTCTGGAAAATACAGCTGCCGCTTGCGCTTCCGCTGCTTGTTCGCAGCCTGCGGGTGGTGACGGTGCAAACCGTTGGGATGGCGGTAATTGCCGCGCTGATCGGGGCGGGCGGCTTTGGGGCGCTGGTGTTCCAGGGGCTGCTCAGCAGCGCGCTGGATCTGGTGTTGCTGGGCGTTGTGCCCACGATTGCGCTGGCGGTCGTGCTGGATGCCTTATTTGCCCTGTGGCTCGCGCTGCTCAGGAGAAGAGCCAATGATTGAATTTCATGATGTGAGTAAAACCTTTGCGGGCCGTCCGGCGGCAAGCCATCTCAATCTGCATTTTGCCGAGGGGGCGTTCTCGGTATTGATCGGGACGTCGGGGTCGGGAAAATCGACGACGCTGAAGATGATCAATCGGCTGGTGGAGCACGACAGCGGGACGATTCGCTTTGCCGGAGAGGAGATCCGCAGCCTGCCGGTGCTGGAGCTGCGGCGGCGTATGGGCTACGCCATTCAGTCCATCGGCCTGTTTCCCCACTGGACGGTGGCGCAGAACATTGCCACCGTGCCACAGCTGGAAAAATGGTCCCGGGGGAAGATCAATGAGCGTGTCGACGAGTTGATGGCGCTGCTGGGCCTGGACGCGTCGCTTCGCGACCGCTACCCGCACCAGCTATCCGGCGGACAACAGCAGCGGGTCGGGGTGGCGCGCGCGCTGGCCGCTAACCCGCAGGTACTGCTGATGGATGAGCCCTTCGGCGCGCTGGATCCGGTCACCCGCGGCGCACTTCAGGCTGAGATGAGCCGCATCCACCGTATTCTAGGGCGCACCATCGTGCTGGTGACGCATGATATCGACGAAGCACTGCGGCTGGCCGATCGTCTGGTACTGATGGATCACGGCGAAGTCGTCCAGCAGGGTACGCCGCTTGAGCTGTTAACGTCGCCAGCAAACGATTTTGTGCGTGAGTTCTTTGGCCGCAGCGAGCTGGGTGTCAGGCTGCTCTCGCTGCGCACCGTCAGGGACTATCTGCGTCCGCAGGATGCGAAAATCGGTGGTGAACCGCTGCATGACGGGATGAGCCTGCGCGATGCCCTTTCGGCGTTTGTCGCCCGGCAGTGTGAGGTGTTGCCCGTTGCGGACGGGCAGGGTACGCCATGCGGGACGATCCATTTTCGCGATCTGCTGGCGGGGGAGGTGACGCGTGAAGTGGGTCCGTGATCCGTTACTCTGGCTGACAGGGCTGTTTATCGCCTTACTCTACCTGATGCCGCACAGCGCGGCGCTGTTTAATGCGCTTATTCCCGGGCTGCCGCGCCCGGTGTACCAGCAGGAGAGCTTTGTTAATCTCACCCTGGCGCACTTCTGGCTGGTAGCGGCGTCAAGCGTGATTGCCATCGTGCTGGGCACAGGCGCCGGTATTGCGGTGACGCGGCCTGCGGGCAGGGAGTTCCGTCCGCTGGTGGAGACCATCGCCGCAACGGGGCAGACCTTCCCGCCGGTGGCCGTGCTGGCGATTGCCGTGCCGGCGATCGGTTTTGGGCAGGAGCCTGCCATCATTGCGCTGATCTTGTACGGCGTGTTGCCCATTCTGCAAGGGACGCTGGCGGGCATTGCGGCGGTGCCTGCATCGGTGCTGAGCGTAGCGGAAGGGATGGGAATGAGCGCCTGGCAGCGGCTACTGAAGGTTGAACTGCCGCTGGCCGCACCGGTGATTATTGCCGGTGTGCGGACGTCCGTGATCATCAACATTGGTACGGCAACCATCGCGTCGACGGTCGGGGTCAATACGCTGGGGACGCCAATCATTATTGGGTTAAGCGGGTTTAACACGGCTTATATTATTCAGGGGGCGGTTCTGGTTGCGCTGGCGGCGATTGTGGTGGATCGCCTGTTTGAACGCCTGGCCGGATACCTCAGCCAACACCGCCGCGAACAATAAACGAGTAACCTGCAAGCATAACGCCACCGATACCGCTGACGGCCATCAGTGCAAAAAGGGTAATTACGGCCAGTTTCGTTGCCTTCATCATGCGCTCCTGTTGTTAACGGAACAATTATACGGTGAAGCGCAGCTGTTAATGAACCATTAAATGCCGTTACAACGCATTTGGCCCCAGCGAGTAAACGGGATAACCATGTTCGCGCCATTCCGTCAGGAGCTGCTGCTGGGAAGCGGAGGGGACTTCGCCACACCAGACCAGCAGCGTCTGCCCCTCAAACAGTTCCGGCCTGAGCTGTGCCAGGGAGTGTGCAAGCACGTCAACGCGCCAGCCCTGCTGGGTGGCAATCCAGGCTTCGAGCCACAGCCGGGTGGTATCGTGGACGTTCCAGCCGATCACCAGCGCATCTTTGCTGTTTTTATTCCGCGCTGAGGCAAGACAGACGGAAATATAGTTAATCAGCACGCCATCAAGCATGCTGAGCAGTGCCTGTAAGGTGGTTTGCTGACACTGAAGCCGACGCCGTAGGGGAATAAAAAGATGGGTGATCAGTGTTTGCGCGGGGTAGTCTCGACCCTGTTCTTTGATCCAGCCGCGCAGACGCTGCAAATTGCCGGTCTGCAACAGCCTCAGCAGCGTTTCCTGCTGCTCGCGCCAGAGATGCTGCGTATCAGGATCGTCCTGGCTCAGAAGCGATTTCACCTTGCCTACCTGTACGCCATTGTCGATCCAGCTTTTGATCTCGCGGATCCGGTCAATATCCGCATCGTTAAACAGGCGGTGCCCGCCGTCCGTTCTTTGCGGCTTAAGCAATCCATACCGTCGCTGCCACGCCCGTAGCGTAACGGGATTGATATCACACAGGAGTGCCACTTCACCTATCGTGTAAAGCGCCATTTTCGCCCCCAGGCTTGCGCGTCCCCAGCTTAACTGTAGACCCACTTTGCGGAACCAGGAAGATTTGATTCTTTTTTGTACAAATTATACGAAAGACAGGTTATCTCCGGCAAAAGGTGTGATGACGGACACGATTTATCGCTTTTTTGGCACGTTTCAAAGAAAGTTAACCGCCATCAGTGTATGTTACGCGTTTTTAGAATGTGCGGTTTGTGAGTATGTACGAGTTTAATCTGGTGCTGCTGTTGCTTCAGCAGATGTGCGTGTTTCTTGTCATCGCCTGGTTGATGAGCAAAACGCGCCTGTTCATTCCGCTGATGCAGGTCACCGTCCGTCTGCCGCACAAATTCCTCTGCTACGTCGTATTTTCCATATTCTGCATTATGGGGACCTGGTTTGGTCTCCATATTGAAGATTCCATCGCCAATACGCGCGCCATTGGCGCGGTAATGGGCGGGCTGCTCGGAGGCCCGGTCGTGGGCGGTCTGGTGGGGTTAACCGGCGGCCTGCACCGCTATTCGATGGGCGGTATGACGGCACTAAGCTGCATGATCTCCACCATTGTCGAAGGGCTGCTCGGTGGTCTCGTCCACAGCTATATGATTAAGCGCGGACGGCCGGATAAAGTGTTCAGTCCCCTTACCGCCGGGGCGATCACCTTCGTGGCGGAAATGGCGCAGATGGCGATCATCCTGCTGATCGCGCGCCCGTTTGACGATGCGTTACATCTGGTCAGCAGCATTGCCGCACCGATGATGGTCACCAATACCGTTGGTGCGGCGCTGTTTATGCGCATTCTGCTCGACAAACGCGCCATGTTCGAAAAATACACCTCGGCATTTTCTGCCACCGCATTAAAAGTTGCGGCGTCGACGGAAGGGATCCTGCGGCAGGGATTCAACGAGGAGAACAGCATGAAGGTGGCGCAGGTGCTGTATAAAGAGCTGGATATCGGGGCCGTGGCGATTACCGATCGCGAAAAGTTGCTGGCGTTTACCGGTACCGGGGACGACCACCATCTTCCAGGTAAGCCGATCTCCTCGGCCTACACTTTGCGCGCTATTGAAACGGGTGAAGTGGTGTATGCCGACGGGAATGAAGTGCCGTACCGCTGTTCCCTGCATCCGCAGTGCAAACTTGGCTCTACGCTGGTTATTCCCCTGCGGGGCGAAAACCAGCGCGTCATGGGCACCATTAAGCTTTACGAAGCCAAAAATCGCCTGTTCAGCTCCATCAACCGCACGCTGGGGGAGGGTATCGCCCAGCTGCTTTCGGCGCAAATCCTGGCGGGGCAGTATGAACGGCAAAAAGCGCTGCTGACGCAGTCAGAAATTAAGCTCCTGCACGCTCAGGTGAATCCGCATTTCCTGTTTAACGCGCTCAACACGCTGAAGGCGGTGATCCGCCGCGACAGCGATCAGGCCGCGCAGCTGGTGCAATTTCTGTCGACATTTTTCCGCAAAAACCTGAAGCGTCCCTCGGAGATCGTCACCCTCGCGGACGAGATTGAGCACGTAAACGCCTATCTGCAAATTGAAAAAGCGCGCTTCCAGTCACGTTTACAGGTGTCGTTATCCGTCCCGGATGAGCTGGCGTATCAGCATCTTCCGGCCTTTACCCTGCAACCGATTGTGGAGAACGCCATTAAGCATGGGACGTCGCAGCTGCTGGGAACCGGAGAAATCATGATTTCCGCTTCCCGTTTTAACCACCATCTGGTGCTGGATATTGAAGATAACGCGGGGCTGTATGAAGCCTCCGCGTCAGGCGGTCTGGGAATGAGCCTGGTGGATAAACGCCTGCGCGCACATTTTGGTGATGACTGCGGTATCACCGTCGCCTGTGAGCCAGACCGCTATACCCGAATTACCTTACGATTGCCGCTGGAGGAGAGCGCATGTTAAGAGTGCTGATTGTTGATGATGAGCCGTTAGCACGGGAAAACCTGCGTGTCCTGTTGCAGGAGCAGAGTGATATCGAGATTATGGGGGAATGTGCCAATGCCATTGAAGGCATCGGTGCTGTGCATAAACTGCGCCCGGACGTGCTGTTCCTCGATATTCAGATGCCGCGCATCAGCGGTCTGGAGATGGTCGGCATGCTCGACCCGGAGCACCGCCCCTATATCGTCTTTCTGACGGCCTTTGATGAGTACGCGGTAAAGGCGTTTGAAGAGCACGCGTTTGATTATCTGCTGAAACCGATTGAAGAGAAACGCCTTGAAAAGACCCTGACCCGTCTGCGCCAGGAGCGTACCGCGCAGGACGTGACGCTGCTGCCGGAGCATCAGCAGCCCCTGAAGTTTATCCCCTGTACCGGGCACAGCCGGATTTACCTCCTGCAAATGGACGACGTTGCCTTTGTCAGCAGTCGTCTGAGCGGGGTATACGTCACCAGCGCCGAAGGTAACGAAGGCTTTACCGAGCTGACCCTGCGCACGCTGGAGAGCCGCACGCCGCTGATCCGCTGCCATCGTCAGTACCTGGTGAACATGGCGCACCTGAAGGAGATCCGCCTGGAAGATAACGGCCAGGCCGAACTGGTGCTACGTGCAGGGCAAACCGTGCCCGTCAGTCGTCGCTATCTGAAAAGTTTGAAAGAGGCGATAGGGCTGTAAAACTGGTACACTGCGCGCCATTGCATCATCGACATTCGAAGGCTCTATGCTAAGTAACGATATTCTTCGTAGCCTGCGCTACACCCTGAAAGCGAACAATAATGACATGGTGCGCATTCTTGCGCTCTCCGACATGGAATCCACGTCCGCCGGGTTCGACACCTGGATGACTAAAGAAGATGAAGAGGGTTTTGTTCGCTGCCCGGACATCATTCTGTCGGGCTTCCTGAACGGCCTGATCTACGACAAGCGCGGCAAAGATGAATCTGCGCCTGAGCTGGCGCTTGAGCGTCGGGTGAATAACAACACGGTGCTGAAAAAGCTGCGTATTGCGTTCTCCCTGAAAACTGACGACATTTTGGCGATCATGACCGAGCAGAAATTTCGCGTGTCGATGCCGGAAATCACCGCCATGATGCGCGCGCCGGATCATAAAAATTACCGCGAGTGTGGGGATCAGTTTCTGCGTTATTTCCTGCGTGGGTTGACGCAGCGGGTGCATAACCAGAAGGGGTGATTTTTAGCCGGGTGGCGGCTTCGCCTGACCCGGTCTAAAAAACTCGTAGGTCCGTGCAAGCATAGCGCCGCCGGGCAAAAAAAAGCCGGATTCTCATCCGGCTTTTTTATTACTTCACCTGCTGACCCGGCTTCGCGCCTTCGTCAGGGCTTAACAGGAAGATGTCTTTTCCGCCCGGGCCTGCGGCCATCACCATCCCTTCAGAGATGCCGAAGCGCATTTTACGCGGCGCCAGGTTTGCCACCATCACGGTCTGACGACCGATCAGCACCTGCGGATCAGGGTACGCGGAACGAATGCCGGAGAAGACGTTACGTTTCTCGCCGCCCAGATCCAGCGTCAGACGCAGCAGTTTGTCAGAACCTTCCACGAACTCCGCGTTTTCGATCAGCGCCACGCGCAGGTCGACTTTGGCGAAATCATCAAAGGTGATGGTCTCCTGAATCGGATCGTCCGCCAGCGGGCCGGTCACCGGCGCGGCAGCCGCTTTCACCTCTTCTTTTGATGCTTCCACCAGCGCGTCAACCTGTTTCATCTCGATGCGGTTATACAGCGCCTTGAAGGTGTTCACCTTGTGGCCGAGCAGCGGCTGCTGGATGGCATCCCAGGTCAGTTCGGTGTTCAGGAATGCTTCCGCGCGGGCTGCCAGCTGCGGCAGAACCGGCTTCAGCCAGGTCATCAGCACGCGGAACATGTTCAGACCCATGGTGCAGATCGCCTGCAAGTCGGCGTCGCGGCCTTCCTGTTTCGCCACCACCCATGGTGCCTGCTCGTCGACATAGCGGTTGGCCACGTCTGCCAGCGCCATGATTTCGCGAATGGCTTTACCAAATTCACGACTTTCCCAGGCTTCGCCAACCGCAGCGGCGGCGTCGGTGAAGGTTTTATACAGCTCAGGATCGGCCAGTTCGGCAGAGAGCACGCCGTCAAAGCGTTTAGCGATAAAACCTGCGTTACGGGACGCCAGGTTCACCACCTTGTTGACGATGTCCGCGTTCACGCGCTGCACGAAATCTTCCAGATTCAGGTCGATATCGTCGATGCGGGAAGAGAGCTTCGCGGTGTAGTAGTAGCGCAGGCTATCCGCATCGAAGTGGTTCAGCCAGGTGCTGGCCTTAATAAACGTCCCGCGAGATTTGGACATCTTCGCACCGTTGACCGTTACGTAGCCGTGTACGAACAGGTTAGTCGGCTTGCGGAAATTGCTGCCTTCAAGCATCGCTGGCCAGAACAGGCTGTGGAAGTAAACGATGTCTTTGCCGATGAAGTGGTACAGCTCGGCGGTGGAATCTTTCTTCCAGTACTCGTCGAAGCTTAGGGTATCGCCGCGCTTGTCACACAGGTTCTTGAAGGAGCCCATGTAGCCGATTGGCGCATCCAGCCAGACGTAGAAATATTTGCCCGGCGCGTTCGGGATTTCGAAGCCGAAGTATGGCGCATCGCGGGAGATATCCCACTGCTGCAGACCGGATTCAAACCACTCCTGCATCTTGTTCGCCACCTGCTCCTGCAGCGCGCCACTGCGGGTCCATGCCTGCAGCATTTCGCTGAACGACGGCAGGTCGAAGAAGAAGTGCTCGGAGTCACGCATCACCGGCGTGGCGCCGGAAACCACGGATTTCGGCTCGATAAGCTCGGTCGGGCTGTAGGTCGCGCCACACACTTCGCAGTTATCGCCGTACTGGTCCGGGGATTTACATTTCGGACAGGTGCCTTTGACGAAACGGTCCGGCAGGAACATGCCTTTTTCCGGATCGTACAGCTGAGAGATGGTGCGGTTTTTAATGAAACCGTTCTCTTTCAGACGGGTGTAGATCAGCTCTGACAGCTCGCGGTTCTCGTCGCTGTGCGTGGAGTGATAGTTGTCATAGCTGATGTCAAAGCCAGCAAAATCGGTCTGATGCTCCTGACTCATTTCGGCGATCATCTGTTCCGGGGAAATTCCCAGCTGCTGCGCTTTCAGCATGATTGGGGTGCCGTGGGCATCGTCCGCACAGATGAAATTAACCTCGTGGCCGCGCATTCGCTGGTAACGGACCCAGACATCAGCCTGGATATGCTCCAGCATGTGGCCGAGGTGGATTGAGCCGTTGGCGTACGGCAGGGCGCACGTTACCAGAATTTTTTTCGCGACTTGAGTCATAGTAGGCATTACTTCTTTTAACTGTGAAAAGGGTTTTCGATATTACCAAAAGGGGCATTATTAAGTAAGCACAAACCACGGCCTTTCAGGTAAACTTGTTCATCTAAGGTCTTATTCACAAGAACAAAGGAGTCGGGATGAGTTCTCAATCCCAGGCCAAATCACCGGAAGCCTTACGAGCAATGGTCGCCGGGACGCTGGCTAATTTTCAGCATCCAACCCTGAAGCACAATCTCACGACGCTGAAAGCGCTTCATCATGTCGCATGGCTGGACGATACGCTGCACATTGAGCTGCAGATGCCGTTCGTCTGGACCAGCGCCTTTGATGCCCTGAAAGAGCAAACCAGTTCTGAGCTGCTGCGCATTACTGGCGCAAAAGCAATTGACTGGAAGCTAAGCCACAGCATCGCCACGCTCAAGCGCGTGAAAAATCAGCCGGGCGTTAACGGCGTGAAGAACATCATCGCCGTCAGTTCTGGCAAGGGTGGGGTGGGTAAATCGTCGACCGCCGTGAACCTGGCGCTTGCGCTGGCGGCAGAAGGGGCGAAAGTCGGCATTCTGGATGCTGATATTTATGGCCCGTCCATTCCGAACATGCTGGGTGCTGAAAACCAGCGTCCAACTTCGCCGGACGGTACCCACATGGCGCCGATCGTGGCGCACGGTCTGGCGACCAACTCCATTGGTTACCTGGTCACGGACGATAACGCAATGGTCTGGCGCGGCCCGATGGCCAGCAAAGCGTTGCTGCAAATGTTGCAGGAGACGATGTGGCCTGACCTCGATTATCTGGTGCTGGACATGCCGCCGGGCACCGGTGATATCCAGCTGACGCTGGCGCAGAACATTCCGGTCACCGGCGCCGTCGTGGTCACCACGCCGCAGGATATCGCGCTGATCGACGCCAAAAAAGGCATCGTGATGTTCGAGAAGGTGGAGGTGCCGGTACTCGGCATCGTCGAAAACATGAGCATGCACATTTGCAGCAACTGTGGACACCATGAGCCGATCTTCGGTACCGGCGGTGCGGAGAAGCTGGCGGCGCAATATCACACCCAGCTGCTGGGGCAACTGCCGCTGCATATCACACTGCGTGAAGATCTGGATAGCGGTAAGCCGACGGTGGTCAGCCGTCCTGATAGCGAATTCACGGAAATCTATCGTCAGCTGGCGGGGCGCGTTGCGGCGCAACTGTACTGGCAGGGGGAAGTGATCCCGAGCGAGATCGCCTTCCGCGCGGTGTAACGCCTCTGCGCGTCAGTGCCGGGTGGCGGCTTCGCCTTACCCGGCCTACCTCGATTTTGTAGGTCAGGTAAGCGTAGCGCCACCTGACTTTACCCAAGCCGATAGTGCATCAAATAATACTCTCCTTCCGGAGAATCCCCCGTCGCCTCAATGTGCCAGCCGTGGCGCTGGTAAAACGCAACCGCCCGCTCATTCTTCACCAGACACTTCAGCGCGCCTGTACTGGTAAACGTCCTCTGTACTTGTTCCAGTAACAAACGGCCAACTCCCAGACGCTGATACTGCGGGTCGACAAACAGATTGTGCAAAAAGTTATCATTTTCCCAGACGGAGGCAAACCCTACCCGGTGACCGTCGTGAATCGCAACCCAGATCTGCTCGTCACGCGTTGCGGCGTCAAAATCCTCAAGCTGCCATTCAGAATTGTCCAGCCATGGCCAGGCCACGCGTCGTGCATGCAGGTACAGCGTGCGCAGAAATGGCCGGTCGTCCTCCTGCCAGGGCCGGATCATCGTATCAGCGGTGATAGAAAATATCTCCGTTATAGGCTTTGTAGATTTTGCCATCAGCATCGCCAATCAGAACATAATTTTCACCCATGTAGGTCCAGTGCGTACCGGCATCGGGCGCGGGAAGGTTACGTAGCTGGTACTGTTTGATGGTGTACTCTGGCGTCTGATACTGCGCGGGCGCGGTATCGCCAATCTTAAATTTGGTGAAGTCTGCGATGAACTCCTGCTCTTCATAAGCCTTAATGCCGGAAGGCGCGGCGGCCGTTTGCGGGGCTGCGAATGCGGAGCCCGCCAGAGACAGTAATACACCCAGAAGCACCAATTTACGCTTAGCCATTTTTTCTCCAGTGAAATCGTTACGGATATGCTTGTCTGCGGGGGACAGTGCGGCAGACAGCCCATTTTAAGTATCAAAACAGGGTGTGTTTGAAAAAAAATGTAACAAAAGTGAACGGTTTTGTGTAGTGCCAGCGGTTGTGAGTATTTTTGATATGAATGCGTGCTGACGGGAATAATTCATTGTAACTATCGTTTTGCTGAATTAATTCTGAAAATACATTGTTGCCGTAATTTTATAAACTGTAGATCGTGCTTTTTTTTGCCACAGGCTTTAAGATTTTCAGGAAGATTATATTTTAATTAATTGCCCGTCACAGATCGGGCAATTCGTGTCTTCACTTTTAGATTACGTTTTAGTATTCCGTTGAAAAGAAACTTATTTCAAGCGTGGGTTAGCGCAGGGCTGCGCCCCGTCGGGCGTTCGCTACGAGCAGGGATGATAAGTATATATAAATGAAAAACACAACAGCATTATCTGTAATATTCTTAGCAATAAGTCAGTTGGCGGGGTGCGTAATTTCTCCTGGCCAAACGTTAAGTTCCGCAGGCAAAAAAATAATTGCGCCGGCTGATCTCAATAATAGCTTAGATAAACAAATCGAAATTTATCCACTTACGCCCGGATTAATTGAGAAACTACGTCCCGCAGCAGCTAAATCTCAGGCAAATCCTAATCTTGATGAGCAGGTCAAAAAGTGGGAATACCGTATTGGAATCGGTGACATCCTGACGGTCACCGTCTGGGATCACCCGGAGCTGACTACGCCCGCGGGACAGTATCGCAGCGCAAGCGATACGGGAAACTGGGTCAATGCCGATGGCACGCTCTTTTATCCTTACGTGGGTAAACTGCACGTTGCGGGAAAAACGGTTTCCAGAGTGCGCGAGGAGATCACCGCGCGGCTGGATAACGTCATTGAAAGCCCCCAGGTCGACGTCAGCGTTGCCGCTTTCCGTTCGCAAAAAGCCTACGTTACGGGAGAAGTGGCGAAATCTGGCCAGCAGGCCATCACCAACATTCCGCTGACGGTTATGGATGCCATTAATGCCGCAGGTGGGCTTACTGCTGATGCGGACTGGCGGAACGTGGTGCTGACTCACAACGGTCAGGATTCCCGAATTTCCCTGTATGCCCTGATGCAGCATGGCGATTTAACCCAGAATAAGCTGCTCAACCCTGGCGACATCTTGTTTATTCCCCGCAACGATGCGCTGAAAGTATTCGTGATGGGCGAAGTTGTTAAACAGAGCACGCTGAAGATGGATCGCAGCGGCATGACGTTGGCCGAAGCGCTCGGCAATGCCGGTGGCCTGGACCAGAATATGGCTGATGCGACGGGTATTTTTGTTATCCGCTCGGTACGCGAGTCCGGGAAAATTGCGAATATCTATCAACTGAATGCAAAAGACGCTTCGGCCATGGTGCTGGGCACCGAGTTTCAGCTTGAGCCTTACGACATTGTCTATGTCACCACTGCTCCACTCTCCCGCTGGAATCGCGTAATAACACAGCTTGTTCCGACAATCAGCGGGGTGCATGACCTCACCGAAACGGTTCGTTATATCAGATCGTGGCCGCAATAATGTTCGAATCAATACTCGTGGTATGTACCGGAAATGTCTGCCGTTCTCCGATTGGAGAACGGCTTTTGCGCCAGCACTTGCCCGACAGACACATCACCTCGGCGGGAATACTTGGCCTTGAGGGGTATCCGGCGGATGAGTGCGCCCAGGACGTGGCCTGGCGGCATGGGATCTCCCTCGACGGTCATGTGGCGCGCAGGCTGACACGCAGCCTGATGCAGGGATCCGATCTCATCCTGGTTATGGAGCCGGAACATCTTCGCTTCATTGCAGCCATGGCGCCGGAAAACAGGGGGAAGTCGCTGCTTTTTGGGCAGTGGCTGGAGCCGCAGGATATCCCAGACCCCTATCGTAAAAGCCGTGAAGCGTTTGAATATGTGTTCGGGCTATTGGGTAAAGCCAGCCAGGAATGGGCACGTCGTTTAGGACAGAAAGGAATAAAGCATTAATGTCGTCTTACACAACAGACAGTTATGGTGCAGGGGCACCCGAACAAAATGAAATCGATCTCGTTCGTTTGCTCGGCGAAATGATCGACCACCGCACGATGATATTGTGCGTGACTTTCCTTTTCACTTTATGCGCGGGCCTCTATGCCTGGGTTACGCCACCTGTTTATCAGGCGGATGCTATGGTGCAAATAGAAAGCAAACAGGATAACGGCCTGCTCAAAGGCTTGAGCCAGCTGGGCACCGATATTTCGCCGGATGTTGCCCCTGAAATTTTACTGTTGAAATCTCGCATGATCCTCGGCGAGACCGTCGACAAATTAGATCTGACGTATCAGGCAAAGCAGCGCGTTTTGCCTGTGGTGGGGCGTCTCTGGCAGCGTCTGCAAGGGCGTGGCCAGGGCAACATAACGTTAGGCGAACTCCAGATCCCGCAGGTGGAGGGCAAAGCGCAAGAACTCACGCTGACCGTACAGGAAGCGGGAAGGTATCACCTGACGGGCGAAAACATTGAGGCAGACGGCCAGGTTGGTAAAACGCTGGTTACGCAAGGGATCGTGCTGCGGGTGACCTCGATTGAGGCGACGCCAGGCACACAGTTTTCGCTTAAGTCGTTGACGCGCCTGGAGACGATCAATGCACTGAAGAAGCGTCTGACGGTCGTGGAATCGGAGAAACAGAGCGGTATTGTGACCTTAACCCTGACGGGTGAAGATCCTGACAAAATCGCCCGGGTGCTGAATGCGATTGCTGAAAATTATCTACAGCAAAATATCGCGCGCCAGGAGGCTCAGGATTCGCGTAGTCTGGATTTTTTACAGGAGCAGTTACCGAAAATCAGAGCGGACCTGGATCAGGCTGAAGCGCGGCTGAATGCCTACCGGGCGCAGCGCGACTCTGTGGATCTGTCTTTAGAGGCAAAATCCGTCCTGGATCAGGTTGTGAACGTTGAGAATCAGCTAAATGAGCTGACGTTCCGGGAGGCAGAAATTTCCCAGCTCTTTAAAAAGAGTCACCCTACTTACCGTGCATTGCAAGAAAAAAGACAAACCCTTGTGCGGGAACGGGATCGTCTTAATAACCGTGTGTCCTCTATGCCCTCCACGCAGCAGGAGATTTTACGCCTGAGCCGCGATGTTGAGTCGGGCCGCACGATTTATTTACAGCTTTTGACGCGTCAGCAGGAGCTGAATATTTCCCGCTCCAGCGCTGTCGGGAACGTGAGGATCATTGATGAGGCGGTTACACTCCCGGATCCGATAAAACCGCGTAAAGCGCTAATCATTGCGCTTGGCGCGCTGTTCGGGCTCATCCTTTCAATGGGGACCGTACTGGTACGTCAAGCGTTCAAACGTGGGATCACGCTTTCCGAACAGCTGGAAGCGCAGGGGATGCCGGTTCTGGCGACGTTACCACGTTCACAGTGGCTGTGGAGTAAAACGCATTTGCGCAGAAAAAATCCGTTTTCTCGTCGCTGGACACACAAAACCTCGGATGTGCCTTTCCTGCCAGTCGATCGACCTGCTGATATGTTTGTTGAAGCGGTACGCGGGCTGCGAACCAGTCTGCATTTCACCATGATGGAGGCTGAGAATCGCATTGTGATGATTTCTGGCCCCACGCAGGACTGCGGAAAAACGCTGGTGGCGACGAACCTGGCGGCCATTGCCGGGCAGAGCGGTCAGCGTGCGCTGTTTATTGATGCGGATATGCGCCAGGGTTATGTGCATAATATTTTTGGCCTGGAGAACCGCCACGGATTATCCTGCCTGCTGGAAGGGAAGCGCGACTTTGGGGAGGTCATTCAGCATGCTGAAAAAGGGGGAATTGACGTCATCACCTGCGGCCCGGAACCCCTGCGTCCGTTAGAAATGCTGTTAAGCGAACGGTTCATTGACATCATGTCCTGGGTTAACGAGCAATATGACATTGTCATCATCGATACACCCCCAGTTCTTGCCGTCAATGATGCCGCGCTGGTTGCCAGAGCAGCCGGAACAACGCTAATGGTTGCCCGTTACGATAAAACCAGCGTGAAAGAGATGGAGAATACCGTTAAACGTCTACAGCACGTTGGCGTGAAGGTCAGCGGCACAATCCTCAACGATATTGTTAAATCCGCAGCGCTGTTTTACAGCTCGGGGTACAGCCAGTATGACTACGGTTATGCTTCGAGGAAAAAAGGATAGGGGCGTCAGGACGGGATAATAAACCCTCTCCCGGATGGGAGAGGGAAAAGCATTACTTCGCCATCACTTCCTGCGCGGTACGCTCAACCAGAGACAGCAGGACTTTAACGTCCTCCAGCGTCACGGTTGGGTTCAGCAGGGTCAGCTTCAGGCAGGTGACGCCGTTATGCTCGGTCACCCCGACGTTTGCGCGGCCGGATTCCAGCAGCGCATCGCCAATTTTCTGGTTCAGCAGGGCGATACCGGCGTCATCCATCTGGGTCTGCGGACGGAAGCGGAACAGCACGCTTGCCAGCTGGGGTTGCATAACCAGTTCCAGAGCAGACTGCTCTTTTACGTAAGCCGCAACCTGCTGTGCCAGCGTCACGCCGTGATCGATAATTGCCGCATATTGCTCCTGACCCAGCGCTTCCAGGCTCATCCACAGTTTCAGCGCGTCGAAACGACGGGTGGTTTGCAGAGATTTGGAAACCAGGTTAGGCACGCCCGCTTCTTCATCGAACTCAGAGTTCAGGTAAGCCGCCTGATAGCGCATCAGCTCATAATGACGCGCTTCTTTCAGCAAGAAGGCACCGCAGCTGATGGTCTGGAAGAACTGCTTGTGGAAGTCCAGCGTCACGGAATCCACCAGCTCGATGCCGTCCAGGTAGTGACGATACTGCTCAGACATCAGCAGCGCGCCGCCCCAGGCCGCATCAACGTGTACCCAGATATTCTGTTTCGCAGCCAGCTCGGCAATGGCACGCAGCGGATCGATAGCACCCGCATCCGTCGTGCCGGCCGTGGCCACAATCGCCAGAATCTGTTCGCCGTTCGCGTTGCACTGTTCGATTTTCGCCGCCAGATCGGTGAGATCCATGCGGGAGAATTCATCAGTTTTCACCTGCACCACGGACTGGTAGCCCAGGCCCATCAGCGCCATGTTTTTCTGCACGGAGAAGTGGGCGTTTTCAGAGCACAGCACGCGAATTTTGCGCAGATCGCCCACCAGACCGTCCTGCTGTACCGAGTGGCCCTGACGCGCGAAGAACGCATCACGCGCCAGCATCAGGCCCATCAGGTTACTCTGGGTGCCGCCGCTGGTGAAGACGCCTGCGTCGCCAGCCTGATAACCCACGCGGGTACGCAGCCATTCGATCAGCTTGATCTCAATAATGGTTGCGGACGGGCTTTGATCCCAGGAGTCCATACTCTGGTTGGTGGCGTTAATCAGCACTTCCGCCGCCTGGCTTACGACCAGGCTTGGGCAGTGCAGGTGCGCCACGCACTGCGGGTGATGAACGGACAAACTGTCTTTCAGGAAGAACTCCACGGCGCGTTCAATCGCCGCTTCGTTGCCCAGCCCTTTCGGGTTGAAATCCAGCTTAATACGGTCGCGCAGCTCCGCGACCGTTTTGCCCTGGTACATCTCAGGCTGTTTCAGCCACTGCATCACAGCCTGAGTGCTTTGTTCAATCGCCTGCTGGTAAGCTTCAATGCTCTGGGCAGAGGAGAACAAAATTGGGTTTGAATCAGACATCGTAATCAACAACTCCGGTTACGCCGGGCGAACGCCCGCAGCAAGCAGTGCCTGCTCGAATTTATCCAGGAAGACTTTCAGCTCGTCATCGCTGATCAGCAGTGACGGCAGCAGACGCAGAACGATACCGTTACGGCCGCCACGCTCCAGAATCAGGCCTGCTTCGAAGCACTTCTTCTGGATCAGTGCAGACAGCTCGCCATCGCCCGGGAAGCAACCCATGTGGTCGGCGGCTTCATGTGGCTTAACGATTTCAATACCGATCATCATGCCCAGACCGCGAACGTGGCCGATCACCGGATAGCGTTTCGCCATCTCTTTCAGCTGGCCTTTCAGCCATTCGCCCTGTGCGGCAACTTTGCCCGCGATATTCTGGTCTTTCAGGATCTTCAGCGTCGTCAGACCGGTTGCCATCGCCAGCTGGTTGCCGCGGAAGGTACCGGTGTGGTGACCAGGCGCCCACGCATCGAACTGCTTCTTGATACCGAGCACAGCCAGTGGCAGACCGCCGCCAACTGCTTTGGACATCACGATGATGTCAGGCTCAATGCCTGCGTGTTCGAAGGCAAAGAATTTACCGGTACGGGCAAAGCCAGCCTGAACTTCGTCGAGGATCAGCAGAATGCCGTGTTCCTGAGTCACTTTACGGATGCGCTGCAACCACTCAGCCGGAGCCGGGTTCACGCCGCCTTCGCCCTGAACAGCTTCCAGGATCACCGCGGCAGGTTTACGCACGCCGCTTTCAACGTCGTTGATCAGGTTATCGAAGTAGTAGGTCAGCGCCTTCACGCCCGCTTCACCACCGATACCCAGTGGGCAGCGGTACTCGTGTGGGTAAGGCATGAACTGGACTTCTGGCATCATACCGTCAACCGCTTCTTTCGGAGACAGGTTACCGGTGACGGACAGTGCACCATGGGTCATACCGTGGTAACCACCAGAGAAACTGATGATACCGCTGCGACCGGTTACTTTTTTCGCCAGCTTCAGCGCCGCTTCAACGGCGTCAGCCCCGGACGGGCCAGTGAATTGCAGGCAGTACTCTTTGCCCTGACCAGGCAACAGAGAGAGGAGGTATTCTGAAAACGCGTCCTTCAACGGCGTAGTCAGATCCAGGGTATGTAACGGCAAGCCGCTGGTAATGACATTTTGGATGCTTTGCAGCACATCAGGATGATTGTGGCCAAGCGCGAGGGTGCCTGCGCCTGCTAAACAGTCAAGGTATTCTTTATTATCTGCATCGGTGATCCACACGCCTTCTGCTTTCGTGATCGCTAAAGGCAGTTTGCGCGGATAACTCCTGACGTTAGATTCAAACTCGGCCTGACGGGCCAGATAGGTTTCGTTGCTTTTGTGGGCATCTACGGTGTCAATACGGACTTTATCCGTCATCATATCACTCCTACAACCGCCGCTTCGTTATGAGCAACGATTGAATAAAAAGTTAAAAAACAGATGGGGCCTGAAAAAAACGCCGCCAATATAGAGCCTTTTGTCACCGGGCTCAATGGTTAATTTGTTTACTGTTTTGTGACACAGGGCACAGGGGAGGGGATAACCTCATTTTCCGGCAAAAACATGCAGTTTATTCTCAATAAAAACAGTGGCTTATATATGGATTGTCAGCATTGTAAAATCAGATGAAAGAGTGTGGCAAATTGTGCGCCTGGCAGGCTAAAAGGAGGCGGAGAGCCTCCTTAGACTGTTTATTTTTGGGTAACGCGTAAAACGCCGTGTTCACGTCCCTTTGTTTTATTCCATGACGCGTCCGTAATACCGTTTTCATCCAGGCTTATCGATATCACAAAACCGTTACCATGGATCTCATAGAAATTCGCATTCAGACGTTTAACGCTGGCTTTTTTGCCGTTCACGGTAGCGCTAAAAAAGCCGTTAGAAAGGGTAGCGTTAACCGTATCCGACGAGAACGAGGCTTCGCGAAGGGGATCGTGAACGGATGCCGTTGGTTCGTGTTGTGCCGCGTTTTCCGCTTTGGTTTTGCTGATATCGCAAGATCCATCGCCAGCGCTAATTTGCGTGCATCCCGAGCGCTCTAACTGAGCACGATAGTGTGCGCTAATGGCGTGTGCAGGCGAAATACACCCAGCAAGTACGGCAGCGCTTAACACTAGCATCATTGATTTTTTCATTTTATCACCTTAAAAACGACACAAATAATAAGAAACGTACATAATGCCGATCCAGACCCCGACCGAAATAAGCAATAGATACAGGGCAGCTGAAATAAAAATGTGTTTGAGCATGTTATTGGCCATCATCATACTTTCCATCAGCGAAGTACTGTCGCCCTGAAAAGCTTCCTCTATTATGAATGTAGTCGAGTTACGTGTTTTTCTTAAAAGCCAATCCCGATGCCTGCGCCCATAGCAAGATCATTATTTGTAGAATCGCTTACGCCAGCTTTAACGATGGTGTTGCTACCAACGTGGAAGGATGCACCCACACTAACAGCTTGCTCGTCTTTAAAGCTACCTACACCAGCAGAGAACATGACAGCCTGTTCTTTCTCTACTTGAGGCATAGAGGCGATAGCTACAGCGCTAGCAGCACCTGAACGGGCTTCTTTCTTATTGCTATCAACTTCATCTTTCAGGCTCTTGAATTGAGAGTTAGTGTTAGCTTGCGCTTGTGCGAACACTTGTTGAGCAGCTTTCAGATCTTTAGCTTGTGCTGTAGTTTGGGTATTGAGTGACTTAACCAGATTGATAGTTTTAGTATCAACTTCTTTCTTAGTGATGGTAGTTGTGATTCCGTTAGAGCCAGCTTTACCTGCATCCCCTTTATCACCTTTAGCGCCAGTGTCGCCCTTATCACCTTTGATGGAATCTCCTTTATCTCCTTTCTCACCCTTAACACCTGGAGCACCATCTTTCCCAGCTATTCCTTGTGCGCCTGTATCACCTTTTAAACCTTGCGCACCTGTAGCACCATCTTTACCATCGATCCCGTTTTTACCATCAACACCATCTTTACCATCTACGCCGTTAGTCGGCTTAGGAGCGTTTTCTAATGCTGTAAGGCGGGTAGAGTTATTACCAGCCATGATAAGAGCAGTGTTAGCGTTTGTATCGGCTTGATTAGCTGTATCTTGCGCAATCTGTGCTTTATCAGCAAGAAGCTGTTTAGCCCCTTGTAAGTCACTGTTGACGTTATCAATAGCAGAAGTATTAGCTGTTGCAGTAGTTAATGCACTATTTGCTGTTTGTGCATTACGCAGGATTTCAACGTGATCACTAGCCTGATTACCTTCAACAGTGGTAAGGCGTTTACCTTGCTCAATTACAACAGTATCAGAAGCCGCAATATGGGAAGCGTTTTTATCAGCTAATGTTTTAGCCTGATCCGCCGTATCTTGTGCAGTAGAAGCAGCAGAGGAAGCAGCATTAATAGCTGTATCTTGTTGACTATTTACCTGATTGATTGCAGGGATTTTGTTAAAATACACATCAGCAATATCATTCGATAGACCATCAACTTGACCTTGCAAATTACTATGTGCTGTTTCCAGATCCTGACCACTGGAAAGAACTACATCACTAGCGGGTGTAGCAGCTTTAGCAACACTAGATAACAGGATGCCAAAAACAGTAATAACCATTACTGATTTGTTAATACATTTCATTTGAAAGGCTCGCATTAATTTAATTAAGTGGTAACGGTGCTGAACTATAAATAGTTTACGTTTGGAAATGTTGATCTAAATCACAGTTAGCACATATAGCTTAAATGGTTGGATGTGATATTAAAGGCATTTAAGCATTACAAAACAAGGGGTTGTATAGACGCTGTGTTTTTAGATGTATAAGTTGATGTTTATAAATGAAATTATATTTCAAGTTCATTCAATGGATTTTTTAAATGTATACTTTGAATCATAATTCATAACTTTCATATGAAATTAACTTTAATTGAAGCTGAAAGTAAGCATTATGAATGAGGAAAAACGGGTTAATATAAGATTTTTAACAAAAAGTGCTATTTTTTAATAAAATGTAAAAAAAGTAACAAAATCTGGCACCAAGACCTTTTCAAGTGTTGCTATAATTAAATATTAAAAGAGAATATTCACACAGGAGAGCAATGAATGAAAGTAAGCAAAGCTTACAAATTCATAAATACTTCAGGAGTTACTTATTACTCTTTGTAAATATGTTTTTGATTTTGACTTACTCGAATAAAACTTGTTTTATTCGTATAGGTAAGCAATTAAAGAAAGTTATTAATCTACTTTCTAATCCTTCTAATAACAACACAAATCATAGATTTGGTTGTAAGTAAAATCAAAACATTAAATTCAAAAACACCGATAGAGAAAAGCAAAAGCCAATAAAATTTATATAAGAGAGTTAGTTATTTCCCTTATCGTTCTCTTATGCCCTTTTACCTTATTGTGGTTTTCCCTCTTATCGGAATATTAAGCTTGCGTTCAGCTTGCGAAATTATTTAATCATCCATATATATTTATACAAAGTAATCGTAAGCGCTTGCGAAGCTCCCTGTTATTTATGTATGGATGGATAAGTAATTTCAGGAACAAAAAACAATTATTGACAACCGGAATGTCTGATTGTTTTTAAGTTGGTGTTTATTATTAGAATATTTGCCAACTTTTTTTATTCGAGAATTAAGCTTCTCAAAACATGTTTGTGATCACGTTAGTGATAAAATAACGAAACCTCCTAATATGAAAGGAAGATCTCCAGGCGGGGAATCATCTAATCATTTAGGAGGTTTTTGTTTATACCGCCTGATAAACAAGGAAGTAAATATTATGCCAAAATCATCTATCACTATTGGTGATGTATTCATTACTAACAATTGTGGGTTTTGTACTGTCATTGATTATACAAACAAAGATAGCGTAACTATCAAATTTGATAATACAGGTTTCATTACAAAGGTTAGAGCAAGAAATTTAAAATCAGGACAAGTAAAAGATCCCTATGCAATCTCGGTTTGTGAGGTTGGTTTTATAGGAGTGGGTGTACCAACTACGATTAATGGAAAACTTACAAGAATCTATAGTTTATGGGTACATATGCTTACACGTTGTTATAGTGAAAAGTATCACTTAGATTTCCCTAGCTATAAAGGTTGTAGTGTTGCCCCTCGTTGGTGTTGTTTTGCTAATTTTGCTAACGACATCAAAACACTTGAAGGGTATGAAGATTGGTTAGATCCGCATAATAAAATTTGCCTCGATAAAGATGCAAAAGATCCAGGTAATAAACTCTATAGTATTGATACGTGTCGTTTCATTACCTCTTATGAAAACATTGCTGATGCTTCCTATCGTCGCTCTCATTGATTCCTTTCTGCCTTTCCTTATCGGTGCTCTTAGTCTTTTGTGTTCGCTCCTGCCTTGCGTGAAGAAGCGATGACCGGGAAGGCTTTAGCTTTCGACGGTCGCAAATGCTTTAGCTTTGCGGCCTACTTTCCTACGCTCAACATCATTAAGCGGTATACAAGCGGGTTAACACATTTCAGGTGCTTCATTATGTGATTTAGCTATTCCAGGTGTGATAACTGCTGTGATAAATACTGTGATAATTCGAAAAATCTTGCACCCTGCCTACGGCCCCGGTTACACTAAACACCTACAAATTGTTTGTGTGTAAATGATTGTTTTCTAAGTAATTTGACTCGGGGTAGTGTTCGCTTGAACATTTGAGAAATACCCGTATTACCTGATCTGGATAATGCCAGCGTAGGGAAGTCAGATGCCTACCCGGTCATCGCTTCTTTCCGCACGGCAGGAGCGAAACCATGCAGCCTGACCTGCTCGACTCACACGTTTTACATCAATTCCGAACCCGTTCCCCGCTCACGCACTGTATGACCAACGATGTCGTGCAGACCTTCACCGCCAACGTTCTGCTCGCGCTCGGTGCTTCCCCGGCAATGGTGATCGAAGCCGAGGAAGCGGAACAGTTTGCCGCGCTTGCCGATGCCCTGCTCGTCAACGTTGGCACGCTCACCGCGCCGCGCGCCCAGTCGATGCGTCGGGCTATTGAGAGCGCGGTAGCCGCGGGCACACCCTGGGTTCTGGACCCCGTCGCGGTTGGCGCGCTGGCGTTCCGCACCCGTTTTTGCCAGCAAATATTATCCCTTAAACCTGCGGCCATTCGTGGCAACGCCTCCGAAATCCTCGCCCTTGCCGGAATGAGTGCGGGCGGACGTGGGGTCGATTCCACCGATACGGCAGCGAGCGCGTTGACCGCTGCGCAGGTGCTTGCCCGCCAGACCCACGCCGTTGTAGTCGTCACAGGGGAAGTGGATCACATCACCGACGGCCAGCGAACCCGTACGGTCGCGGGGGGCGACCCGCTGATGACCCGCGTGGTAGGAACTGGCTGTGCGCTCTCGGCGGTCGTCGCCGCCTGCTGCTCGCTGCCTGGCGACAGGCTTGATAACGCGGCGGCAGCCTGCGGCTTTATGAAGCGCGCAGGGTCAGTTGCCCTGACTCAAAGCCGGGGGCCCGGCAGCTTTGTCTCCGCGTTTCTGGACGCGCTTTACGCGCTGGAGGAACAGGTATGACGCGCATTAATGCCCTGACTATTGCGGGTACCGATCCCAGCGGCGGAGCGGGGATCCAGGCAGACCTGAAAACTTTCTCTGCGCTCGGCGCATATGGGTGCTCGGTTATCACCGCGCTGGTTGCGCAAAACACGCGCGGCGTACAGTCGGTGTATCGCATTGACCCGGATTTTGTCGCCGCGCAGCTGGATTCGGTATTCAGCGACGTACGTATCGACACCACCAAGATCGGCATGCTGGCAGAGGCGGACATTGTTGAAGCGGTCGCTGAACGTCTCAAACACTACCAGATAAAAAACGTGGTGCTTGATACCGTGATGCTGGCCAAAAGCGGCGATCCGCTGCTCTCCGCCTCGGCTGTCGACACCCTGCGTAAAAAGCTGCTGCCGCAGGTTGCGCTGATCACGCCAAACCTGCCTGAAGCCGCCGCGCTGCTGGATGCGCCACACGCGCAAAACGAACGTGAGATGAAAGAGCAGGGGAATGCGCTGCTGGCGATGGGGTGTCGCGCGGTGCTGATGAAAGGCGGCCATCTTGATGATGCAGAAAGCCCGGACTGGCTTTTCACCCACGATGGCACGCAACGTTTCACCGCGCCACGTGTCCAGACCAAAAACACCCACGGCACGGGCTGTACGCTCTCGGCGGCGCTGGCGGCGCTGCGTCCTCGTCACGCCACATGGGCGGATACGGTGCAGGAGGCGAAGGTCTGGCTCTCGGGCGCGCTGGCAAAAGCCGATTCTCTGGAAGTGGGTCACGGTATTGGTCCGGTTCACCATTTTCATGCATGGTGGTAAGCCGTATACTGGCATGAAACTCATGCCAGAGAAAAACAGAGATGGAACAAGCGCATACCCGGTTAATTGCTCAACTCAAGGAACGAATTGCCGCACCGGACAACACGCCGCTGTATCTGAAATTTGCCGAAACGGTTAAGAACGCGGTGCGCAGCGGTGTGCTCGCGCACGGTAATATTTTGCCCGGCGAGCGCGATCTGAGCCAGCTGGCCGGAGTGTCGCGTATTACGGTGCGTAAAGCCATGCAGGCGCTGGAAGAGGCTGGCGTCGTCACCCGCGCGCGTGGATACGGGACGCAAATCAACAATATCTTTGAATATTCGCTGAAAGAGGCGCGCGGCTTTTCTCAGCAGGTGGTGCTGCGTGGCAAAACGCCCAACACCCTGTGGGTCAATAAACGCATCGTGAAGTGCCCGGAAGAGATCGCCCGCCATCTTTCCCTTGCGCCGGAAAGCGATGTGTTTTTGCTTAAGCGCATCCGTTACGTGGATGACGATGCGGTATCGATAGAGGAGTCCTGGGTACCGGTAGGATTAATTCCCAACCCGGACGACATTGGCGTCTCGCTTTATGATTACTTCCGCAGCCAGAATATCTTTCCGCAGCGCACCCGTTCCCGCGTCAGCGCCCGGATGCCGGACAACGAGTTTCAGGCACATATCAAGATGGACGATAAGATACCGGTGCTGGTGATCAAGCAAGTCGCGCTCGATCAACAGCAGCGGCCAATTGAGTACAGCATCAGCTACTGCCGCAGCGACCTATACGTCTTTGTGTGCGAGGAGTAGGGCCTCGCGCGTGGGGGCGCAGTCTCCACCGCGATGGCTGACTACCCAGGCGGCCACGGCATTGCCAAGCTGCACCGACTCTGGCAGTGACCATCCCGCAGCCAGCCCGGCAAGGGTACCTCCCGCATGGCTGTCACCGGCGCCGATGGTATCGACCACGGTAGCAGGAAACGCCGGAACGTGTCCGGAAGCGTCACCGTCGTACCAGACCGCCCCGTCTTTATCATGGCGTACGATTAGCGCAGCGCCAAACCGTTGCTGCCACTGAGTGCCGAGCTGTTCCACGTTCACGCCAAGCCATTCGGCGGCAAGTTCCGCCTCCTGCCGATTGAGCGAGACAACCGGTTTACGGGCCATAATCCGCGCCATCAGCGGGTCGGGAATATCCGCGATGCGCGGACCGAAATCGATAAAGAGCGTCACATCCTGAAGACGTTCCACCCAGGCCGTCAGCAGCTCGCCGCTGGGCGACGCCAGCTGGTAGCCGGACAAATAGACCAGGCTTTTCTCCGGCACGCTCAACCCATCCAGCCAGCGTTGCTGCCACTGATTCTCCACACCGCTAAACGACATGAAGGTCCGTTCACCATCAGGCTCCACCAGCGCCAGGCACCAGCCGTTATCGCCCGTTTCCGCTTCCACGGCGCTGTGCAGATCCTGCTTCGCCATGGCATTACGGATAATATCGGCCCACACGCCGTGGCCAACGGGAAGCGCGTTTTGCGCTGCAATGCCGAGCCGCTTGAGGGCGATGGCGATATTCAGCGCGCAGCCGCCAATATTCACTCCCTGTTGCTTAAGCTCGATATCACACCCGCGCCAGGGCAGGGCGTAGGCGTCGGCAATCACGTCGATGACCGCCGCGCCAAGCACCGTTACGGGGCGCGTAGCGTGAAGGGTTTCGAGACGGCGGGCAAAAGCACTCATACGCCCTCCCTTTGCTCCCGGAAGTGCAGCAGTTTTTCGCAGTAGCGTCCGAAATCAAGCTGGTTTACGGCATCAAGTTCGCTTTTAAGCGCCGGATCAATGGCCTGTACACCGTGCAGCGCGCCACAGATGGCCGTTGCCATCGCGCCGATAGTGTCAGTATCACCGCCCAGGTTAGCGCATAACACCGCGCAGCGGTTCGGATCGGTGCCCGCGAGTTCGACCATCGCAATCGCCGCCGGAACGGACTCCAGTGTGCTCGTGCCCGCGCCAATAAGCTGATAGATCTGCTCGCTGGCGGTCTCCGTACCGTTGGCTTCGCGCACGGTTTTCAGGGCCAGCTCAATACGAGCGGAAAGCGATGCGCTGAAGGTGGTGGTGTTCGCCTCCTGCGCCGCACGGGCAATACCCGGCAGGGCATCGGCGATGTTCTGCCAGCGCTCGCCGTCGATAGCGCGTGAAACCGCCCACGCGATCACCACCGCACCGGCGATGGCGAGATCCGATTTATGGGTCGGGCTGGAGGCTAACGCAACCTGTTCAACAAAATGTGCCAGACGCGTGGCCGGTAGCAGGCATCCCAGCGGGGAGGCGCGCATCGCCGCCCCGTTGGTGACGCCGTTATTTTCCAGCTCGCTCACCGGCTTGCCGTCACGGATGGCGTTCAGGGCAATTTTGGAGGTCGGGCCGAGCACATTCTTATTGAACGCGTCAAAATCCAGCGCCCAGTCCAGAATATGCTTACCGATAACGTCAGGATTAATTTCCCCGTCGCATTCGATAATCGCGTCGGCCAGGCACAGCGCCATCGACGTATCATCCGTAAATTCGGCCTGATTAAAGTAGCAGGCGGCATTATTCTCAGCCGGGCCGGGTAAGAAACGGTCGATCCAGCCGAAGTGCGCTTTCACCCGCTTGCGCGGCCACAGTTCAGACGGCATCCCCATCGCATCCCCTAACGCCTGCCCGTAAAGAGCACCGAGAATACGGTCTTGTTTCATTTAACTTCCCCTCGTGTCAGCGCGGTATCGCCATCAACCACCTCAATTGCGGTGATCTCTTTATCCGATTCGCGGAAAAACAGCATAAACAGCACGGCAATCACTACAATCATGATTGCACCAAACGTCCACATTCCGGCCCAGTTGAAGGTCAGCCCATTCACCGGCTCTTTATAGGCGAACATTTTTTCCATCATCACGCCGCCGAGACGGTAACCCAGCAGGCTACCAAAGCCCTGACAGCACAGCGTGATCAAGCCCTGCGCCGCGTTGCGCATATGCACGGGCGCTTTTTTATCCACGTAGATGTACGCGGTGACGTAATAGAAGTCATAGCTTACGCCGTGCAGCAGAATGCCGAGGAACAGCAGGGCGTAGGTGAAGTATTGTTCGGCGCCGCCGTAAACAAAGAAGCCGTAGCGAATGGCGGCGGTGATCAGCCCCAGCAGCAAGACCTTCTTAATACCAAAGCGTTTGGTAAAGAACGGCAGAGCGAGCATGAAGAAGATTTCAGAGAACTGGCCGAGGGTCATCCAGCCGGTGGCGTTTTTCATCCCCACTTCGGTGAGATAGCCGTTGGCAAAGATGTAGTAGAAAGCCAGCGGCATGGCGAACAGGAATGAGCAGAAGAAGAACACCAGGAAGTTTTTATCGCGCAGCAGGATCAGCGCATCCAGCCCCAGCATCACTTTGATATCCAGCTTGCCGGTGCTCTTCGGCGGGGTATTCGGCAGGAAAAGTGCGAAGACGCCGAGCAGAAGGGAGCTGGCAGCGGTCATCAGCAGCGGGATATTGGTGTCAGAGATGTCGCTATAGCCCATCATCTGCGGCAGGAAGCCGCACGCCAGGCCGGATGCAATCCAGCCGATGGTGCCCATCACGCGGATGCGCGGGAAATCAGCCTCCACGTCATCGACGTTCGCAAAAGCGATGCTGTTCGTCAGCGCGATGGTCGGCATATAGGTCAGGGAGTAGGCCAGCAACAGCGGGAAGAAGGTGCTGAACTGGGTTTGCTGTGCTGCGAAATACATCAGAATCGCGCCAGCGAACATCAGCACGGCCAGCACTTTCTGGGCGGCGAAGAAACGGTCGGTCAGCGAGCCGACCAGGATAGGAGAGAGGATCGCGGCAATAGCGGTACAGGCATAGGACCAGCCAATTTCCCCGGCGGTAAACCCGCTCTTGCTCAGCCACAGCCACAGCGGCACAAACCACGCGCCCCAGATAAACCATTCAACAAACATCATGAATGACAGTTGGACTTTCGTTTTCATTTTTTAATCCTGCATGTCAGAGGTACGCATGTAACATACCATGTGATAATACCTTTTAAATACCTTTTAAATACCTTTAAGGCGATTGTTTGATCAGTGTAACAAAAATGTTGTACATGAAACGAGCCAGCAGATTGTGCTTAAAAAAGTTGCAAATGGTGGAAAATAGGTTAAGTCGGTACCAGGCTTAGTCTGCCTGCAAAAACGTGGGCTTGGATCACACGCTCCGACATCATGTCGGACATACGGGAGCATCACTATGACTGATATTGCGCAGCTGCTTGGCAAAGACGCCGACAGCCTTTTACAGCATCGTTGTATGACCATTCCAGCCGACCAGCTTTATCTGCCTGGCCATGATTACGTAGACCGCGTCATGGTCGACAATAACCGTCCTCCTGCCGTACTGCGAAACATGCAGACGCTTTATAATACCGGCCGCCTGGGCGGAACCGGGTACCTCTCTATTCTGCCCGTTGACCAGGGCGTTGAACACTCTGCGGGGGCATCGTTTGCCGCGAACCCGCTCTATTTTGATCCGAAAAATATCGTCGAGCTGGCGATTGAGGCGGGCTGTAACTGCGTGGCCTCCACCTACGGCGTGCTGGCCTCCGTGTCGCGTCGCTATGCCCACCGCATTCCGTTCCTCGTTAAGCTGAACCACAACGAAACCCTGAGCTACCCAACCGAATACGACCAGACGCTCTACGCCAGCGTCGAGCAGGCGTTCAATATGGGTGCGGTGGCGGTCGGGGCAACCATCTATTTCGGTTCTGAACAGTCGCGTCGTCAGATAGAAGAGATCTCCGCGGCGTTCGAGCGCGCCCACGAGCTGGGCATGGTAACCGTGCTGTGGGCCTATCTGCGTAACGGCTCGTTCAAAAAAGACGGTGTGGATTACCACGTCTCTGCGGATCTGACCGGTCAGGCAAACCACCTTGCGGCGACCATCGGCGCGGACATCGTGAAGCAGAAAATGGCCGAGAATAACGGCGGCTATAAAGCGGTGAACTTTGGCTATACCGACGACCGCGTCTACAGCAAGCTGACCAGCGACAACCCGATCGATCTGGTGCGCTACCAGCTGGCGAACTGCTATATGGGCCGCGCCGGGCTGATTAACTCCGGCGGTGCGGCAGGCGGTGAAACCGACCTGACCGATGCGGTGCGCACGGCGGTGATTAACAAACGCGCGGGCGGCATGGGGCTGATCCTCGGCCGTAAGGCGTTCAAAAAATCTATGGCCGACGGCGTGAAGCTGATCAACGCGGTTCAGGACGTCTATCTGGACAGTAAGGTCACGATCGCTTAAGTCTTTTCCCCTCACCCTAACCCTCTCCCCAACGGGGAGAGGGGACTCTTCAGTGCATACGGGAAGAGGGCCGCCACCCGGCAACACATCAGCGCAAAAGCTGACAGTCCGGCGGCAACCGGCACTGCAACGCCCCGGGCAACACCTCAATGCGGAATCGCTCGCCGCTGAGCGGCTCTCCGTCGAGGTTAAAGGTCATGCCGTGTGGGGCGATCACTTCAAACCACGCGGATTTCCCGTCGATGATATTGGGGCTCTCCTCTGGCTGCGTCAGCGTCGTAAACAGCGCCGGCAGCAGCCCGTCGCCGGTAAAAATACGCAGCTGTAATTGACCGTCATTAATCAGCGCTTCCGGGCAAAGCTGCTGTCCGCCGCCTGCCTGACGCCCGTTGCCGATACCAATCACCAGCGCGTCGCCCTGCCAGTGGAAGTTTTCACCTTGGATCTCACAGCTGTCGGGCCTGAGCGTGTCCATGCGCATCAGACCATGGATGAGATACGAAACGCCGCCCAGCGCGGCCTTCAGTTTTTCCGGCGTTTCGCTGGTAATGCGCGTGCCGAAACCGCCCGTCGCCATATTGATAAAGCAGGTTTTTTCATTCACCTGAGCAATATCGACGGCGGTAGCCTTACCGAGAATGGCCAGCTGTAGCGCTTTTCCTACATCCTCCGGAATACCGGCGCTGGTGGCAAAATCGTTGGCGGTACCGAGCGGTAAAATCCCCATCGCCGGGCGAGCTGCGTCGTTGAGGTCAATGAGCGCACCGGCGATCTCGTTGATCGTTCCGTCGCCGCCGCCGGAAATGATGGTCTGAACACCTAACCTGATGCCCTCGTCGATGTAGCGCGCCGCATCGCCTTTTTCAAACGTTACTCGCACGTGTATGCATGCTCCGTCTTCACGCAATTCGGTAATCGCCTGGCGCAGCAGATCGTTGCCTGCACTCTTGCCGTTAAGAATTAATAAACTGTCTGGATAGGTTGCCATCCGGGTTGCTCCCTTTTTTAGCTATAGAAAGAGTGTATCCCAGAGAGGGAAAAAGCGGGTAAGAACAGGATGAAAGGCAAAAAATAAGCCCGCGTAAGGGCTTTGAAATCGACTAAAGAACCCCGTAGCGCTTACAATGCATACTACTGCCGCTCAATTGACTATTGTGGTCAACGTTTGAGGTGTGACATTGGCCTTGCCTCGATTTTGAGCTGCTTACGCCAGACCCGATTATGTAGCGTTAGCGCAATGGAGCGGTAAAAAATCGATGAATTCATCCACATAATGTTCAGAAAGAAACATCCCAGCCCCAGCAAAGAGGTTATTTGCGGTGTGTAGTTCTCAACAGGGCCGAATAAAAGCGAAATCCCCGTCCAGATGAAATAAATGATGCTCATTATGCCTGTCAGCGTAATGACGAAAATATGCAGTTTATATCCAGGTAAAGAACCTCGTGTAGTCAGAAACATCGTGCTCATCACTACCAGACAATACACAATCGCTGCAATGAATACTCCCATCATAACCTTAAATTCGGGTAAGCCGAGCCAGCGAAACAGCAACAACCAGAGGGATACTTGCAGCATGGCGTAGCAAAAAATAGCCAGTAACGTGCTCACTGCCAAAGGAATTCCTGTCATATGGACGCCCACAGGAACGCCGAACCGATCTTTTAACTGTTCTTTTAATGTTTCAAGCTGGTTGGGATCATCGGTCGCCATTTTACTTTTAACCAAAGCACTTAATGCAAGGCTATCTTTAATGTATTTCATCATGGACGGGTCAATAACTTCCTGTAAATGAAAAAGACTGAATTAAACCAAAAATGTATTTACCCGTTTGTGCAACATTCTGTGGATTTCTGATATTTCCTGAGATGGCACTTCCAACGAAGGCAGAAGAATTTGAAATGGTATTCAGCAACTCACGCTGTAAGAGCAACTGCAACGCTTCTGACGGATAACGTTTGGGATACACGCCTGCCTTCATTGCTGCTTTTACACCTGAATTCGAGATGCCGGGATTGCGGATACGAATAATCTCCTCTGTTAATCGCGTACGGTCGGCCCGGCTCATTTTTTGTAATAAGGAGAGCAAACTCTCAGACGATGAACGGTTAAGAAGGCGATATGTTAATGCAGCGCTTTTTAAACCCGCAGCAGCCCCGGCAAGAGAAATCGCATCCAGGGCTGTGTTGGTTGCTGTATACCACTCCTGGGAGTCCATCCACGCAACGTAGTCATCGTGATTCATAGCAATCAACGATAGTCGGCCAAGCCCATTTGCACATTGAATTCCAGTTGCTACACCACCGGCTAAAATCACAGCGGCTATAGCACCGGAAGACCCTGCAGTGAGAGGTATAGCCATACCGGCCCCTGCCGCAAGTACAACAGTAAGAATTGCGGCTCCGCAGGAAATTGCCGTTGAACCAATTTCAGTCGCCAGGGAAGGGGACTGAATCGTAGCCGTTGTTGCGTGAACGGGGTTAACTTGTGAGGCATTTACTTTGGTTATGACTACATGACTAACCGAGCTTTCGTTTGGTGTCGCAATCCTTCTTGATGGCCGTACTAGCCACTGACGTGTACCGTCTGAGTAGATAATCCCGGCCTGGCTAAAATTTCTGCTGCAGTCCAGTTGACCTGCAAGTGCTGTGAAATTTATATCGCCGCCAGAGGCAAGACCAAGACTGCGTGCGAGTTCGTAATCTGGAAGATCCTTTGAAAATTGTCCTGTGAATGTCACTTCATCTCTCCGTCCGTGTGAAACGTTGATTGTTAATAAATCAAGAGTAAAGGTCCTGTTAACACTTAAAATTAGGAATGTTCCGAATAGTGTTCATCCCTCTCAAAGCCATTAAAAAATGTGATTAGGATCCTTTGTTCGTTCGACTTGCTTAGATGATACGCCTAATGCTGACACAAACCTTTCCCGGGTCAATGCAACGCCATATTTATCAGGGGGAAAAATTTCAGGAGTTAACAAAAAAATAAGCCCGCGTAAGGGAGATTACGCAGGCTAAGGAGGTGGTTCCTGGTACAGCTAGCATTTATGGGTTATGTTTTTCAGCGGGGGGATAATACCCGTATTGAACGAAGCGGTATGTGATCCGATTCTAAGAATTATCCCAGCGTGAAAAAATCCCGTTGATTGACTATTTGCCGTGTGGATTACGGGTATTTTCACCTTCAAAATTGCGCATCAGCAGCGCAAACTCCAGCTTTACTTCTTCAGGAACCGGCAGCCAGACCACATGGCCGTCGCCAGGTGCGACCTCAATCGCCTCACCTTTTTTGTTTTCCAGATGCTCCAGGCGGAAGTTCATGTTGCCCTGCGGTGTCATCAGCTCCAGGCTGTCGCCTTTAGTGAATTTGTTTTTTACGGCGACAGCGGCCAGCGGGCCTTTACGCTCGCCGGTGAAGTCGCCTACAAACTGCTGGCGTTCGGAAATGGAGTAGCCATGCTCGTAGTTCTGGTAGTCGTCGTGGGTATGTCGACGCAGGAAACCTTCGGTATAGCCGCGATGCGCCAGACCTTCCAGCGTTTCCAGCAGGCTGGTGTCGAACGGTTTACCGGCGGCGGCATCGTCGATGGCTTTGCGATACACCTGCGCGGTACGAGCGCAGTAGTAGTAGGACTTGGTGCGGCCTTCGATTTTCAGGGAGTGCACGCCCATCTGGGTTAAACGCTCCACGTGCGCGATGGCGCGCAGATCCTTCGAGTTCATGATGTAGGTGCCGTGCTCGTCTTCGAAGGCGGTCATGTACTCACCCGGACGTTTGGCTTCTTCGATCATAAACACGCTGTCGGTAGGCGCGCCGATACCCAGCGTTGGCTCAACGTTGGTGACCGGGATCGGCTCGTGTTTATGCACGATGTTACCGATGTCATCCTCTTTGCCTTCCTGAACGTTATATTCCCAGCGGCAGGCGTTGGTGCAGGTGCCCTGGTTCGGGTCACGCTTGTTGATGTAGCCAGAGAGCAGGCAGCGGCCGGAGTAGGCCATGCACAGCGCGCCGTGGACGAAGATTTCGATCTCCATATCCGGCACCTGGGTGCGGATCTCTTCGATCTCTTCGAGAGACAGCTCGCGAGACAGAATGACGCGGGTCAGCCCCATCTGCTTCCAGAATTTCACCGTTGCCCAGTTGACGGCGTTAGCCTGCACCGAGAGGTGAATGTCCATCTCCGGGAAGTTCTCCCGAACCAGCATGATTAAACCCGGGTCCGACATGATCAGCGCGTCCGGCCCCATCTCCACGACCGGCTTCAGGTCACGAATGAATGTTTTCAGCTTGGCGTTGTGCGGCGCGATGTTCACCACCACGTAGAATTTTTTGCCCAGGGCATGCGCTTCGTTGATGCCGAGCTGAAGATTCTCATGGTTGAATTCGTTGTTACGCACGCGCAGCGAATAGCGCGGCTGGCCCGCGTAGACGGCGTCGGCGCCATAGGCGAAAGCGTAACGCATATTTTGCAGCGTTCCCGCCGGGGAAAGAAGTTCCGGTTTAAACATGTTTGTTCTCGTTCTGATGACAGGTCAGATCCGCGTGCACCAGGTGCAGCGGTAAGGGGAGATCCCCCACTTTAAGGGCGGGCATTGTAGCGCTGCGGGGCGGGGAGGTAAAGCCCGGACCCCTCACCCTAACCCTCTCCCCAGGGGGGAGAGGGGACTAAAACACCCTCTCCCCCCTGGGGAGAGGGCAGGGTGAGGGGAGAATGTTGTCAGGCAATCCTGCACGCATCCGCTTCCCAGCGATACCCCACGCCGTACACCGCGCGAATAAACGACTGGTCGGCGTCCAGCGCCTCCAGCTTGCGGCGCAGGTTTTTGATGTGGCTGTCGATGGTGCGGTCGGTCACCACGCGGTAATCGTCATACAGATGGTTGAGCAGCTGCTCGCGGGAAAACACTTTTCCCGGCTCGTGGGAGAGGGTTTTCAGCAGGCGGAACTCCGCTGGGGTGAGATCCAATAGTTTGCTGCGCCAGCTCGCCTGGAAGCGGCTTTCGTCGACGATCAGCGGGCTTTGCGCATCCAGCACCTGCAATTCACGCTGCGGCTTGCAGCGGCGGAGGATGGTTTTCACGCGAGCGACCACCTCCCGCGGGCTGTAAGGCTTGCAGATGTAATCGTCGGCGCCGATTTCGAGCCCCAGCAGACGGTCGATCTCTTCAATTTTGGCCGTCACCATCACGATGGGCACATCGGAGAAACGACGAATTTCCCGGCACAGGGTCAGGCCGTCAGTACCCGGCAGCATCAGATCCAGCAGGATCAGATCCGGCGGCGTCTGGCGCACGTAGGGCAGCACCTGGTCGCCGTGGCTGATAAGCGTTGGCGCATAGCTCGCAGCGCGCAAATAGTCGATCAGCAGTTGCCCAAGTTTAGGCTCGTCTTCCACGATCAAAATACGCGGTGTGTTGTCGTCAATCGGTAACTCGGTCATGCTTCCCTCGATAAATCCCGTTCCAGAGGTAACTCTACTGTAATGCTAACCCCGCCAAAAGGCGAATGGGCGGCGCGGATGGTGCCACCATGCGCCTCCACAATGTTTACGCAAATCGCCAGCCCAAGGCCGGAGCCCCCGCTGGCGCGGTTACGCGAACCTTCGGTGCGATAGAAGCGCTCGAACAGTTTTTCCAGCTGCGCATCCTTCACGCCAGGGGCGGAGTCCGCAAAGGTCAGGGCAAAGCGCCCGTTTTCCTGCTTGCCGGAGATATGCAACCCGCCGCCGCCGTCGGTGTAGCGGAGGCTGTTCTCCAGCAGATTATTGAACAGCTGCATCAGGCGATCTCTGTCACCGAATACCACCGCGCTGTCAGGCAGCGAGAGGTTGATTTTCAGGTCACGGCTGGCGAAGCGTTCGCGGAACGCGCCGGTCACGACTTCAAGGATATTGATCACGTCGATTGGGGCTTTCTGGTAGGCCAGGGCGCCTTCATCGGACATGGAAAGCTGATGCAGATCGTCCACCAGTTTGGTCAGCGTACCGACTTCCGCCTGTAGCGAGGCCACGGATTCGGGGGTGAACTGCCGCAAGCCGTCCTGAATCGCCTCCAGCTCGCCGCGCAGCACCGCCAGTGGGGTGCGCAGCTCGTGCGAAATGTCGGCCATAAAGTCGCGGCGCATCTGCTGGTTTTTCTCCAGCGTGCTGGCGAGCTGGTTGAAGTCCTGCGCCAGCTTGCCCAGTTCATCCTGACTGCGGGTGTCCACGCGGGTCGAGAAATCACCCGCCGCCAGCTTATGCGTGCCTTCCACCAGGCGTTTAACCGGCGCCAGCAGGCCGCGCGCCAGCGGGAAGGTGGCGAGCGCCGCAAGCAGGATAGAAAGCGCGACAATCAGCCAACTGGTCTGGCGCTGCTGGCGGTCAAAGTTGATGTCGGTGTTGCGCGTCAGCCGCTCGACCGGCGAGGCAATAACCCAGCCCACCGTGGCGCCGTTCGAGGTGATGGCGCGCTTTGTACCGTCCGGCGGTACCGGCGAGCGTGGGCCAACGAGCACGCGCATCTCCTGATCAATCACCCAGAACTGGGTGCGCCAGCCGTGCGGCGGCATGCCCGGCCCCGGACGGTCGTCGTCATTATCGTGCTCCAGCGAGCGCAGAATTTGAAATATAAAACGATCGTTATTGCGCAGAAAACGCCAGTTACCGTGCAGGCTATACTGTTCCCCCAGCGCGTCGCTTAAGCCCTGTAAGCGCTGTTCGTTACCGTGCTTGATGTAGTCAATAAAGCCGCGCTCAAAGCTGACCCGCACCGCCCAGTGCATGGTAATCAGCAGGACGATACAGGTGGCGAAAATCGCCACAAAAAGCTTACCGGTGATCCCCGGACGCCAGAATTTCATGGTGCACTCCTTTTGCCGCGTCGGATCACAACGTTTTTGGTCGTGTCATTCGGTACTCTGGCAAAGATAAAAGCGGGCAGGGCGATAATTACCGCCATGCTGAGGTAGGTGTATAAAAAGACCTGATGCGCGACGGGGGTGTCGGCGCTGAGATGGTGCTGACCGTACATGCCGAGCAGCAATCCGGCGACCGTGACCCCCACGCTCATAGAGAGCTGCATGATCATCGACAGCAGGCTGTTACCACTGCTCGCCAGTTCGTCCGGCAGATCTTTCAGCGTCAGGGTGTTCATCGACGAGAAGCGCATGGAGTTGATGATCCCCTGGCAGAACAGCACCAGCGGCAGGATGTAGTACCAGCCCAGCAGCGCCACGGTCATAAACAGCAGACTAACCAGCGACAGCCCGAGCGTGGCGGCCACTAGCACCCGGCGATAGCCAAAGCGGTTTACCACCTGCACCACAATACGCTTCATCCCCATGCTGCCGAGCACCATCGGGATCATCATCAGCCCGGCATGGAACGGCGAGAAGCCCATCCCAATCTGTAAAAATACCGGCGTCATAAACGGCAACATGCCGCTGCCGATGCGTCCGGCAAAGCTGCCGAACAGACCAAGACGGTAGGTGGGATTCTTGAACAGGTTCAGGCTAAACAGCGCGTTAGCGTTGCCTCTGGCATGCCACAGATACCAGAGAATGGCGGTGACACCCAGCGCTACCAGCAGGGCGAGCGACAGGGAGGAGATCCCCAGCCCTTTTTGCCCGTCGAGCGCCAGGGTGAGCGTCGCCATGCCAGCTGCCAGCAGGATGAAGCCAAAGAAATCAAAGCGCCGGGTCTGCATTTTATAGTTCGGCATCAGCGTCAGGGTGGCAATCGCGCCGATAATACCGACCGGCAGGTTGATCAGGAAGATCCAGTGCCAGGAGGCATACTCCACCAGAATACCGCCCAGCGCCGGGCCCAGCAGCGGGCCGACTTGACCGGGCAGGGTGACGAAGGTCATCGCCGCCATATACTGCGCGCGCGGAACAATTTTCATCACCGTTAACCGCCCGACGGGCACCATCATCGCACCGCCGACACCCTGTAGCACGCGCGCCATCACCAGCTGGTCGAGGGTATTGGCCTGGGCGCAAAACAGCGACCCGGTGGTAAACAGCACAATGGCGGTGAAAAAGATGTTCCGCACGCCGACTTTATCCGCCAGCCAGCCGCTGGCGGGCAGCATCACGGCGACCGTCAGCACGTAGGCGACAATCACCATATGCATGTGCAGCGGGCTCTCCCCCAGGCTTTTCGCCATTGAGGGGAGGGCTGTGTTCACGATGGTCGTGTCCAGCGACTGCATAAAGAAGCCGAACGCGACGATCCACAATTGCCAGCGAACGTTACTGGGTAGGTCGGTCATTTACTCGGTCACCGTGGTTCTCTTTTTACGCGAAAAACGCAGCCGCAGGCGGTCAAAGAACAGATAGACTACCGGCGTGGTGTAGAGCGTCAGCAACTGGCTCATCACCAGGCCGCCAACGATCGTGATCCCCAACGGCTGGCGCAGTTCAGAGCCGTCACCGCCGGATATGACCAGCGGCAGTGCGCCGAACAGCGCGGCCAGCGTAGTCATCATGATCGGGCGAAAACGCAGCAGACAGGCCTGGAATATCGCCTCGTCCGGCGTCAGGTTGCCGTTGCGCTGGGCGTCCAGGGCAAAGTCAACCATCATTATCGCGTTTTTCTTCACAATACCTATTAACAGCATGATCCCAATGAGCGCGATGAGGCTGAATGGAGCACCGAACAGCTCCAGCGCCAGCAGCGCCCCCACGCCCGCAGAGGGAAGCGTGGAGAGAATGGTCAACGGGTGCACGTAGCTTTCATACAGCACGCCCAGCACGATGTACACCGTGGCAATGGCCGCCAGGATCAAAATGACCTGCGAGTTCATGGTGTCCTGGAACACCTGCGCCGTACCGGCAAAGCTGCCGCGCACGGAGGAGGGCACCCCGAGCTGGGTCATGGCGCGGTTAATGGCATCGCTGGCCTCAGACAGCGACGAGCCGGTTGGCAGGTTAAACGACACGGTCGAGGCGGCGGAAAGCCCCTGGTGGTTCACCGACAGCGGCGCGTTCGACGGCTGCCAGCTGGCGAAGTACGACAGCGGGATCGCCTTGCCGTCATCATTGATCACAAACATCTTGTCCAGCGCGCTGATGTCCTGGGTGTAGCGCGGATCAACTTCCATTACCACCTTGTACTGGTTCATCGGCTGATAGATGGTGGAGACTTCACGCTGCCCGAAGGCGTTGTTAAGCAGGCTGTTGGCCGCCTCCACGTTAATGCCCAGGCGGGCCATAGTTTCACGATCGTAGGTGAGCGCCATCTCCGCGCCGTTGTTCTGGCTGTCGGAGTTCACGTCCGCCAGCTGCGGCAGCGCGGCCAGCGCTTTACGGATCTTCGGCTCCCACTCGCGCAGGGCGGCTAAGTCATCCGAGAGCAGGGTGTACTGATAGCTGGCGTTAGCCTGTCGTCCGCCGACGCGGATATCCTGAACGGCCATCAAAAACAGGTTTGCCCCCGGCTCTTTGGCGAGCTTCACCCGCAAGCGGTCAATGATCTGCTGCGCCGTTTCGTGACGTTCACCGCGCGGCTTAAGGGTAATAAACATCATCCCGCTGTTAACGCGCGAGCCGCCGGTAAAGCCGGTAACGTTGTCTACGGCCGGATCTTCCCGGATGATTTTCATAAAGTCCTGAAGCTTGCCGCGCATCGCCTGGAACGAAATGCTCTGGTCTGCCTGAATACCGCCCATCAGCACGCCGGTATCCTGCTCCGGGAAGAAGGTTTTCGGGATGGTGATATACATCCAGACGTTGAGCCCGATGGTGGCGATAAGCACCAGCCCGACAATACGCGTGTGGTTCAGCACCCATTTCAGCGATTTGCCGTAGCCGGACTGCATCGCCATCAGGACGTGGCCAAAGCCTTTCCTGCGCGGCTGTGAGTGTGGTTGGCTGCGCTTTAGCATCCAGCCGCACATCATCGGCGTTAGCGTCAGCGAAATCACCAGTGAGATACCAATGGCGACGGAGAGCGTGACGGCAAATTCGCGCAGCAGTCGCCCCGGCAGGCCGCCCATCAGCAGCAGCGGCAGGAACACCGCCACCAGCGACAGGCTCATGGACAGGACCGTGAAGCCCACTTCGCGCGTCCCCTGAAGCGCCGCCTGGAGCGGCTTCATGCCCGCTTCCAGATGACGCGAGATATTCTCCAGCACCACGATGGCGTCATCCACCACAAACCCGGTAGCAATCGTCAGCGCCATCAGCGACAGGTTGTTAAGGCTAAACCCGCACAGGTACATGGCGGCAAAGGTGCCTATCAGCGATACCGGGACCGCTACCGCCGGGATCAGCGTGGCGCGCCCCGAGCGCAGGAACAGGAACACCACCAGAATTACCAGCGCGACGGAGATGATCAGCGTTTGCTCTACCTCTTCAAGCGAGGCGCGGATGGTGGGGGAGCGGTCCTGCGCAATCTGGAGATCGATGGCCGCCGGAATGGTTTCCTGAAGCTCCGGCAGCCGCGCGCGGATGCTGTTCACCGTCTGAATGATGTTGGCTTCCGGCAGCTTGCGGATCATCAGCAAAATCGCCGGTTTGGCATTGGTCATCCCGGCGTTACGCACGTCCTGCACCGAATCGGTGACGCTGGCGACGTCGCTCAGGCGCACCGCCGCGCCGTTGTTGTAGTGAATAATCAACGGCTGATACTCGGCGGCGGTTTTCAGCTCGTCGTTGGTCTGGATCTGCCAGCGGTGGCTGCTGTCCTCGATCGCACCCTGCGGCTTACGCACGTTGGCGTTGCTGATGGCGGATCGCACGTCGTCCAGCGACACGCCCTGATTAAACAGCGCCTGCGGATTCAGCCCCACGCGCACGGCGGGCAAGGAGCTGCCGCCGACGTCCACGTCGCCCACGCCGTCAATCTGGGCGATGGTTTGCGCCAGCTGGGTGGAGGCAAAATCGTACAGCTCGCCCTGGGAGTAGGTCTCTGACGTAAGCGTCAGGATCATGATCGGCGCATCGGACGGGTTGGCCTTGCGGTAGGTTGGACGGCTCGGCATGCCGCTCGGCAGCAGGCTTTGGGCGGCGTTAATCGCAGCCTGCACGTCGCGCGCCGCACCGTTGATATCCCGGTCGAAGTTAAATTCCAGAATGATGCGCGTGCTGCCCAGCGAACTGCTGGAGGTCATCTCGTTAACCCCGGCAATTCGCCCAAGCGATCGCTCAAGCGGCGTCGCCACCGATGAGGCCATGGTTTCCGGCGAGGCACCCGGCAGCGAGGCGCTGACCATGATCACCGGGAAATCGACCTGCGGTAGCGGGGCCACCGGCAGCAGCCGGAAGCCGAGCACGCCGCACAGAGTGATAGCGACGGAGAGTAAAATCGTCGCTACAGGACGGTAAATGAAGAGGGCGAAAAACTTCACTTACGCCTCCTCTTCACGTTTCGGGAAGCGGCTTTTTGTCCACAGGGCCAGACGGTCAAACAGCAGGTAGATAACCGGCGTGGTAAACAGCGTCAGCACCTGGCTCACGAGCAGACCGCCGACCATGCCGATGCCCAGCGGACGGCGCAGTTCGGCCCCCACGCCGGTGCTCAGCATCAGCGGCAGTGCGCCCAGCAGGGCGGCGAGAGTGGTCATCAGGATCGGGCGAAAACGCAGCAGGCAGGCCTGGTAAATGGCCTCGCGCGGCGCCATACCCTGCTCGCGCTCGGCGGCCAGCGCAAAGTCGATCATCATGATGGCGTTTTTCTTCACGATGCCGATAAGCAGGATGATGCCGATGATCGCAATCACGTCCAGTTCGCTCCCCGCCAGCATCAGCGCCAGCAGCGCCCCCACGCCCGCTGTCGGCAGGGTGGAGAGGATGGTGATCGGGTGGATGAAACTCTCATACAGCACGCCAAGCACGATATACATCGCCACCACCGCCGCGACAATCAGCCAGACGGTGCTGCCCAGCGCGGCCTGGAACGCCAGCGTACTGCCCTGGAACTGGGTCTGAATATCGGACGGGAAGCTGAGTTCTTTCTCCGCGCCCAGAATGGCCTCCACCGCTTCGCCCAGCGAATACCCGTCCGGCACGTTGAACGAAATGGTGGTGGACGGGAACTGATCGAGATGGTTAATCGACAGCGGGGTGTGGCGCTCTTCCACGCTGGCAATGGCGCTGAGCGGCACAATCCCGCCGTCTTTGCTGGTCAGGCGTATTGAGTCCAGCGCGGCAAGCCCGGGCGTGTTCTCGGTGTTATGTTCCAGCACCACGCGATACTGGTTGGCCTGGGTGTAAATGGTGGAGATCAGCCGCTGACCAAAGGCGTTATACAGGGCGTTATCCACGTCGGACATGGTAATGCCCAGACGGCTGGCGGTGTCGCGGTTGACGTTCACGTACGCCGCCAGCCCTTTATCCTGCCAGTCGCTGCTGACGTCAGAAACCTGCGGCAGTGCTTTCAGCTTATCCACCAGCTGCGGCACCCAGGTGCTGAGTGCATCAAGCGAGGTGGCCTGGAGCGTAAACTGGTACTGCGTGCGGCTCACCTGCGTATCAATGGTTAAATCCTGGATCGGTTGCAGATACAGCTCAATGCCCGGCACGCGCGCCACCGCGCTTTGCAGGCGCTCAATTACCGCGTTGACGCGATCGTCGCGGTCATCAAGCGGTTTAAGGTTAATTTGCAGGCGCGCGCTGTTGAGCGACGGGTTGGTGCCGTCCACGCCCACGTAGGCAGTCAGGCTTTCCACCGCCGGATCTTTCATGATGATCTCAGACACCTGCTGCTGGCGCTGCGCCATGTTGGCGAAGGAGACCGTCTGCGGCGCCTGAAGCGTGCCCTGAATAATGCCGTTGTCCTGAATCGGGAAGAAGCCTTTCGGAATGAAAATCCACAGCATGACGCTGAGCGCCAGGGTGCCGAGCGCCACGCCGAGCGTTGCCCACGGATGGTTCAGGACTTTCGCCAGCACGCGGCCGTAGGCGGCGATAATGCGCTCGAACATCCGCTCGGAGGCGCGCGAGAAGCGGTTTTGCTTGCGCAAGGACTCGTGGCTCAGCATGCGGGCGCACATCATCGGCGTTAGCGTCAGCGACACCACGGCAGAGATCAGAATGGCGACCGCCAGCGTCACGGCAAACTCGCGGAACAGCCGCCCGACGATATCCCCCATAAACAGCAGCGGGATCAGCACCGCAATCAGCGAGAAGGTGAGCGAGATAATGGTAAAGCCAATTTCTCCTGCGCCCTTCAGCGCGGCGGCTAAGGGCTTTTCACCTTTTTCGATATAGCGCGAGATGTTCTCGATGACCACGATGGCATCGTCCACCACGAACCCGGTGGCGATGGTGAGCGCCATCAGCGTCAGGTTATTAATCGAAAAGTCGAGGAACACCATCACCGCAAACGTCCCGACCAGCGAGAGCGGCACGGCGACGGCGGGAATGATGGTTGCCGGAACGTTGCGCAGGAACAGGTAGATGATCATCACCACCAGCGCAATCGCCAGCATCAGCTCGAACTGGGTGTCTGACACCGAGGCGCGAATATTCGTGGTGCGGTCAGAAAGCACTTTCACGCTCACCGATTTTGGCAGGCTTTCCACCAGCTGCGGCAGCATGGTGCGAATGCTGTCGGCGGTATCAATAATGTTCGCGCCCGGCTGGCGCTGAACGTTCATGACAATCGCCTGCTGCTTATTAGCCCACGCCCCGAGCCAGCTGTTTTCCGCGCCTTGTTCGACGGTTGCCACGTCGCCGAGGCGGATCGGCGCGCCGTTTTGATAGGCCACAATCAGCTGACGGTACTCATCGGCGGACTGCATCTGGTCGTTGGCGGAGAGCGTAACCGCACGGGTTGGGCCGTCGAGCGAGCCCTTCGCTGAGTTAACGTTGGCGCTGCTGATGGCGGTGCGAATGGTTTCGCTGGTTAACCCCAGCGCGGCAATGGCCTGGGCATTGAGCTTAACGCGCACAGCGGGGCGTTGACCGCCCGCCAGCGTCACCAGTCCCACGCCGGTCACCTGCGAAATCTTCTGCGCCACGCGGGTTTCAACCATGTCTTCCACCTGCGTCATCGGCATGGCCGAGGAGGTGACGGCAAGGGTCATGATCGGCGGGTCTGCCGGGTTGACCTTGCTGTAAACCGGTGGATTCGGCAGGTCAGACGGCAGCAGGTTAGTGGCAGCGTTAATCGCGGCCTGCACCTCCTGCTCGGCGACGTCCAGCGACAGCGTGAGCTGGAACTGAAGCGTGACGACCGAGGCGCCGCCGGAGCTCTGGGAGGACATCTGCTTCAGGCCAGACATCTGGCCGAACTGGCGCTCCAGCGGGGCGGTGATGGCGGACGTCACCACATCCGGACTGGCGCCCGGATAGAGGGTGACAACCTGAATGGTCGGGTAGTCCACTTCCGGCAGCGCCGACACGGGCAGAAAACGGTAGCCAATGATCCCGGCCAGCAGGATCGCCACCATCAACAGGGTCGTCGCAACCGGACGTAAGATAAACAGGCGTGATGGCCCACCTGTAGAGCTCGGCGGCATCACCTGCATCAGGCTTTTGCTCCTGTATTCTGCGCTTCCACCACCTCGACCTGCGCCCCTTCGGTCAGACGGTCAATACCGTCGGTTACGACGCGGTCGCCAGCGGACAGCCCGGCACTGATCACCACCGTCTGACTGTCCTGGATCCCGGTTTTCACCAGATGTTTGCTGACCTTGTTTTCGCTGTTCAGCACCCAGACAAAGTTGCCTTCACTGCCCATTTGCAGGGCCGCCGTCGGGATCACCACGGCGTTTTCTTCTGTCGCGACCAGCATTCGCGCATTGACGAACTGATTCGGGAACAGGGCATCGTCCTGATTGTTGAAGCGTGCTTTAAGCTTGATGGTGCCGGTGGTGGTATCGATCTGGTTATCCAGGCTCAACAGCGAACCTTCGCTCAGCTTCTGCTTGTTGGTGCGATCCCAGGCTTCAACCACCAGCGCTTTTCCGGCCTTCTGCGCCTGTATCACCGTCGCAATGTCGCTTTCCGGCAGGGTAAAGACGAGATCGATAGGGTGCGTCTGGGTGATCACCACGATGCCCGTGGTGTCGCCGCTGGAGATTTGGTTGCCGATATCAACCTGTTTCAGGCCCACGCGGCCGTCAATCGGCGCGGTGATCCGGCTCCAGTCGAGCTGGAGCTGGGCGCTGGCGACCGCGGCTTCGTCGGCCTTGATGGTGCCCTGAGATTCACTGACCAGAGACTGCTGGGTATCCAGCTCCTGGCGCGACACGAGGTTGGTTTTTACCAGCTGCTGATAGCGGGCTAAATCGCGGCGGGCATTGGCGAGGGTGGCTTTGTCTTTCGCGAGCTGCCCCTGCGCCTGCGCCAGGGCCACCTTAAACTGGCTTGGGTCGATTTCCGCCAGCAGATCGCCGGCTTTCACCTGCTGGCCTTCCTGGAAGTGGATGGCCATCAGCTGACCATCCACGCGGCTACGTACCGTCACGGTGTTGGCGGCGGTGATGGTTCCCAGCCCGGAGAGATAACGAGGCACCGCTTTATTCACCGCCGTTGCCGCCTGCACCGGTGCCAGCGCCGCGCCGCGCATACCGTGGCGCCCGCCGCCCGTTGGACGTTGTGAGGGGCTATTGGCGCCAGCAGGTGCCGTGGAGTTCGCGGACTGGCTGTGCCAGTACCAGGCGGCGGCCAGGACCACCACAATCAGACCAACGGCGATTGCCCAGCGGGATTTGTTACTGCCTTTCATCGTTATACGTTCTCGTCCTGAAACACTTTCGGGGAATGATACTAGTTTAGTCAGGTAACACAGCGGAAAAATGGAGGAAATATGGAAGACTGTCAGGAATGGTCTGAGTGTGGTGCGTTGTTTCGCCGGGTGGCGGCTTCGCCTTACCCGGCCTACAAGATCCTCGAACCGTAGGCCGGGTAAGCGCAGCGCCACCCGGCACAACTCCATTAGCTAAACACCACCTGCGCCCAGCGCGCCAGCCCTGCCGTAACGGAGCCAAAGTCATCGCCGCCGGCAATCGGGATCCCCGGCAGCTGTTCCGCCAGCGCTTTCTTGATCAGCGGTGAACGGGCGCTACCGCCGGTCAGGTAAATCACGTCCGGTTTCTCTTTGCCATTCTCAAGCGCCAGCTGCACCTGCTCCAGAATACGCTGTAGCGGCTGAGCCAGCGCCATTTCCAGCCCTTCCTGGGTGATAGCCGTAGCCAGATCGTCACTGATAAACGGCAGCGTAACCGCATGCTCAGGACGATCGGAAAGGGCGATTTTGCTCTCTTCGGCGGTGCGCACCACCCGGTAGCTCAGACGCTGACGCCACACCTTATACAGCAGCGCGACCTTCTCTGCATCCTGCGCATCACGCACCAGATCGTTAAGGAAACGCCCATTCGCGGTGCTGTAAAAATCACTCTGGGCAGGGACGTCGTTGATGGCAATCGCATTCCACCATGGCAGGATCGGCAGGGCGATGCCTTTCTCGGTTTGACCGCCCATGCCGAGCAGCGGCATCAGGCTCTTGAATGCCAGGGCGATATCCAGATCGTTACCGCCCACGCGGCAGCCGCTGTGCCCCAGCAGGCTGTTTTCACGATCGCGACGATTATGCCACTGCGGACCCATCAGCAGTAATGAACAGTCCGTCGTACCACCGCCGATGTCCACCACCAGCACCCGTTTCTCTTCCGTCAGCGTGGCTTCAAAATCCAGCCCCGCCGCAACCGGCTCATACTGGAACACCACGTCACGGAAGCCAGCCCGGTGCGCTGCACGCTCAAGGATCCCCTGCGCCTGTTGGTTGGCTTCGTCGCCGCCCAGCCCCTGGAAGTTGATCGGACGGCCAATCACCGCCTGGGTGATGGCATCCGGCACCTGCGACTGCGCCTGATTGCGGATGTGCAGCATCATCGCGCAGACCAGATCTTCAAACATCGCCACCTGCTGTGGCTTCAGTCCGCTGGCGCCAAGGAAGGATTTCGGCGATTTAACGAAGTAGACCTCTTCCGGGTCTTCAATGTACTGCCCGAGGGAAGAGAGGCCGAACTGCACGCTGGAAGGGGTAACGTCGATATCTTCCTCGCGGTTAAAGCTGACCGCACGGCGCAGCAGCGCCTGGGTTTCCGCCGCCGTGGCCGGAACCTGATGATGGCGGAACAGCCACTCGCTCACCGCTTCACGCGTGGGCGCACAGAGCATTGACGGCAACAGCGTACTGCCGTTTTCCATTTTCAGGAGCTGCGGTTGTCCGTTTTGCATTATCGCAACCGAGCAGTTTGCGGTGCCGTAGTCGAATCCAATAAACACAATAAATCCCCATGCCGGTGAGAAGGGGCGAGACTTTAGCGAAATGTCTGCCAGGCGACAACAGGAATATGAAAGCAAGGCGCAACGCGATCTTTCGGTTTATGCTGAGGTAAATACAAAAGGAGAGACGATGTACACCCTGAACTGGCAACCGCCCTACGACTGGCAGTGGATGTTTGGCTTTCTTGCCGCGCGTGCGGTCACAGGGGTTGAGACCGTTACGGAGGATTACTACGAACGCAGTTTTGGCTATGCGGGGCACCAGGGCGTTTTACGGGTTACGCCAGACAGCGCAACCCATACGCTGGCGGTGTCGCTCAGCCCTGGCCTGATCCCGGTGGCGGATATTTGCCTGGATCGCATTGCCCGCCTGTTCGATCTTGATTGCGACCCGCTAAGAATTGCGCAGACCCTGGGCGACCTCGGCGCGGCGCGGCCGGGGTTACGTTTGCCGGGCGCGATGGATGCCTACGAGCAGGGCGTGCGCGCCATTCTCGGGCAACTGGTGAGCGTGGCGATGGCGGCAAAACTGGCGTCAAGAGTGGTGGCGCTGTGCGGTGAACCCATCCAGGACGCGCCGGGCTACCTCTGTTTTCCTCCGCCAGAGGTACTGGCCGCGGTGGATCCGCTGGCGTTGAAATCCCTTGGGATGCCGCTCAAGCGTGCGGAGTCGTTGATTCATCTGGCGCAGTCGGTGGTGGAGGGTGAATTCCCGCTGTTCCCGCCTGCGAACGTCGAGGCCGGGATGAAGGCGCTACAGCAGCGCCCCGGCATCGGGCGCTGGACCGCAAATTATCTGGCCTTGCGCGGCTGGCAGGCGAAGGATGTTTTCCTGCCGGATGATTATCTCATTAAACAGCGCTTTGCCGGTATGACGCCCGCGCAGATCCGTCGCTATGCCGAGCGCTGGCAGCCGTGGCGCTCGTATGCGCTGTTACATATCTGGTACACCGACGGCTGGTCGCCGTCAGTTGATGGCGAAATAGCTGGTATTCAGCAGTAGATCGAGCGGCTGCGCTTCCCCGATGGTGTCGCCGTAAATAAAGTCAATGCCGATGCCCGACAGCGTATTCATCATGATCGACTGATGGCATGGCCCGGCAATGGTTTTTATGCCCAGACGCTGGGCGTGGCCCTGAATGATGGTCACCATCATCTCATCCATCAGATTGCCGTGGACGTTGGTCACCACGTCTGCATCCAGCAGCAGATAATCAGCGGTGTTGGCGCTGAGCTGGCTGAAGACGTTCATATCGCGTCCAACCCGGGTCAGCACCACGCGACAGCCAGCCTGACGAAGCTTTTGCAGACCCTGCTGCACGTTTTCATCCGTATTGCTCAGCACATCAACGGCGATCGCCAGATGCAGCAGCCGCGCCGGCAGCGGACCTCTGGTGATCAGGTCGAGCAGCTCATCCACCAGCGTGACGCTGGCTAAACCCGCTTCTGAGAGCGGCAGCGCGACGCCCATCCCTTTGGCCGCCACCTGTGCGGCATAGGTACGGAAAAATTCGCTGAATATACGTCGGTCAAGGGCGTGCAGCAGCTCCGGCTCCGCCAGCCCGGCGCGGAAGGCATGCTCTTCCAGCACTTCCCCCTGGCTGGTCCACAACCGCAGGGAAATCAGCCAGAAGCTACTGCTCTCGGGAATGCGCGGTGAGGCGACGCTGCGGGCGATCATCAGCAGATGATTATCTTTGATCATGTGCCACTGCTCATCCAGCGACATCATGCTGCGCGTGCTGTGGATCCGCTCCTGCTGGGGTTCATAGACGGTGACCACACCGCGCCCGCTGTTTTTCGAGGCGTAACAGGCGATATCGGCCTGAGACATCACTTCCGCTGTCTGATGATTAGAGTCGTCAATCAACGTGATCCCCGCGCTGGCGCCGATGCGGTGCAGGCGTCCTTCCCAGGAAAAATGATAGTTGTTGATGGCGTCGATCAACCGGCCCGCAATATAGCGTGCGCTTTCGACGTTGCAGTCCGGCAGCAGCAGGCCAAACTCGTCGCCGCCCAGACGCGCCAGCACGTCGCTGGAGCGCAGCATGGTCAGCATCAGCGAAGAGAGTTCGCGCAGGAGCGCGTCGCCCGCCGCGTGGCCTGCGGTATCGTTCACCGCCTTAAAACGGTCAAGATCGATAAAGACCAGCGCGTGACGCTGATGGGTCTCCTGTACCGTCTGCAACAGGCGCTTAAGATGGTTTTCAAAACTGACGCGGTTCGCCAGGTGGGTAAGGGCGTCATGGGAAGCGCTGTAGCTCAGCTGGCGCAGCATTTTGCGCGACTCGGTGACATCCTGAATCACCAGCACCGAGCCGATAGCGTGCCCCTCCAGGGTGCTGAGCGGGGTAATGCTGTAATGAATGTCGAAACTGCCGCCATTCCGGCAGTTAAGCACCACATCCTGTTCGATATCGGTACGGGACATATCGCCGCTGTGGATGTTTTCCATTAATGGGCCGTTCTCGCCGAAGGTAATGTGCAGCACCTTCAGAACGGGCTGACCCAGCGCTTCGCTTTGCGACCAGCCGCTCATCTTCTCGGCGACCGGGTTCATAAAGGTGATGTTCATGTCGATATCGGTGCACAGCACCGCTTCGCCGATGGAGTCGAGGGTGATATGCAGGCGCTCTTTTTCCTGAAACAGCGCCTCGTTCAGCTGCTTCACCTCGGTCATATCCATGTTGATCCCTAACAGCCGCTCCACTTCGCCCTGTTTGTTCAGCACCCGGTTCGCCAGCGAACGAATGTGGCGAATGCCATCCTTGACGCGAATGCGAAATTCCAGCTTGAAAGGCACCCTGGCCTGGAGTGACTCACGCAGTACCTGTTCGGCGTGCGCACGATCTTCAGGCACCATGGCCGCATGCCAGAGCTGCCAGGTGGGTTTAATGTGCGGGGGGATCTCGTACAGCTCAAACATCCGTTTATCCCAGCTGATCACGTCCGGCTCGAGATCCCACTCCCAGATCCCGATGCCGCCGGCTTCGTTCGCGAGGGTGATACGCTCCATCAGACGCTTATTCACCCACTCGGTCTGTTTCAGGTCGTTGATGTCTTCAATCTGGGCAATAAAGTAGAGCGGCGTGCCGTCTGCATGGCGCACAACGGAAACGGCCAGCAGCGCCCACACCACCTCGCCGCTGCGGGTGTAGTAGCGTTTTTCGAGGCTGTAGCTGTTGATCTCCCCGTTAATCAGCTGTTGCAACTGCTCCAGGTCGGTATTTAAATCTTCCGGCCAGGTTAACTGCTGGAACGTGAGCGACTGAAGCTCAGACTGACTGTAACCGAGGAAATTGCACAGCGCCTTGTTGGCCTGAAGCCACTGGCCCTCAATGCCCACCAGCGCCATACCAATCGCGGAATATTCCATCGCATTACGAAAACGTTCTTCGCTTTCCGTAATATGTTTACGTTCGGCCCGGAAGGCATACATCACCATCGTCATAATGTTGGCGGGGAGCAGCATCATCAGGAAGGGAAGCCATGGCGCGTTGAAGGTCACCATCATGTTTGAAGGTGTCATGGAGGGCGGGTTTCGCGCCATCATCAAGGACACCATCATGATGGTGAATAAAAAAATCAGGAATGCTTCCATTCGCGGCAGGCGTACCGCGCTCCACATCAGCAAAACGATGATGCAGGTGAACGGCCACGGCAGCCAGGTGATAGCCGTCCAGCTCAGGACCAGGGTGATGACCAGGGTCACCAGCGTTTCCAGCAGCAGTTTCGGGTTGCGGTGGCGCAGCAGGTAATGCGGTTTAAACAGCAGACCTAACGGTACAAGCGCCAGTGCGCCAATGGCTTCTGAAAGTACCCAAAACAGAAAATTACGCAGCGGCTCCGCGCCTGGCACCAGAAAATGAACCAGAATGCCGCCCACCAGCGGCGGCACCAGGGCGCTGCCGAGGGCAAGGCGTATCCAGTCGTTGAGGTTTTGCAGCGGGTTATACCAGGGGAGCAGCTTACGCAGCAACACCGCACCAACACAGGCCTCAATAATATTGATTGCCGTGTAGGTTAAGTTGATTGATTCCCATGAAAAGAGCATCCACGAGGCAAAAATATTGCCAAAGGAGCAGGCGAGGGCGATGCCGGGCCACATTTTTCCCGCATGGCGGTAAAACGCCACCATCATAATGGAGGTCGGGAACCACAATGGCGCCAGCAGCGAACCGAAGCGAGTCAGCTCAAGGGAAAATAAGGTGAAGATGAACGTGACCAGACCCAGACAGACAAGCCGCAGTAAAGGATGTGGGGTAGTAACCAAAACCCGCTGGTATTGTTTATTCATTACCGCTCTATCCAGGGACGCCGTGTTGTCAGGAGCCAGCTCCGGACGCGTGAAATCATTAATTTGGTTTATGCTAGTACAAACATTTTACAATTCATATGCTGAGTGCTCAGATTTTGACTTCATAGACTTATAAAATAGTTACTCTGCGAAGAAGGGGGATGAAATGGTGAAAATCCGTGCGTAAAAATTTCGCTAAAGGCGTGAAACGGCGCTTTTCAGCCCGCCTCGCATAACCTGCGCATTCGACTGGTATCACGCCACCGAAATCCCTATAATTGCCGCGTTTGACGCTCCGGCGTCGTCCTTCCTTACATCCAGGTTAATCAGGTCGCTAAATTTATGACTGATAAGTCTCATCAGTGCGTCATCATAGGCATTGCCGGCGCATCGGCTTCAGGTAAAAGTCTTATTGCCAGTACGCTTTATCGCGAACTGCGTGAACAAGTGGGTGATGAGCATATCGGTGTTATTCCCGAAGATAGCTATTACAAAGATCAATCCCATCTTTCGATGGAAGAGCGCGTAAAAACCAACTACGACCACCCCAGTGCGATGGATCACAGTCTGCTGTTCCAGCATCTGGAAGCGCTGAAGCGCGGCGAGGCGATTGAGCTGCCCGTCTACAGTTACGTGGAACATACCCGCACCCAGGAAACGATCCGCATTGAGCCCAAGAAGGTGATTATCCTTGAAGGGATTTTGCTGCTCACCGACGCCCGTCTGCGCGAATCAATGAACTTCTCGATTTTCGTCGATACCCCGCTGGATATCTGCCTGATGCGGCGTATTAAACGCGACGTTAACGAACGCGGTCGCTCCATGGACTCCGTGATGGCGCAGTATCAGAAAACCGTTCGCCCGATGTTCCTGCAATTTATTGAGCCTTCTAAACAATACGCCGATATTATTGTGCCTCGCGGCGGTAAAAACCGTATTGCCATTGATATCTTAAAAGCGAAAATCAGTCAGTTTTTTGAATAAGCCGTGTGAATTGTGTACCGTTCAGAGATAACCTGGTTTTGCCCTGATGCCGTAAGGATTCAGGGCGCGATGCACGAAAGGAGAAAGTGCCATGCGTCTTTGTGACCGCGATATAGAAGCCTGGCTGGATGAAGGCCGCCTGTCTATCACCCCGCGTCCGCCGGTTGAGCGTATTAACGGCGTGACCGTCGATGTACGCCTGGGGAATAAGTTCCGCACCTTCAGCGGCCACACGGCACCGTTTATCGACCTCAGCGGGCCGAAAGACGAAGTCAGTGCGGCGCTGGATCGCGTCATGAGTGACGAAATCGTCATCGAAGAAGGAGAGGCGTTTTATCTCCATCCTGGCGAACTGGCGCTGGCGGTGACCTTTGAATCGGTCACGCTGCCTGCGGATCTGGTCGGCTGGCTTGACGGACGCTCTTCTCTGGCGCGTCTGGGCCTGATGGTGCACGTCACCGCGCACCGTATCGATCCGGGCTGGTCTGGCCGTATCGTGCTGGAGTTCTTTAACGCCGGTAAACTGCCGCTGGCGCTTCGCCCGGGAATGATTATCGGTGCGTTGAGCTTCGAACCGCTGACCGGCCCGGCAGACCGTCCTTATAACCGCCGTCAGGACGCAAAATATCGCGACCAGCAGGGTGCGGTTGCCAGCCGTATCGATAAAGACTGATCTGTGAGTTCACTGAGGAAGCCATGAGAAGAGTTCTGACAACGCTGATGATTTTGCTGGTGGTGCTGGTGGCTGGCCTTTCAGCGTTGGTGCTGCTGGTTAACCCGAATGACTTCCGGGTCTATATGGTGCGGCAGGTTGAAACGCGCAGCGGGTATGAACTCAAGCTGGACGGGCCGCTGCGCTGGCACGTCTGGCCGCAGCTCAGCATTCTCTCCGGACGTATGTCGCTCACCGCGCCGGGCGCCGCGCAGCCGCTTGTTACGGCGGATAACATGCGTCTTGATGTCGCGCTCATCCCGCTCTTATCCCATCAGCTCCAGGTTGAACAGGTGATGCTGAAAGGGGCGGTGATTCAGCTTACGCCACAAACCGAAGCCGTTCGTCAGGCGAATGCTCCGGTCGCACCGCGTGAAAATACTTTGCCTGACGTTCCGTCTGACACCGGCTGGTCTTTCGATATTGGTAATCTGAAAGTCGCTGACAGCGTGCTGGTTTTCCAGCATGAGGATGACGAACAGATCACCGTCCGCAATATCAACCTCAAGATGGAGCAGGACGCCAACCATCACGCGACCATGGAGTTCTCCGGGCGGATCAACCGTAATCAGCGCGATCTCAACCTGTCGATGAATGCGAACGTGAACGCCTCTGACTACCCGCACCAGCTGACGGCGGACGTTCAGCAGGTCAACTGGCAGCTGACCGGCGCGGATTTACCCGCGAAGGGGATCGCCGGCCAGGGCACGATGCAGGCGGTGTGGCACGAAGAGCGCAAACAGCTCGAACTGAACGCGCTCAACCTCCAGGCCAACGACAGTTCCCTGAAGGGGCAGGCGAGCGTCACGCTTGATGAGAAACCCAAGTGGGTGTTGGATCTGCAATTCGACAAGCTGAACCTTGAGAACCTGCTCGCGGCCCAAACGGTGAATGCAACCGATGAGGGTGTCGCGCAGGTAGGGCAAAGCCAGGTCACGCAGTCGCGTCCGGTGATCTCCTCCAGTCTCGATCTGCCTGACTACAATGGTCTGCGCGGATTTACCGCCGACATTCTGCTGAAAGCGAACAGCGTGCGCTGGCGTGGGATTGATTTTACTGACGTCAACAGCCAGATGTTCAACCACAACGGCCTGCTGGTCATCTCTGAGCTCAGCGGAAAAATGGGGGCAGGAAATCTCTCCCTGCCGGGCACGCTGGACGTACGTAAAGACGTTGCCAGCGCCGCGTTCCAGCCGCGTCTGGAAAACGTTGAGATTGGCACCATCCTGAAAGCCTTTAATTACCCGATTTCCCTCACGGGGCAGCTGTCGCTGGCCGGGGATTTCTCCGGCACGAAGATTGATGCGGACGCCTTCCGTCGTAGCTGGAAGGGGCAGGCGCACGTTGAGCTAAAAGATTCGCGCATGGAAGGGCTGAACTTCCAGCAACTGGTGCAGCAGGCGGTAGAGCGCAGCAGCAGCGTGAAGGCGAATGAAAACTACGACAGCGCAACCCGTCTCGACAGCTTTACCAGCGAGCTTGCCCTCGACAACGGTCAGCTCTCGCTCGACGAGATGCAGGGAATCTCGTCCCTGCTGGCGCTGACCGGAAACGGCGCGCTGGATCTGGTGAAAGAGACGGTTGACACCCGCTTCAACGTCCGCGTGAAGGCCGGCTGGGAAGGGGAAGGCCAGCTTGTCGAGTTCCTGAAACAGACGCCGATACCGCTGCGCGTGTACGGAAAATGGCAGGAACTCAATTACAGTTTGCAGGTCGATCAGATCCTGCGTAAGCACCTTCAGGATGAAGCGAAACGTCGGCTGAATGACTGGGCGGACCGCAATAAAGAGTCTCAGTCTGGTAAGGACGTGAAAAAGTTGCTCGATAAGCTCTGATGCCTGTTGTGCCGGGTGGCGGCTTCGCCTTACCCGGCCTACAAAAGCCAGACACCGTAGGCCGGGTAAGCGAAGCGCCACCCGGCTTTTTTACACCTCAAAATCCATCTCATCTTCACCGCGCAGCGGTATCAGCTGCACCTTCTGCACGCGATGGCTCTCTACCTGCAAGGTTTTGATCATGTAATCCCCCACCTGGACCTCTTCGCCCGGCTGCGGAATACGTTGCAGATATTCCATCAGCAAACCGGCGATGGTGTGGTATTCGCGCTTCTCGTCCAGCGGAAGCGGAACGAACTGCACCAGATCTTCGAGCGGCATATGGCCGTTGGCGGTCCAGCTGCCGTCTGCGTTTTTCTGAATATCGTGGCGTGCATCGATCTCATCCACCTCATTAGGCAAATTACCGGCGATGGTTTCCATCACGTCGCTGAGCGTCACCAGCCCTTCCACAGAACCAAACTCATCAACGACAAACGCGAAGTGGGTACGCGCGTTGCGGAACTGCTCCAGCGCCGAGAGCAGCGGCAGCGCTTCCGGGAAGACCAGCGGCTGGCGCACCAGCGCGCGCAGGTTGAGCGGCTCACCGTGAAGCTGCTGTTGCAGCAGGTCAATCACGTGTACCACGCCCAGCAGCTCTTCTTCCTCTTCTCCGCCGGTCACCACCACGCGGGTGTGCTGGTTTTTATCCAGCAGGGCACGGATCTGCTCTTCCGGTGCCGTCAGGTCAATATGCTCAATGTCGTGGCGGGAGGTCATGATACTGCTGACCGAGCGCTGGTTGAGGTTAAGCACGCGCTCTATCATCCGGCGTTCCTGCGGGTTGAAGATCTGCCCGTCGCTGTGGTCGGCTAGCATCGCAGCGGATTCAGCATCCAGCTCGGCATCCTCTTTTTTGCCGCTCAGCAGGCGCATCACCGTATCTGCGGTGCGCTGTCGTAATGTCTGGTTCGCGGAAAGAAAACGGCGGCGGTTGAAAATGGCCAGCTGGTTAAGAAACTCAATAAGCACCGAGAAACCAATGGCGGCATACAGATATCCTTTCGGGATATGGAAGCCAAAACCATCCGCCACCAGGCTAAAGCCAATCATCAGCAGGAAGCTCAGACAGAGAATGACGATAGTCGGGTGACTGTTCACGAAGCGCGTCAGGGCTTTACTGGCGAGCACCATCAGGGTGATGGCAATGATCACGGCGGCCATCATCACCGCCAGATGGTCAACCATCCCGACGGCAGTAATCACGGAGTCGAGAGAAAAGACGGCATCCAGCACCACTATCTGCGCGACCACTGGCCAGAATTTAGCGCCGCGCCGCTGGGTGGGGTTTTCACTGTCTTTTCCTTCCAGCCGCTCATTAAGCTCAACCGTGGCTTTGAACAGCAGGAACAAGCCGCCGAAAAGCATGATCAGGTCGCGGGCGCTAAAGCTCAGACCCTGCACGCTGAATAAGGGTTTGGTGAGCGTAACCAGCCATGATATTGAGGCCAGTAACAGCAGACGCATCACCATGGCGAGCAGAAGACCCGTCACGCGGGCGCGGTCGCGTTGTGAAGGGGGTAATTTATCGGCAAGGATGGCGATAAACACCAGGTTATCAATGCCGAGCACTAATTCGATGACGACCAGCGTCACCAGCCCGGCCCAGATTGATGGATCGGCAATCCATTCCATAGTAAATGCAATACCTTCTGTTATATGACTAATGTCACACTTCGATCATGGATAAAGCAGACGGAAATTGCAATGCCGGGGTGAGATTTCTCTTAATGCTACAATCAGGTAAAACCCATTTGCGGGGCTGTGTAAATAAGTTAAATGCGAAGATTTAATTACAAAAGACGATATTTAGGATATATCGCAATAAATGGTCTGGCGCTCTATTTTGTCAATATAAAGAAAATCCGAAAACCTCAAAACTTTGCTCTTAATATTAATCTTAAAAACGAATATTAGGACGGTTGTCTCCTTGCCTGCTATTAGGTTAGCTGCAACAATTCTTCCAGCATCAAATGTTAAATCTCCTTGTTGCTATTTTTGTTTCAGTCTTTGGTGAAGGTTATACATTATCAATCACCCGTTTAAGGTGGCGGATATATTTCTCAAAAGGCCTGATCCAAGAGGGTGTCTAACCATAACGCATTGTTTAGTCAGTGGATTGGTAACTGAAAGCCAAGGGCGGTAGCGTGCCTGAAAGCGTGTGAATCAGCCTCAATTATTCTGTCAATAGCCAATGGATGAATAAGCTTTTTTTAGGACTGATGCCAGTTATATTGCTAAATGATTAACTGCATTCTGATTGTCACCACGACCCGCGCTTATTTTAATTGCACAGGATAATTACTCTGCCAAAGTGATAAATAATCAATGATGAAATCCAAAATGAAATTGATGCCATTATTGGTGTCTGTGACCTTGATGAGTGGTTGCACGGTCTTTCCCGGCAGCAATATGTCAACAATGGGCAAGGATGTGATTAAACAGCAGGATGCTGATTTTGATCTCGACAAAATGGTGAATGTTTACCCATTAACCCCACGTCTGGTAGAACAATTACGCCCACGTCCGAATGTTGCTCAGCCAAATATGTCTCTGGACCAGGAAATTGCCTCTTACCAGTATCGCGTTGGTCCGGGTGACGTCATTAACGTGACCGTCTGGGATCACCCGGAACTGACCACACCTGCGGGCCAGTACCGTAGCTCAAGCGACACCGGTAACTGGGTACAGTCCGATGGCACCATGTTCTATCCCTACATTGGCAAAGTGCACGTCGCGGGCAAAACGCTTGCTGAGATCCGTAGTGATATTACCGGCCGCCTGGCGCAGTACATTGCTGACCCGCAGGTGGATGTTAATATCGCCGCGTTCCGATCCCAGAAAGCCTATATCTCAGGCCAGGTCAACAAATCCGGCCAGCAGGCTATCACCAACGTCCCGCTCACCGTTCTTGATGCGATCAATGCCGCAGGCGGCTTAACCGACGGTGCTGACTGGCGCAACGTGGTGCTGACCCACAACGGCAAAGAGCAGCGCATTTCGCTTCAGGCGCTGATGCAAAACGGTGACCTGACCCAGAACCGTCTCCTCTATCCGGGCGATATTCTTTACGTGCCGCGCAACGACGATCTGAAAGTGTTCGTGATGGGTGAAGTGAAGAAACAGAGCACCCTCAAGATGGACTTCAGCGGTATGACCCTGACCGAAGCCCTGGGCAACGCGGAAGGTATCGATCTGACCGCCTCCAACGCCAGCGGCATCTTTGTGATCCGTCCAATCAAAGGCGAAAACGCGAAAGGCAAGATTGCCAACATCTACCAGCTGGACATGTCCGACGCGACGTCGCTGGTCATGGCAACGTCGTTCCGTCTCCAGCCATACGATGTGGTCTATGTCACCACCGCGCCGGTTGCCCGCTGGAACCGTCTGATCAACCAGTTGCTGCCTACCATCAGTGGCGTTCGCTACATGACGGATACGGCGAGCGACATTCATACCTGGTAAGCCGCGATGTTTAACAAAATTCTGGTGGTGTGTGTGGGGAACATTTGCCGTTCCCCCACGGCTGAAAGGCTGTTGAAAAATTACCAGCCTGCGTTAACGGTCGACTCCGCAGGGCTGGGCGCGCTGGTCGGAAAAGGTGCCGACGAACGTGCCGCAAGCGTCGCCCTTGAGCATAACCTCTCACTCGACGGGCACGTTGCCCGTCAGGTCTCTGGCCGAATGTGCCGGGAATATGACCTGATCCTCGCGATGGAAAAACGCCACATTCACGCGCTGTGCGATATCGCACCGGAGATGCGCGGCAAGGTGATGCTGTTTGGTCACTGGGATGGTGAGCGCGAAATTCCCGATCCGTATCGCAAGAGCCGCGAGGCCTTTGAGGCGGTATACACCTTACTAGACCAGTCTGCCCGCCAGTGGGCGCAGGCACTGAAAGCTCAGCAGGGATAACAATGACAGAAAAAACAAGACCTTCTGCCGCCCCGACGTCGGGCAGTGATGAAATCGATATCGGTCGCCTGGTCGGGACCGTTATTGAAGCGAAATGGTGGGTGCTGGGTATAACCGCCATCTTTGCCGTGGCGGCGATCGTTTATACGCTGTTCGCGACGCCTATTTACAGCGCCGACGCGCTGGTGCAGATCGAACAAAATACCGGAAACTCGCTGGTTCAGGATATCGGCTCTGCGCTGGCCAACAAGCCGCCGGCATCGGAGGCTGAAATTCAGCTGATCCAGTCGCGCCTGGTATTGGGCAAAACGGTTCACGATCTGGGGCTGGATATCGCGGTCACCAAAAACACCTTCCCGGTGTTTGGCGCAGGCTGGGATCGCCTGATGGGGCGCAGTAACGATACGGTAAAAGTGACCGACTTCGTGATTCCAAAAGGGGCAGGGGACCAAACCTTTACCCTGACCGTGCTGGGACCAAAACAGTATCAGCTGACCAGCGACGCAGGCTTCAGCGCGCGCGGCGAAGTGGGGCAGATGCTGACCAAAGATGGCGTGAGCATCAGGGTTGGTGCCATCCAGGCGCACGAGGGCGGTGAGTTTACGGTCACCAAATTCTCGACGCTCGGGATGATCAACAATCTGCAAAACAACCTGACCGTCACCGAAAACGGCAAGGACACCGGCGTCCTGAGCATGACCTTCACCGGTGAAGACAAGGATCAAATCCGCGACATCCTGAACAGCATCACCCGTAACTACCTTGAGCAGAATGTTGAGCGCAAGTCAGCGGAAGCCGCTAAAAGCCTCGCGTTCCTCAGTAAACAGCTGCCGGAGGTGCGCGCCCGTCTGGATGACGCCGAGAACAAGCTGAACGCATACCGTCAGGATAAAGACTCCGTCGACCTGCCGCTGGAGGCGAAATCGGTTCTCGACTCCATGGTCAATATTGATGCGCAGCTAAACGAGCTGACCTTTAAAGAGGCGGAAATTTCCAAGCTCTATACCAAACGTCACCCGGCGTACCGCACGCTGCTCGAGAAACGTCGTACCCTGGAAGAAGAGAAGGCGAAGCTGAATGACCGCGTGACCGCGATGCCGAAGACGCAGCAGGAAATCGTACGCCTGACGCGTGATGTGGAATCCGGCCAGCAGGTTTACATGCAACTGCTGAACAAGCAGCAGGAGCTGAAAATCACCGAAGCCAGCACCGTGGGCGACGTGCGTATCGTTGACCCGGCGATTACCCAGCCGGGCGTGCTGAAGCCGAAGAAAGCGCTGATTATCCTCGGCAGCATTATTCTCGGCCTGATGCTCTCTATCGTCGGCGTGCTGCTGCGCTCGCTGTTCAACCGCGGTATCGAAAGCCCGCAGGTGCTGGAAGAGAACGGGATCAGCGTGTACGCCAGCATCCCGCTTTCGGAGTGGCAGAAGTCCCGTGACAGCGTCAAAACCGTTAAGGGCGTCAAGCGTTACAAACAGAGCCAGCTGCTGGCCGTGGGTAACCCGACCGACCTGGCGATTGAAGCGGTGCGTAGCCTGCGTACCAGCCTCCACTTCGCCATGATGCAGGCCAAAAACAACGTCCTGATGATGACCGGTGTCAGCCCGTCAATTGGTAAGACCTTCGTTTGTGCCAACCTGGCGGCGGTGGTGAGCCAGACCAACAAGCGCGTGCTGCTGATCGACTGCGACATGCGTAAGGGCTACACCCATGAGCTGCTGGGCACCAACAACGTTAACGGCCTGTCGGAAATCCTGCTGGGTAAAGGGGAGATCAGCGAGAGCGCCAAGCCGACCTCGATTCCGAAATTTGACCTGATCCCGCGTGGCCAGGTACCGCCGAACCCGTCTGAACTGCTGATGAGCGAGCGCTTCACGCAGCTGATCGAGTGGGCAAGCAAAAACTATGACCTGGTGCTGATCGATACCCCACCAATTCTGGCGGTCACCGACGCCGCCGTGGTAGGGCGTCATGCGGGCACCACGCTGATGGTTGCACGCTATGCGGTGAACACCCTGAAGGAAGTGGAAACCAGCCTGAGCCGCTTTGAGCAGAACGGTATTGAGGTGAAAGGGGTCATTCTGAACTCCATCTTCCGCCGTGCGACGGGTTATCAGGATTACGGCTACTACGAGTACGAATACAAGTCTGACTCTAAATAACAAAACACACCCCACACCCCTCACCCTAACCCTCTCCCCTGAGGGGAGAGGGGACTGCCTGGTGCGGTCTTTCACCCTCTCCCCTCCGGGGAGAGGGCCGGGGTGAGGGGCAGGAGGAATACATGAGCACACAACGCCCTTTGATTTCTATCTATATGCCGACATGGAATCGTCAGCAGCTGGCGATCCGCGCGATTAAATCGGTCCTGCGTCAGGATTACGATAACTGGGAACTGATTATCGTGGATGACTGTTCCTCCTCTTACGAACAGCTGCAAAAGTTTGTCGAAGACCTGAACGACCCGCGCGTGGTGTACACGCATAACGCCATCAACTCCGGGGCGTGCGCGGTGCGCAATCAGGCGATTATGCAGGCGAAAGGGCAGTATCTGACCGGTATCGACGATGATGACGAATGGACACCAAACCGTCTGTCGATCTTCCTGTCGCACAAAGCGCAGCTGGTGACCCACGCGTTTCTGTATGCCAACGACTATGTCTGTCAGGGCGAGGTCTATTCGCAGCCGGCCAGCCTGCCGCTGTATCCGAAATCACCGTATTCCCGCCGCCTGTTCTACAAGCGCAACATTATCGGCAACCAGGTGTTTACCTGGGCCTGGCGCTTTAAGGAGTGTCTGTTCGATACCGAGCTGAAGGCCGCACAGGATTACGACATTTTCCTGCGGATGGTGGTGGAGTACGGCGAGCCGTGGAAGGTGGAAGAGGCCACGCAGATCCTGCACATCAACCACGGGGAGATGCAGATCACCTCGTCACCGAAAAAATTCTCGGGCTACTTCCATTTTTACCGCAAGCACAAGGACAAGTTTGACCGTGCCAGTCGGAAGTATCAGCTCTTTACCCTCTATCAGATCCGCAATAAGCGCATGAACTGGCGCACGCTGCTGACGCTGCTGTCGGTGCGTAACGGCAAGCGTCTGGCTGACGGGCTTCGGGGGAAATAATGTTTCTGGAAGATTGCCGTGCTAACAGCTGGAGCCTGCGCCCGTGCTGCATGGTTCTGGCCTACCGTATTGCGCACTTTTGCTCGGTGTGGCGCAAAAAAAATGTGCTGAACAATATCTGGGCCGCGCCGGTGCTGGTGCTGTACCGCATCATCACCGAATGCTTTTTTGGCTATGAAATTCAGGCCGCTGCCACCATTGGCCGCCGCTTTACCATTCATCACGGCTATGCGGTCGTCATCAACAAGTTCGTCGTCGCGGGTGATGATTTCACCATTCGCCACGGGGTGACAATCGGCAACCGTGGGCCAGACAGCCTGGCCTGCCCGGTGATTGGCAATAACGTCGAGTTGGGCGCCAACGTGGTGATGATCGGGGAGATTACCGTGGGCAATAACGTGACGGTTGGCGCAGGCAGCGTGGTGCTGGACAGCATTCCGGACAATGCGCTGGTGGTGGGCGAGAAAGCCCGCGTGAAGGTGATTAAATGAACATTCTGCAATTTAACGTACGCCTCGCAGAGGGCGGGGCGGCAGGCGTAGCGCTGGATCTGCACCAGCGCGCGCTGCAAAAAGGATTACAGTCGCGCTTTGTTTACGGTTACGGCAAGGGCGGCAAGAAAAGCGTCAGCCATGATAACTATCCGCAGGTGTTGAAGCAGACGCCACGTCTGACCTCCATCGCCAATATTGCGCTGTTCCGCCTGTTTAACCGCGACCTGTTCGGCAACCTGAATAATCTCTACCGCACCGTCACCCGCACCCGCGGGCCGGTTGTGCTGCACTTCCACGTGCTACACAGCTACTGGCTGAATCTGGAAGAGGTGGTAGCGTTTTGTGGCAAAGTGAAGGCGCACAAGCCGGACACCCGTTTCGTCTGGACGCTACACGACCACTGGAGCGTGACCGGACGCTGCGCCTTTACCGACGGCTGCGAAGGCTGGAAAGATAACTGCCAGAAATGCCCTACGCTCAGCAACTATCCGCCGGTGAAGGTCGATCGCGCGCATCAGCTGGTTGAGGGCAAGCGTCAGCTGTTCCGCGACATGCTCTCGCTCGGCTGCACCTTTATCTCTCCAAGCCAGCACGTGGCAGATGCTTTTAATAGCCTGTACGGAGCAGGGCGCTGCCAGATTATCAACAACGGTATTGATGTGGCGACGGAAGAGATCCTGGCCGAACTGACGCCCGTAGCCATTACCACCGGCAAGCCGAAAATTGCTGTCGTCGCCCATGACCTGCGCTACGACGGCAAAACCAACCAACAGCTGGTGCGCGACATGATGGCGCTCGGCGACAAAATTGAGCTGCATACCTTCGGCAAATTCTCGCCGTTCGAAGGCGCTAACGTGGTGAATCACGGGTTTGAAACCGACAAGCGCAAACTGATGAGCGCGCTCAACGGTATGGACGCGCTGGTGTTCAGCTCCCGCGTGGACAACTACCCGCTGATCCTGTGCGAAGCGCTCTCCATTGGCGTGCCGGTGATTGCCACCCACAGCGACGCGGCGCGCGAAGTGCTGGAGAAATCGGGCGGTAAAACCTTCAGTGAGAACGAGGTGCTGCCGCTGGTGCAGCTGTCGAAGGCCGATATCGCGCAGGCTGTTTTTGGCACGGACCTGGAATCGTTCCGCAACCGCAGCCGCAAAGCGTACAGTGGACAACAGATGCTGGAGGAGTATGTCTCGTTCTATCAGAATCTGTAGTTATCTGCTGCTGCCGCTGATCTACCTGCTGGTCAACGTCAAGATTGCCCAGCTCGGTGAAAGCTTCCCAATCACCATCGTCACCTTCCTGCCGGTTCTGCTGTTGCTATACGTTGACAAGCTTAACCTCAAAAAGCTGATGATTGCGCTGGGGATCGGGTTTGGTCTGACGGCGTTTAACTACATCTTTGGTCAGTCGCTGGACGCCAGCAAATATGTCACCTCCACCATGCTGTTTGTTTATATCGTTATCATTATTGGCATGGTGTGGAGTATTCGTTTTAAAACTATCTCTCCGCACAATTATAGGAAAATCCTCAGGTTCTTTTATATTGTCGTCGGGCTGATTGTTATGCTTGCGGCATTGGAGATGGCGCAAATTATTCTCACAGGCGGCAGTAGCCTGATGGAAATAATTTCGAAATATCTTATATACAGTAACAGCTATGTACTGAACTTCATCAAGTTTGGTGGCAAGCGTACCACTGCGCTCTATTTTGAACCGGCGTTTTTTGCTCTGGCATTAATCTCAATTTGGCTCAGCATCAAACAGTTCGGTATCAAAACCCCCAAGACCGATGCTATGATTCTTGCAGGAATCGTTCTGTCAGGGTCGTTCTCAGGGGTAATGACGTTTATTCTGTTTTACCTGCTTGAGTGGGCGTTCCAGTACCTGAACAAAGAGGCGATTAAGAAAAAACTGCCGCTGGCGATCATTTCTCTGACGGTATTTTTAGTGGGCGTAATATTCGCCTTCCCGTACATTTCTGAACGTCTGGGTGATTTGGGAACGGAAGGTTCGTCGTCCTATTATCGCATCATTGGTCCACTGGTGATGGTGGGTTATTCCTTAACCCATATTGATGGCGTAGTAAGATTCGGCTCACTTTACGAATATGTTGCATCATTCGGAATCTTTAACGGTGCGGATGTCGGTAAAACCATAGACAATGGTCTGTATCTGTTAATTATCTATTTTTCCTGGTTCGCCGTACTGTTGACACTGTGGTATCTGTTTAAAGTTTTCAAAATGATGATTAACGCGTTTGGTGATAACCAGAACTTTCGCGTGCAACTTTATCTGTTCACACCGGTGTCGTTGTTTTTTACCGGGTCAATATTTAGCCCGGAATATGCATTCTTAATTGTATGTCCGTTTATTTTGCGCAAAGCGTTGAATATTACGAGCGTATGACGAAATGAGGTGATTTATGTTTCTTAGCGTCATTACTGTCGCCTTTCGTAACCACGAAGGGGTGGTAAAAACCTGGCGCTCGCTGCGCAACCTGGCGCGCGATCCGAGCCTCACCTTTGAGTGGATCGTGGTCGATGGCGGCTCGAACGACGGCACGGCGGAGTTCCTGGAAAAACTTAACGGTGAGTTCAACTTACGTTACATCAGCGAGAAAGATAAAGGCATTTACGATGCCATGAATAAAGGCATCAACATGGCGCAGGGGCGCTACGCCATCTTCCTCAATTCCGGCGACGTGTTCCATGAAGATGTGGCGCTGTTTGCACGCCAGCTGGCGCGCCAGAAAGAAGATGCCATGTTTATCGGTGATGCGCTGCTTGATTTCGGCGAGGGGAAAAAAGTGCTGCGCGGCGCGAAACCAGGCTGGTATATCTACCACAGCTTGCCGGCAAGCCATCAGGCTATTTTCTTCCCGATGAGTGGCCTGAAAAAGCAGCCTTATGATTTGCAATATAAAGTGTCATCAGATTATGCCCTGGCCGCCAGCCTGTACAAATCTGGCTACCCGTTCCGTCGAATTAAAGGACTGGTATCCGAATTTTCAATGGGCGGCGTGTCAACCTCGAATAATCTGGAATTGTGCCAGGATGCCAAAAACGTGCAGCGTAAAATATTACGCGTACCGGGGTTCTGGGCGGAATTATCTTATTTCTTACGTCTGAAAACGACGGGTAAAGCGAAAGCCTTATATAACAAAGCCTGAGATATAAGGAAACGTAATGCAGGAATTAAATGGATTCTCCGTGCCGAAAGGTTTTCGGGGCGGGAGCGGTATTAAAGTTCAACTGTGGTGGGCTGTACAGGCAACGTTATTTGCCTGGTCGCCGCAAATACTGTACCGCTGGCGCGCATTTTTACTGCGTCTGTTTGGCGCAAAAATAGGAAAAAACGTAGTCATTCGTCCTTCGGTGAAAATTACTTATCCCTGGAAATTAACGCTTGGGGATTACGCCTGGGTTGGGGATGACGCGGTGTTATATACCCTTGGCGAGATTACGATTGGCGCAAATTCGGTGGTTTCACAGAAGTGTTATTTGTGCACCGGCAGCCACGATTTTATGAGCCCGCATTTTGATATTACCGCTTCGCCTGTTGTGATCGGTGAAAAATGCTGGCTGGCAACAGACGTCTTTGTTGCACCCGGTGTTTCTGTTGGCGATGGCACGGTAGTCGGTGCCCGCAGCAGCGTTTTTAAATCGCTACCGGCAAATAAAATTTGCCGTGGCAACCCCGCAGTGGTGATACGCGAACGCGTTGAAACTGATTAAATTCATAAGTAGAGGAATATAAACATGTCTAAAGTCGCTCTCATCACCGGCGTTACCGGGCAGGATGGTTCTTACCTGGCAGAGTTACTGCTGGAAAAAGGGTATGAAGTACACGGTATTAAACGTCGTGCCTCTTCATTTAACACCGAACGTGTCGATCATATTTATCAGGATCCTCACGCGGCGAACCCGAAATTCCACCTGCACTACGGCGACCTGACCGATACCTCCAACCTGACCCGCATCCTGCAGGAAGTACAGCCGGATGAAGTCTACAACCTGGGCGCGATGAGCCACGTTGCGGTCTCCTTCGAATCCCCGGAATACACCGCTGACGTGGACGCCATGGGTACGCTGCGTCTGCTGGAAGCGATTCGCTTCCTGGGTCTTGAGAAGAAAACCCGTTTCTATCAGGCATCTACCTCTGAGCTGTATGGTCTGGTGCAGGAAATTCCGCAGAAAGAGACTACGCCGTTCTACCCACGTTCTCCGTACGCGGTAGCGAAACTGTACGCTTATTGGATCACTGTGAACTACCGTGAATCCTACGGCATGTACGCCTGTAACGGCATTCTGTTCAACCACGAATCCCCACGTCGTGGCGAAACCTTCGTGACCCGTAAAATTACCCGCGCTATCGCCAACATCGCTCAGGGTCTGGAATCCTGCCTGCACCTCGGCAACATGGACTCCCTGCGTGACTGGGGCCATGCGAAAGACTACGTGAAAATGCAGTGGATGATGCTGCAGCAGGAACAGCCAGAAGATTTCGTGATCGCGACCGGCGTGCAGTACTCCGTACGTCAGTTCGTTGAGATGGCTGCGGCACAGCTGGGCATCAAGCTGCGCTTCGAAGGCACCGGCGTGGAAGAGAAGGGTATCGTTGTTTCCGTGACCGGCCACGACGCACCGGGCGTGAAGCCAGGCGACGTGATTGTTCAGGTGGATCCGCGTTACTTCCGTCCTGCTGAAGTGGAAACCCTGCTGGGCGACCCAACCAAAGCGCACGAGAAGCTGGGCTGGAAACCAGAAACCACCCTGCAAGAAATGGTATCCGAGATGGTGGCCAAAGATCTTGAAGCAGCGAAAAAACACTCCCTGCTCAAGTCCCATGGCTACGAGGTTGCCATCGCGCTGGAGTCCTGAGAATGACAAAACAACGTATTTTTGTCGCCGGTCATCGCGGAATGGTGGGTTCCGCGATTGTCCGCCAGCTTGAACAGCGCGGCGACGTTGAGGTGATTGTTCGCACGCGTGACGAGCTGAACCTGCTTGACAGCAAAGCGGTGCAGGACTTCTTCGCCAGCGAACGTATCGACCAGGTGTATCTGGCGGCGGCGAAGGTGGGCGGCATTGTCGCTAACAACACCTACCCGGCGGATTTCATCTACGAGAACATGATGATTGAGAGCAACATCATTCACGCGGCGCATCTGCACAACGTGAACAAGCTGTTGTTCCTCGGTTCATCCTGTATCTACCCAAAAATGGCGAAGCAGCCGATCGCCGAGAGCGAACTGCTGCAGGGGACGCTGGAAGCCACCAACGAGCCGTATGCGATTGCCAAAATTGCCGGGATCAAGCTGTGTGAATCGTACAACCGTCAGTATAACCGCGACTATCGCTCGGTGATGCCGACCAACCTCTACGGACCGCACGACAACTTCCACCCGAGTAATTCGCACGTGATCCCGGCGCTGCTGCGTCGTTTCCACGAGGCGACTGCCGAAAACGCCCCGGACGTGGTGGTGTGGGGCAGCGGTACGCCAATGCGCGAGTTCCTGCACGTGGACGATATGGCGGCTGCCAGCATTCACGTCATGGAGCTGGATCGCGAGGTGTGGCAGGAAAACACCGAGCCGATGCTGTCGCACATTAACGTCGGGACCGGCGTGGACTGCACCATTCGCGAGCTGGCGCAGACCATCGCGCAGGTGGTGGGCTACAAAGGACGCGTGGTGTTTGATGCCACCAAACCGGACGGCACGCCGCGCAAGCTGCTGGACGTGACCCGTCTGCATCAGCTGGGCTGGTATCACGAGGTCTCACTGGAGCAGGGGCTGGCCAGCACCTACCAGTGGTTCCTGGAAAACCAGCACCGCTTCCGGGGGTAATGATGTTTTTAAGTCAGGAAGATTTTGCCACGGTGGTGCGTTCCACTCCGCTCATCTCAATTGATTTGATCGTGGAGAACGAACGCGGCGAGTTCTTGCTGGGGAAACGAACCAATCGTCCTGCACAGGGCTTCTGGTTCGTGCCCGGCGGGCGCGTGCAGAAGGATGAGACGCTAAGCGATGCGTTTGAGCGTCTCACTCTGGCGGAACTGGGCCTGCAACTGCCGATGGCAGCGGGCCAGTTTTACGGGGTCTGGCAGCACTTCTATGACGATAACTTTTCGGGCACCGGGTTCACCACGCACTATGTCGTGCTGGGGTTCCGCCTGAAGGTGAGTGAGGCAGACCTGCGTCTGCCTGATTCTCAGCATGACGATTACCGCTGGTTAACGCCAGAGGCGCTGCTGGCAAGCGACAACGTCCATGACAACAGTCGGGCGTACTTCCTTGCGGAACGTCAGGCCGAGGTGCCAGGCCTATGAAAATCCTCGTCTACGGAATTAACTACTCGCCGGAGCTTACCGGTATCGGGAAATACACCGGCGAGATGGTCGAGTGGATGGCGAGCCAGGGACATGACGTGCGGGTGATTACCGCCCCGCCGTATTACCCGGAGTGGAAGGTAGGCGAACGCTATTCCAGCTGGCGCTACCGCCGCGAAGAGGGGGCTGCGACCGTCTGGCGCTGCCCGCTCTACGTGCCGAAACAGCCCTCGACGCTGAAACGTTTAATTCATCTGGGCAGCTTTGCCCTGAGCAGTTTTTTCCCGCTGATGGCGCAACGTCGCTGGAAGCCGGATCGCATCATCGGCGTGGTGCCGACCCTGTTCTGCACGCCAGGCATGCGCCTGCTGGGCAAACTCTCCGGCGCGCGCACCCTGCTGCACATTCAGGATTATGAAGTGGACGCCATGCTCGGACTGGGGATGGCCGGGAAAGGCAAGGGCGGCAAGGTGGCGAAGCTCGCCAGCGCCTTTGAGCGCAGCGGCCTGCACAACGTGGATTACGTCTCGACCATCTCGCGCTCGATGATGAACAAGGCGCAGGAGAAGGGTGTCCCGGCGGAGAAGGTGATCTTCTTTCCGAACTGGTCCGAAGTGGCGCGTTTCCGCGATGTGACAGACCAGGATGCGCAGGCGTTACGCGCGCAGCTCGGTTTGCCTGAAGATCAAAAAATCATTCTTTACTCAGGCAACATCGGCGAAAAACAGGGGCTGGAGAGCGTGATTGACGCCGCGCTTCAGCTGAGCGAACACCCGTGGATGTTCGTGATAGTCGGGCAGGGCGGCGGTAAAGCGCGGCTGGAAAAAATGGCCAGCGAGCGCGGACTGACCAACATCCGCTTCTTCCCGCTTCAGTCTTATGACGCGCTGCCCGCGCTGCTGAAAATGGCGGATTGCCATCTGGTGGTGCAAAAACGCGGCGCGGCGGATGCGGTGCTGCCGTCCAAGCTGACCAACATTCTGGCAGTGGGCGGAAATGCGGTGATTACGGCAGAAGCCGCAACAGAATTAGGCCAGCTGTGCAACAGCTACCCGGGCATTGCCGTTTGCGTAGAGCCAGAATCGGTTCCTGCGCTGGTGACCGGAATTGAGCAGGCACTCGCCATGCCAAAAGAGAACACGGTGGCACGTGAATATGCCGAACGCACGCTCGAGAAAGAGAACGTGCTGAGCCAATTTATTGCAGATATACGGGGATAAATCATGAGTCAAACCACTTTGTATCCGGTCGTAATGGCGGGTGGATCCGGGAGCCGGTTGTGGCCACTGTCCCGCGTGCTTTATCCAAAACAATTTCTGTGTCTGAAGGGCGACCTCACCATGCTGCAAACGACGGTTAACCGTCTGCACGGCGTGGAGTGTGAAAGCCCGGTGGTGATCTGTAACGAGCAGCACCGCTTTATCGTTGCCGAGCAACTGCGCCAGCTGAATAAACTGACCGAAAATATCATTCTGGAGCCTGCCGGACGCAACACCGCGCCTGCTATTGCTCTTGCGGCGCTGGCAGCAAAACGCAGCAGCCCGGACTGCGACCCGCTGATGCTGGTGCTGGCGGCTGACCACGTTATTCAGCAGGAAGACGCCTTCCGCGACGCGGTTCGCGCGGCGATTCCTTACGCTGAGAACGGCAAGCTGGTGACCTTCGGCATCGTGCCGGATCTTCCGGAAACCGGCTATGGCTACATTCGCCGCGGCAGCGTTACGCCTGGTGAAGGCGACAGCGTGGCCTTTGACGTGGCGCAGTTTGTCGAAAAACCGAATCTGGAAACCGCCCAGGCCTACGTGGCCAGCGGTGAATACTACTGGAACAGCGGTATGTTCCTGTTCCGCGCCGGTCGCTACCTGGAAGAGCTGGAAAAATATCGCCCCGATATCTTACATGCCTGCGAAAAAGCGATGGCGGTGGTGGATCCGGATCTCGATTTTATCCGCGTGGACGAAGAAGCCTTCCTCGCCTGTCCGGAAGAGTCCATTGACTATGCGGTGATGGAACGTACGGCAGATGCGGTAGTGGTGCCGATGGATGCGGGCTGGAGCGACGTTGGCTCCTGGTCGTCACTGTGGGAGATTAGCGCCCATACCCCGGAGGGTAACGTCCATCACGGTGATGTGATCAGCCACAAAACGGAAAACAGCTACGTCTACGCCGAATCTGGCCTTGTCACCACGGTAGGGGTGAAAGATCTGGTGGTCGTGCAGACCAAAGACGCGGTGCTGATTGCCGACCGTAATGCCGTGCAGGACGTTAAAAAAGTGGTGGAGAAGATCAAGGCCGATGGCCGCCACGAACACCATATTCACCGCGAAGTCTACCGCCCGTGGGGCAAATATGACTCCATCGACGCCGGCGAGCGTTACCAGGTGAAACGCATCACCGTGAAGCCGGGTGAAGGGCTGTCGGTGCAGATGCACCATCACCGCGCCGAACACTGGGTAGTGGTGGCGGGAACCGCCAAAGTGACCATCAACGGTGAAGTGAAGCTGCTCGGTGAAAACGAGTCCATTTATATTCCGCTGGGTGCCACGCACTGCCTGGAAAACCCGGGGAAAATTCCACTCGACTTAATTGAGGTGCGTTCCGGTTCGTATCTGGAAGAGGACGATATCGTGCGCTTCCAGGACCGCTACGGGCGGGTGTAGCGCCGTCTTAACGCCGGATGGCGCTTCGCTTATCCGGCCTACGAATGAATAAAAAACAATTAAGCCTGTTAACGGGCGGGCCAACTGTTGCCTGAAAAAGGGGTCATCATGGAAAAATTAACCTGTTTTAAAGCCTACGATATTCGCGGCAAGCTGGGCGAAGAGCTGAACGAAGACATTGCGTGGCGCATCGGCCGCGCGTACGGCGAATACCTGAAACCACAAACTATCGTGCTGGGCGGCGACGTGCGTCTCACCAGCGAATCCCTGAAGCTGGCGCTGGCGAAAGGGCTACAGGACGCGGGCGTCGACGTGCTGGACATTGGCCTTTCCGGTACCGAAGAGATCTATTTTGCCACCTTCCACCTGGGCGTGGACGGCGGTATCGAAGTGACGGCCAGCCATAACCCGATGGACTACAACGGCATGAAGCTGGTGCGCAAGGGCGCGCGTCCTATCAGCGGCGACACCGGTCTGCGCGACGTGCAGCGTTTGGCCGAGGCCAACGACTTCCCGCCGGTGAACGAAGCGAAGCGCGGCAGCTATAAGCAGATCAACCTGCAAAAAGAGTACATCGACCACCTGCTGGGCTACATCAACGTGGCGAACCTCAAACCGCTGAAGCTGGTGATTAACTCCGGCAACGGCGCGGCAGGCCCGGTTGTCGATGCACTTGAAGCCCGCTTTAAGGCGCTGAACGTGCCGGTGACCTTCGTCAAAGTGCACAACACGCCTGACGGAAACTTCCCGAACGGTATTCCTAACCCGCTGCTGCCGGAGTGCCGCGACGACACCCGCAACGCGGTGATTGAGCACGGCGCCGATATGGGTATCGCCTTTGACGGCGATTTCGACCGCTGCTTCCTGTTCGACGAGAAAGGGCAGTTTATCGAAGGCTACTATATCGTTGGCCTGCTGGCGGAAGCGTTCCTCGAGAAAAACCCGGGGGCGAAAATCATTCACGATCCGCGCCTCTCCTGGAACACCGTCGACGTGGTGAAGGCCGCGGGCGGCGAGCCGGTGATGTCCAAAACCGGCCACGCGTTTATCAAAGAGCGTATGCGCGAGGAAGACGCCATCTACGGCGGCGAGATGAGCGCCCACCACTATTTCCGTGATTTTGCCTACTGCGACAGCGGGATGATCCCGTGGCTGCTGGTAACCGAGCTGCTGTGCCTGAAAGGGCAGAGCCTGGGCGAACTGGTACGCGACCGCATGGCGGCGTTCCCGGCGAGCGGCGAGATCAACAGCAAACTGGCACAGCCAGCCGAGGCCATCGCCCGCGTCGAACAGCACTTTGCCATTCATGCGCTGGAGATTGACCGTACCGACGGTATCAGCATGGCGTTCCCGCAGTGGCGCTTCAACCTGCGCTCTTCCAACACCGAGCCGGTGGTGCGCCTGAACGTGGAGTCCCGCGCCGATACCGCGCTGATGGAAGCCCGAACGAAGGACATTCTGGCGCTGTTGAATCAGTAAAAAGAAAACCTTACCCCTCACCCTAACCCTCTCCCCAAAGGGGAGAGGGAACTTGAACACCCTCTCCCCTTTGGGGAGAGGGCCGGGGTGAGGGGCGAGGGGAAAGGTTTAGAACTAAAGGAACAACGATGACAAATCTAAAAAAGCGCGAGCGAGCGAGAACGAATGCATCGTTAATCTCTATGGTGCAGCGTTTTTCTGATATCACCATCATGGTCGGCGGACTGTGGGCGGTGTGTTGGGTCAGCGGGCAGTCGTTCTTATACATGCACTTGCTGATGGCGTTGATTGCGCTGGTGGTGTTTCAGATGATCGGCGGCATGACCGATTTCTATCGTTCATGGCGTGGCGTCAAAATGACCACCGAACTGATGCTGCTGCTCCAGAACTGGACCTTAAGCCTGATTTTCAGCGCAGGCCTGGTGGCGTTCAGCCATGATTTTGATAATCGGCTTGTGACCTATCTCTGCTGGTATCTGTTAACCAGCGTTGGCATGGTGGTCTGCCGCTCGCTGATCCGCTTTGGCGCGGGCTGGCTGCGCAACCGTGGGTATAACCGTCGCTTTGTTGCCGTGGCGGGCGACCTGCCGGTGGGACAGGTGTTGCTCGACAGCTTCCGCAAAGAGCCGTGGTTAGGTTTTGAAGTGGTGGGGGTTTATCACGACGCGAAGCCCGGCGGCGTACCATCTGACTGGGCGGGCAGCTACGAACAGCTGATAGAAGACGCGAAAGCCGGCAAAATTCACAACGTCTACATCGCCATGCAGATGAAAGATGAATCCCGCATCAAGACACTGATGCGCGAGCTTGCCGATACCACCTGCTCGGTGATCCTCATCCCTGACGTGTTTACCTTCAATATTCTCCACTCCCGTATTGAAGAGGTGAACGGGGTACCGGTTGTTCCGTTGTACGACACGCCGCTGTCGGGGATTAACCGCGTGCTGAAGCGCGTGGAGGATATCGTACTTTCGTCCCTGATCCTGCTGCTCATCTCCCCGGTGCTGTGCTGCATTGCGCTGGCGGTGAAGCTCAGCTCTCCGGGGCCGATCATCTTCCGTCAGACCCGCTACGGCATGGACGGTAAGCCGATCATGGTGTGGAAATTCCGCTCCATGAAGGTGATGGAGAACGACAAGGTGGTGACCCAGGCGACGCAGAACGATCCGCGCGTCACCCGCGTGGGTAACTTCCTGCGCCGTACCTCGCTCGATGAGCTGCCGCAGTTCATCAACGTGTTCACCGGCGGGATGTCCATCGTCGGGCCTCGTCCTCACGCCGTGGCCCATAACGAGCAGTACCGTACCCTGATCGAAGGCTACATGCTGCGCCATAAGGTGAAGCCGGGCATCACCGGCTGGGCGCAGATCAACGGCTGGCGCGGCGAGACCGACACGCTGGAAAAAATGGAAAAACGCATCGAGTTCGATCTGGAGTACATCCGTGAGTGGAGCCTCTGGTTCGATATCAAGATTGTTTTTCTGACCATTTTCAAAGGCTTCGTGAACAAAGCGGCGTACTAAGATGAGCTTACGAGAAAAAACCATCAGCGGCGCAAAATGGTCAGCCATGGCCACCATCGTCATCATTGGCCTCGGCCTGGTGCAGATGACGGTGCTGGCGCGCATTATCGATAACCACCAGTTTGGTCTGCTGACCGTCTCGCTGGTGATTATCGCCCTGGCCGATACGCTGTCGGACTTTGGTATCGCCAACTCCATTATCCAGCGCAAAGAGATCAGCCATCTTGAGCTGACCACCCTCTACTGGCTGAACGTCGGGCTGGGTATCTTCGTCTTTGTGCTGGTGTTCCTGCTGAGCGATGTGATTGCCGGCGTGCTGCATAACCCGGACCTGGCGCCGCTGATGCGCACCCTGTCGTTTGCTTTCGTGGTGATCCCGCACGGGCAGCAGTTCCGCGCGCTGATGCAGAAAGAGCTGGAGTTCAATAAGATAGGCATGATTGAAACCAGCGCCGTGCTGGCGGGCTTTACCTTCACCGTTGTCAGCGCCCATTTCTGGCCGCTGGCGATGACCGCCATTCTCGGCTACCTCGTTAACTCTGCCGTGCGCACGCTGCTGTTTGGCTTCTTTGGCCGCAAGATTTATCGCCCGGGACTGCATTTTTCGCTGGCGTCTGTTTCATCCAACCTGCGCTTCGGCGCGTGGCTGACGGCAGACAGCATTATCAACTATGTGAATACTAACCTCTCTACGCTGGTGCTGGCGCGCATTCTGGGCGCGAGCGTCGCGGGCGGCTACAACCTGGCGTATAACGTCGCGGTTGTCCCGCCGATGAAGCTCAACCCAATCATTACCCGCGTGCTGTTCCCGGCGTTCGCCAAAATTCAGGACGATACCGAAAAGCTGCGCGTGAACTTTTACAAGCTGCTCTCCGTCGTGGGGATCATCAACTTCCCGGTGCTGCTGGGGCTGATGGTGGTCGCCAGCAATTTCGTACCGCTGGTGTTTGGCGAGAAGTGGAACAGCATCATCCCGATCCTGCAACTGCTGTGCGTTGTTGGGCTGCTGCGCTCGGTGGGGAATCCGATTGGTTCTCTGCTAATGGCGAAGGCGCGCGTGGATATCAGCTTCAAGTTCAACGTGTTTAAAACCTTCCTGTTTATTCCGGCAATTATTGTGGGCGGTCACATGGCGGGCGCCATTGGCGTGACGCTCGGCTTCCTGCTGGTGCAGATCGTCAATACCGTGCTGAGCTACTTCGTGATGATCAAACCGGTGCTGGGCTCCAGCTACCGTCAGTACATTCTCAGCCTGTGGCTGCCGTTTTATCTCTCCTTACCGACACTGGCGGTGAGCTACGGTCTGGGCGTGGTGCTCAACGGGCATCTGCCGCTGGCGGCGCTGCTTGCGGTGCAGGTCGCGACAGGCGCGCTGGCATTCGGCGTGATGATTGTACTGTCACGCAATGCGCTGGTGGTTGAGATAAAGCGCCAGTTTTGCCGTAACGAAAAAATGAAAACGCTGCTTCGCGCAGGCTAATTTTACGAGGCCATTATGAAATTACTTATTCTTGGCAACCATACCTGCGGCAACCGTGGCGACAGCGCCATCCTGCGCGGTTTATTGGATGCAATTAACACCCTTAAGCCTGAGACAGAAGTGGATGTGATGAGCCGTTATCCGGTCAGCTCATCCTGGTTACTGAACCGCCCGGTGATGGGCGACCCGCTCTACAGCCAGATGAAACAGCACAACAACGCTGCGGGCGTGATGGGGCGCGTGAAGAAAGTGCTGCGTCGCCGCTACCAGCATCAGGTGCTGCTTTCTCGCGTAACCGACACCGGCAAGCTGCGCAACATTGCCATCGCGCAGGGCTTTACCGATTTCGTGCGTCTGCTGTCCGGCTATGACGCCATTATTCAGGTGGGCGGCTCGTTCTTCGTCGACCTGTACGGCGTGCCGCAGTTTGAGCATGCGCTCTGCACCTTTATGGCGAAAAAACCGCTGTTTATGATTGGCCACAGCGTCGGGCCGTTCCAGGATCCGCAGTTCAACCAGCTGGCGAACTATGTCTTCGGCCACTGTGACGCGCTGATCCTGCGCGAATCGGTCAGCCTCGACATGATGAAGCGCAGCGAAATCGACACCACCAAAGTGGAGCACGGCGTAGACACCGCCTGGCTGGTGGATCATCAGGATGACAGCTTCCAGGCCAGCTACGCGGTACAGCACTGGCTGGACGTGGCGGCAAAACAGAAAACCGTCGCCATTACCCTGCGTGAACTTGCTCCCTTCGATAAACGCCTCGGCACGACTCAGGCGGCGTATGAAAAAGCCTTTGCCGAGGTGGTGAACCGCGTGCTGGACAGCGGTTACCAGGTGCTGGCGCTTTCCACCTGTACCGGTATCGACAGCTACAACAAAGATGACCGTATGGTGGCGCTCAACTTGCGCAACCTGGTGAACGATCCGTCCCGCTATCACGTGGTGATGGACGAGCTGAACGACCTTGAGATGGGCAAGCTGCTCTCCGCCTGCGACCTGACCGTGGGCACGCGTCTGCACTCGGCTATTATCTCGATGAACTTCGGCACGCCAGCCATCGCCATTAACTACGAACACAAGTCCGCGGGCATTATGCAGCAGCTCGGTATGCCGGAAATGGCCGTCGATATTCGTCATCTGCTGGACGGATCTCTGGGTGCGATGGTGGGCGACACGCTCGGTCAGCTGCCTGAGATCAACGAACGTCTGGCGGTGGCGGTGAAAGCCGAACGCGAAAAAGGTATTGGCATGGTGAAATCCGTCCTCGACCGCGTCCGGGAGGGGAAATGAAGGTTGGTTTCTTCTTACTGAAATTTCCGCTGTCGTCTGAAACCTTTGTGCTGAACCAAATCACCGCGTTTATCGATATGGGGTATGACGTGGAGATTATCGCCCTGCAAAAGGGCGATACGCAAAACACCCATGCGGCGTATACCCAGTATGGGCTGGAGGCGAAAACCCGCTGGTTGCAGGACGAACCCGCCGGAAGGATGAACAAACTGCGCCATCGCGCTAGCCAGACGCTGCGCGGCCTGCATCGCGCCTCGACGTGGCGGGCGCTGAATATGTCGCGCTATGGCGCGGAGGCCCGCAACCTGATCTTATCCGCCATTTGCGGGCAAGCGGCCCAGCCGTACCGGGCCGATGTCTTTATCGCCCACTTTGGCCCGGCTGGCGTCACGGCGGCAAAACTGCGTGAGCTGGGGGTGATTGACGGCAAAATCGCCACCATTTTCCACGGTATCGATATCTCCAGCCGTGAAGTGCTGAACCACTACACCCCGGAATATCAGCAGCTGTTTCGCCGTGGCGACATGATGCTGCCGATAAGCGACCTGTGGGCCGGGCGCCTGAAAACCATGGGGTGCCCGAGCGAGAAAATCACCGTTTCACGCATGGGCGTGGATATGGAACGCTTCACCCAGCGACCTGTCAAGGTGCCGGGCAAGCCGCTGCAAATTATCTCTGTTGCCCGCCTGACCGAAAAGAAAGGGCTGCACGTAGCCATCGAAGCTTGTCGGCAACTGAAGGCGCGCGGTGTGGACTTCCACTACCGCATCCTGGGTATCGGGCCGTGGGAGCGTCGCCTGCGCACGCTGATTGAACAGTATCAGCTGGAAGACGTGGTGGAGATGCCGGGCTTCAAGCCGAGCCACGAAGTGAAAGCCATGCTCGACGAGGCGGATGTGTTCCTGCTGCCTTCCGTAACCGGCGCCGACGGCGATATGGAAGGCATTCCCGTGGCGCTGATGGAGGCGATGGCGGTCGGCATTCCGGTGGTCTCGACGTTACACAGCGGCATCCCGGAGCTGATCACCTCTGAGCATTCCGGCTGGCTGGTTCCTGAAAACAATGCGCTGGCGCTGGCGGACCGTCTGGCCGCGTTCAGCGATATCGATCAGCAGACGCTGATCCCTGTGCTGCAAAATGCGCGGCAAAAAGTTGAAGCAGAATTCAATCAGCAGGTGATTAATCGCCAGTTAGCGAGCCTGCTGCAAACGCTGTAACGCTGAGGTTGTATGCTGAATAAGATTACCCGACGCCGATTTGTCTCTTCTTTATCCGTCCTGGCTGCCATGCCGCTGTTGTCGCCCCGCGCTGCGCGGGCGGCAACCGGGAAGACGGTTTCTGTCGATCGCTACAACAATAACGACTGGATCGCCGCCTTCAGGCAGGCATTTGCCGAGGGCGATACCGTTGTTGTTCCCGCCGGGTTAACCTGTGAAAACATCAATACCGGCATTTTCATTCCTGATGGCAAAACCCTGCTGATCCGCGGTGCGCTGAAGGGCAACGGGCGCGGGCGGTTTGTGCTTCAGGAGGGCTGCAAGGTCATTGGGGAAGGAGAAGGGCGCACGCATAACATCACGCTGGACGTGCGTGGCTCCGACTGTGTCATTAAAGGGCTGGCGATGAGCGGCTTCGGCCCCGTCACCCAGATCTACATCGGCGGTAAAAAACGGCGAGTGATGCGCAACCTGCTCATCGATAACATCACCGTGACGCAGGCCAACTACGCGATCCTGCGTCAGGGGTTCCACAATCAGGTGGACGGTGCGCGCATTACCAACAGTAAATTCAGCCACTTGCAGGGTGACGCGATTGAGTGGAACGTGGCGATTAACGACCGCAACATCCTGATCTCTGACCACGTGATCGATAACATCAACTGCACCAACGGCAAGATCAACTGGGGCATAGGCATCGGGCTGGCCGGCAGTACGTACGACAATGATTATCCGGAACAGCAGACCGTTAAAAACTTCGTGGTGGCAAATATCACCGGCAGCAACTGTCGGCAGCTGGTGCATGTTGAAAACGGTAAACACTTTGTGATCCGTAATATCAAGGCCAGCAATATTACCCCTGACTTCAGTAAAAAGGCCGGAATTGATAACGCGACAGTAGCTATTTATGGCTGTGATAATTTCGTTATTGATAATGTCGATATGGTCAACAGCGCCGGAATGCTAATTGGTTATGGCGTGATCAAGGGCGATTATCTGTCGATACCGCAGAACTTCAAACTTAACGATATTCGCCTGGATAACCGACAGCTTGCCTATAAGCTGCGCGGGATACAGATTTCCTCCGGCAATGCCACGTCGTTTGTTGCCATCACCAACGTTGAGATGCAGCGGGCAACGCTTGAGCTGCATAACAAACCCCAGCACCTTTTCTTACGTAATATCAACGTGATGCAGGAGTCAACAACGGGACCGGCCCTGAAGATGAACTTCGACTTGCGTAAAGACGTGCGCGGGAAGTTTATGGCTAAAAACGAGACGTTGCTGTCGCTTGCGAACATAAAAGCGGTTAATGAAAAGGGGCAGAGCTCGGTGGATATTGATCGCGTTGATCAACACGTGGTGAATACGGAACGGTTGAATTTTGCGCTGCCGCACAGGTAATCATCCAGACTATTTTGCGACAATTCCTGGAACGAAATCGCGATCTATTCAGATTACAACTACTGTAATTTGTGGTGGGGTGACCTAGGATTACTTCATATTTACGGCAAAACATGCTGGCGAAAACAGGTTTAAAAGCTATAATTCGTCAACCATTTTAAGGTGGAAGAAATAATGATTAATTTGAAAGCAGTCATACCGGTAGCGGGTCTGGGCATGCATATGTTGCCAGCCACGAAGGCAATTCCTAAAGAGATGCTGCCGATCGTTGACAAGCCGATGATTCAGTACATCGTCGACGAGATTGTTGCTGCAGGGATCAAAGAAATCGTTCTGGTGACGCACTCTTCGAAGAATGCGGTAGAGAACCACTTCGACACCTCTTATGAACTCGAAGCGTTGCTTGAGCAGCGCGTTAAGCGTCAGCTTCTGGCGGAAGTTCAGTCTATCTGCCCTCCTGGCGTGACCATCATGAACGTGCGTCAGGCGCAGCCGCTGGGTCTGGGCCACTCGATCCTGTGCGCGCGTCCGGTCGTAGGCGATAACCCGTTTATCGTGGTACTGCCCGATATCATCATTGATACCGCTTCTGCCGATCCGCTGCGTTACAACCTGGCGGCAATGGTTGCACGCTTCAACGAAACGGGTCGCAGCCAGGTGCTGGCGAAACGTATGAAGGGTGATCTCTCTGAGTACTCAGTTATTCAGACTAAAGAGCCGCTGGAGTCGGAAGGGCAGGTGAGCCGTATCGTTGAGTTTATCGAAAAACCCGATCAGCCGCAGACCCTGGACTCCGACCTGATGGCAGTCGGCCGTTATGTGCTGAATGCCGATATCTGGGCTGAGCTGGAAAAAACCGAGCCGGGTGCCTGGGACCGTATCCAGTTGACCGATGCGATCGCTGAACTGGCGAAAAAACAGTCCGTAGATGCCATGCTGATGACCGGTGACAGCTACGACTGCGGTAAGAAAATGGGGTATATGCAGGCATTTGTGAACTACGGCCTGCGTAACCTGAAGGAAGGGGCGAAGTTCAGAAGCCGGATTGAGAAGTTGCTTAAAGAGCACTAAACCTTCGGTATACTCCCGCAAAGTATTGATCTAAGGTGGTAAGCGTTCGGAATGGATAGAACGCTACCACCTTTTAATGTTTCTGACACAGATAAGAGCGAGTCTTAGTACGATAGTCTATAACTTTTTGCTTGTTTCTAAGTGAGATACGTCAGACAATTATCCGCATATTTTTATGGACCGGACCTGCGTATTCGGCGTTCAAAAATTTGTTATAGAATATAAGCATGTTGGTAGCTTAGGAGCCAAGGGCGGTAGCGTGGCCCGACCATATTGAGCGTTGTGGCTCATTCCCTTTATTAGTAATGCTAATATTTTACCTAAAGGCAGATTGATGGCATCTCTGTATTTTTTACTTCCTCTTTTATATATTATTTGCACCATATACTTTATAAAAGGCGTATATATTCGCGTTTTTACTATTTTTTACTTCGTGGTGAATTTTGTATATTATCTATCTGTCTGGATACAGGGTGTTCCGCTAGAGGAGGGATATACTCAGGTATTTTGGTTCTCATTCTTAAGTTTATTCGCAATCCATTTGTCATATTTTATAACACCAATAAAAGTGTCCTCTCGGTATAATCATTCAGATGATTTGTCTAATTCATGGTTCAGAAGTATTAACTCAAAAATATTTGTCGTTTGTGGTCTGGTTTTATACATTTTTGCTTTGATGATTTATGTGAAAAATAATGGGGTCGCATTTGGTGGTGGTTACGAAGCTCGTCTTGAACAGAATTCGGGTGGCGGCCTGTCAATTATTTTAATGTACGCATTTGTTCCTTCCTCGATTGTGTTCTTTCTTCGTAAACCTACTAAATTACGTTTTATATTGGCAACCGCATTGGCTATTTTCTGTGGTTCTGTTTATTACTACGTTATAGGCGGCTCAAGAAATGTAATGGGCGCGGCAGTTCTTGCTATAACTTATTTTGCCTATGAGAAAAAAGTACTCCGTATAAATGAAATAGCTATACTATCAGCATGTTGCTGTGTAGCTTTAATTGTATTGGGTGCTCTGCGTTATGGATCCAGTCTTGATGATGTGATCAGTATGCTTCTGTCTGGCTCATCAGTCATGATTTCATTCGCTTTAGATTCTTTCTCTCCGATTTATGCAATCAAAGATATTATTGAATATATTGATAAAACAGGTAATGTTCAGTATTTTTCAACCTTCTTCAATGAGTTTGCGATTATTGTTCCTCGTTTTTTATGGGAGTCAAAACCGATTAACTTTTTGAATAACGGCTATTTTTATACAACCTATATCCTGAATATGGATACGCAGTTGACCATATCACCAACGATAGTAGGTAGCTTTATTATTATGTTTGGCACAACCTGGTTTTGGCTTTGGGGACTTATTACTGGAAGCACATTAAAAATCATTGACGCAGTAACCAAAAAAACCAGGATGATTACGATAAAGATTACATTTATAACCTGCATTGGCTACTGCTTCTTCTGGGTGCGTGACGGTTTAGAAGTGTTTATGTATATCTCATTTAAATTCTTTTTATGTGTAATGATCATTAAAGCGATTAGCACGATTGTTGGTAGTCTATTGAAAAGGCCTTCGAATGAAAATTTTGCTCATAAGTAATATGTATCCAGGTTCGGATACGCCACATCTGGGCGGGTTCGTTAAAAACGCAGCTGATTCGCTCCGTAATAATGGACATGATATTGAATTATGTGTTCTTAATAAAATCTCAAAAAGCAAAGTTACTAAAATTTATAACTATCTTGTTTTTTATATCTCTATTTTGGTTAAAGTTCTTTTGACCAAAAGTGATTGTCTTTATTTGCATTATGCGTCTCATTGCTATCTGCCGGTAAAAATGGGCAATTGCGTCAGAAGAAAAAAAATTGTGGTGCACGTACACGGCGGTGACGTTAAGCGGCTCAACGGAACCAGTGGAATGTTCTTTCGTGTTAAGAAGGCAATTGTTTCTAATGCGTTGAAAAATGCGGTAAAAATAGTGTTTCCTTCAAAGTCTTATCTGGAATTTACCAAAAATGAATATCAACTCGATGAAGTTAAATGTGCAATAAGCCCTTCTGGCGGCGTTGATACCCAACTTTTTGCGTTTAAAAACCGTGAATTCGGTGCTCCGCTTAAACTCCTTTTTGCTGGACGACTCATCAAGAGTAAACGTGTGGATCTGGCAATACAGGCAATTGAAAACCTGTCCGACGATGATAAAAGTAAAATTCACTTAACTATTGTTGGGGATGGTCCAGAGCTGGATTCGTTAGTGAAAAGTGCAGCTCATTTACCAAATATTGAATTTTCGCCTGCCGTAGGGCACGTTCGCTTGGCTGAAATTTTTCAGGAACATGATGTACTAATCTATCCTTCAGAAAGTGAAAGCCTTGGACTGGTTCCTTTGGAGGCGATGGCTACGGGGATGATTCCACTTCTAAGTAATATCCCCTCTTTCAACGAGTTCATCGATAATAACCAAAATGGTTTTATTGTTTACGAGGACGGACACTATAAAATTAAAATTGAGCAAATGCTCGAGATGTCACCACAAACGCTTCAAGCGATGTCTCACCAGGCTAAGCAAACGGTCTTAAACAGCTATACGAAAGAAATAGCGCAAACGAAGCTGCTTGAGGCGTTTAAATGTTTGTAATTAATAAATTAATTTGGCTTGGATATACTGTATCTTCTGGAGCAGCAAGGGTTATAATCTTCTTTTTATTGACTCTTGTGTTTGTCCAAAAAGACATTGCGCTCTTTGCTGTTTATTATTCATTCTTAACTGTTGCAGTGATATTCCTCGGTCAGGGACTTGGTACAACGCTCATTAAAGATGGCTCTGAAGTGAGCATGAAATACTTTAATTACGTTTTACTCCTTAGTATTGCAGTAGCCTCGGTTATTACCTTAGCACTGGCGACTCCAACACTAGACTTAAATTTAATTGACACCTTAATATTCGCTGGCTCTCTTGCATGCCTGGCTATCAACCAAATCTATCGTTATTATTATATTTATTATAAAAAGGCACTCCCTGGCTTAATTTATGATTTGCTAGCGCTGGTTCTTTTCGCGGCAGGAATGCTGCTGTGCAAACTGCATCTTGTCTTTTTAAAACCTCTTGATATTTTCTTCCTTGCTTACTTTATCGCGACAATAATTAACCAAATTATTTACTACATATATGTTAAGCGAGCGTGGATAACCGTATCTGATAGCAAGGCTTTCAATGGGCTAGATTGGAAATTCTCCCTAAATGTTGGCTTCGTGGGGCTCATTTCTACAGGGATCGTTTTTCTATTACCTTACTTTTCCCGTGAGTTACTTCCCGATGAATCAATGTCGGTACTAGGTCTCACAATTAGCATAATTGGAATTATATCTGTCTTCTCACGTGCATACATGAACTACTTTTATCGAGAGTTAGTGGAGTGTGCTAAATCCAAAGAAGAAAAAGTTTATCTTGCGATAAATAAAAAAGTTATCATCATATCAGCGCTTGTATGCTTTGGTAGTATCCTGCCACTAATCTTTTATGTTAAATTATCGCTTTCCTATGTAACCTTTAATGAAATACTGGCAATCGTCGTGCCTGTAATGCTTTTTACTCTCTCTTCGCAACTATCACTAGTTCAGTCAAATATAATATTATTCCTTGGTAAAGAAAAAATCTCACTGATATTCAACTTTTTTGTATTTATTGTGGTTCTGTCATTGTTTTTGGTATGGCAATACTTCATTAGTATTTCGGTGATATATCTTATCCCAATAATGTCTTTATTCCTGATGGTTTTATATTTAATCAGATACGCTTATTTTAGAATCCTGATCAGGACGGCTTTTAAGAATGGAGAAGCAGTTTAACATGAATATAGAGGATAGTGCTTTATTCATTTACGGCGAGGGAGGACACCGAGCCCAGATGAACAGATTGATGAAAAGAATTGGTGGAGAAATAAATAAAAATAAAATCAGTCTCTCAGATTATAAAATTAAGGAAGAATGGTCTGATAAGCATTATGTCACTCGTGAATTTAGAAATAAATATTCAACGTTCATTAGTGTGCTTCGCTTCAATCAGTTACATCAGATCAAGGTCTGTTTACAGATTCATAAAACTCATCGAATAAAAGTAGTCGTTTCAACGGGACCCGGTGTAGCTCTTATTCCCGCTTTTTATTTTAAATATATTGTTGGTGCAAAAATAATTCATCTCGAAACATGGTCCAGATTCGAAACGAAGTCCTTCACTGGTAGAATCATGTCTTTAATTGCGGATGAGTTTTATGTGCAGCACAAGACGCTTTTAAATCAGTATAAAAAAGCCAAATTTTCCGGAGTGCTATGAAAATTTTAGTGACCGTAGGCACCACTCGGTTTGATAAACTTATCAAGCAGATTGCATCAATTTCAGCGCTTCCACATATGGCCAACAATTTTTTTATGTGCCAAAAGGCGAATGGCCTGTCAAACCCTGAAACAGAAAATTACAAGGAAGTTGAATTTATTCAATCTATTGAGAGCGAATATTCTCATTATGATCTTATAATCAGTCATGCAGGCGCTGGATCAATATTTTCTCTTTTAGATCACGAGAAAAAAATCATCATTGCCCCAAATTTAGATCGTTTGGATAAACATCAGTCTGACATTGCTAAATATATGGGGGAAAAGGAATTTGCAATGATTTGTTGGGATATCGAAGATCTCGAAAATCTAATCATTAATGCAAGTTCATTCCAGCCAAAGAAATTTGAATTAGTGCGATTTTTCAAGAATGATGAGTTTATTGATCATATAAATAACGCGTGATAGTACTCGATCGCTAAAGCCATTTAATAATATTTGCAGGTAACTTTTGATCATAAAAAATAGTTAATGCTTTGTGAAATTATTTGATAACGACTTTAGTATTGTTTAGAGTTATGAGAAGTGATTCCCAAGCCGCTATCATTCGCGGCGACCACACCTGACAGGAGTATGTAATGTCCAAGCAACAGATCGGCGTTGTCGGTATGGCAGTGATGGGGCGCAACCTGGCGCTCAACATCGAAAGCCGTGGTTATACCGTCTCCGTTTTCAACCGCTCCCGTGATAAGACCGAAGAAGTTATCGCTGAGAATCCAGGCAAAAAACTGGTTCCTTTCTATACGGTTAAAGAGTTCGTTGAGTCTCTGGAAACACCTCGTCGTATCCTGTTAATGGTGAAAGCGGGCGCAGGAACCGATGCTGCTATCGATTCACTGAAACCGTATCTGGATAAAGGCGACATCATTATCGATGGCGGCAACACCTTCTTCCACGACACCATTCGTCGTAACCGTGAACTGTCTGCTGAAGGCTTCAACTTCATTGGTACCGGCGTATCCGGCGGTGAAGAAGGCGCTCTGAAAGGTCCATCCATCATGCCTGGCGGTCAGAAAGAGGCGTACGAACTGGTTGCGCCTATTCTGACCAAAATCGCTGCGGTTGCGGAAGATGGTGAGCCGTGTGTGACTTATATCGGTCCTGATGGCGCTGGTCATTACGTGAAGATGGTTCACAACGGCATTGAATATGGCGACATGCAGCTGATTGCTGAAGCCTACTCTCTGCTGAAAGGCGGCCTGAACCTCTCCAACGAGGAGCTCGCAGAGACCTTCACCGAGTGGAACAAAGGCGAGCTGAACAGCTACCTGATCGACATCACCAAAGATATTTTCACCAAGAAAGATGAAGAGGGTAAATACCTGGTTGATGTGATTCTGGATGAAGCCGCTAACAAAGGTACCGGTAAATGGACCAGCCAGAGCTCTCTGGATCTGGGTGAACCGCTGTCCCTGATCACCGAATCAGTATTTGCACGTTATATCTCTTCTCTGAAAGAGCAACGCGTCGCGGCATCTAAAGTGCTGTCTGGTCCACAGGCTAAACCAGCCGGCGACAAAGCTGAGTTCGTTGAGAAAGTCCGTCGTGCACTGTACCTGGGTAAAATCGTCTCTTACGCGCAGGGCTTCTCTCAGCTGCGTGCGGCATCAGACGAGAACAACTGGGATCTGAACTACGGTGAGATCGCGAAGATCTTCCGTGCTGGCTGTATCATTCGCGCACAGTTCCTGCAAAAAATCACCGATGCCTATGCAGAAAATGCAGGTATCGCAAACCTTCTGCTGGCACCTTACTTCAAGCAGATTGCAGACGAATATCAGCAGGCGCTGCGTGATGTGGTTGCGTACGCGGTGCAGAATGGTATTCCAGTTCCTACCTTCTCCGCTGCGGTGGCTTACTACGACAGCTATCGTGCTGCCGTTCTGCCAGCGAACCTGATTCAGGCACAGCGTGACTACTTCGGTGCGCATACCTATAAGCGTACGGATAAAGAAGGTGTGTTCCACACCGAATGGCTGGATTAATATACGGCTAGCCAAACCATCAAGCCCGGTAGCGATACCGGGCTTTTTTATCTTGCCCGATCCACCTACTGTTTAATGGAATAGATTGCGTGAAAATTCTAGTTACTGGCGGTGCCGGTTTTATCGGTTCCGCGGTTATCCGACATATTATTAGCAATACTCGGGATAGCGTTGTTAACGTTGATAAATTGACCTATGCCGGTAATCTGGAATCCTTGCGTGAAGTAAGCGATAGCGAACGCTATGTTTTTGAGCATGCCGATATATGTGATAAAGAGGCAATGGCGCGTATTTTTGTTACCCATCAGCCTGATGCGATAATGCACCTGGCTGCCGAGAGCCATGTCGACCGTTCTATTACCGGTCCCGCTGCGTTTATTGAAACCAATATTGTTGGCACCTATATCCTGTTAGAAACAAGCCGTGCTTACTGGTCTTCACTGGATGAGGCAGCAAAATCTACTTTCCGTTTCCATCACATTTCAACTGATGAGGTTTACGGCGATCTGCCTCATCCCGATGAACATTATGACTCCACCCCGTTACCGCTGTTTACCGAGAAAACAGCGTACCAGCCAAGTAGCCCTTACTCAGCGTCAAAAGCGTCCAGCGACCATTTAGTTCGAGCCTGGATACGCACCTATGGTTTACCTGGGATTGTGACAAATTGTTCGAATAATTATGGCCCATACCACTTTCCTGAAAAGCTGATTCCTCTTGTTATCCTCAGTGCGCTGGATAATAAACCATTGCCGATCTACGGTAAGGGCGATCAAATCCGTGACTGGTTATACGTTGAAGACCATGCTCGTGCACTGTATACGGTTCTGACCACGGGTAAGCCGGGCGAAACCTATAATATTGGCGGCCATAACGAGAAGAAAAATATTGAAGTCGTTCAGACCATTTGTGATCTGCTCGATGAAATGGTACCGAAAGAAACATCCTATCGCGCACAAATTACTTATGTCGCGGACCGACCAGGTCACGACAGACGTTATGCAATTGATGCTCATAAAATTAGCGACGAGTTCGGATGGACTCCCCTGGAAACCTTTGAAAGCGGCATCCGTAAAACGGTTGAATGGTATTTAAATAACCAGGAGTGGGTATCGAATGTGAAAAGCGGGGCCTATAAGAGCTGGATTGAGCAGAATTATGGGGAGCGTAAGTAAATGACGAAACGTAAAGGGATTATATTAGCTGGCGGATCGGGTACACGTCTTTATCCCGTGACAATGGCCGTAAGTAAGCAATTGTTGCCAATTTACGATAAGCCAATGATCTATTATCCGCTCTCTACGCTTATGCTGGCAGGTATACGGGATATTCTGATTATCAGCACGCCTCAGGACACTCCCCGTTTTGAACAACTGCTCGGAAACGGTAGTCAGTGGGGATTGCATATCCAGTACAAAGTGCAGCCGAGCCCGGATGGCCTTGCTCAGGCGTTTATTCTGGGTGAAGAGTTTATCGGTGAGGATAATTGTGCGCTGGTATTAGGCGATAATATTTTCTACGGACACGATCTCCCCAGACTGCTTGAAGGCGCAGCAAGCCAGCAAGAGGGTGCGACCGTATTCGCCTATCATGTCAGTGACCCGGAACGCTATGGCGTCGTTGAGTTTGATAAAGACGGTACTGCAATTGGCCTTGAGGAGAAGCCTCAGCAACCCAAGAGTAATTACGCAATAACCGGTCTTTATTTTTACGACAACGATGTGATTGAGATGGCCAAAAGTTTAACGCCGTCCGAGCGAGGTGAACTCGAAATTACCGACATCAACCGCATCTATATGCAGCAGGGACGATTGTCTGTCGCGATGATGAGACGCGGTTATGCCTGGCTGGATACCGGAACGCATCAGAGTATGATCGAGGCAAGCAATTTTATCGCCACAATTGAAGAGCGACAGGGGCTAAAAGTTTCATGTCCTGAAGAGATTGCGTTCCGACGAGGTTTTATTGATGCCGAACAACTTCGGGTACTCGCTGAACCATTGAAAAAGACCGGGTATGGTCAGTATCTGCTGAATCTGACCAAGGGATTAGTCTGATTTGACGAAGTAAGCAGTTTTCCTCTGCTTACTCTCGACTGCCCTTTAACGTCTTATTGTCGCTGTAAAACAGGTACTTTGCTTAGTGTAACGACAGGTCTTTTTGTTGAGCAAAAACATTTTTCAAAAAACCTGAAACCTTGACAGCGAATGAAGGTTAGCGATAAAAAACGCTTAGTTAATCATTGTGGTGACTGTGTTATGGTCATCAAAAACTCAAACGTGTAGAAGTCAAACAAATGAAAATAACTATCTCCGGAACAGGCTATGTTGGTCTCTCAAACGGTATTCTGATTGCACAAAACCATGAAGTGGTTGCGCTGGATATCGTGCAGGCAAAAGTGGACCTGCTTAACCAGAAGAAGTCCCCGATCGTCGATAAAGAGATTGAAGAATACCTCGCGACCAAACCGCTGAACTTCCGCGCTACCACGGACAAAGAAGACGCTTACCGCGATGCGGATTTCGTCATCATCGCCACGCCAACCGACTATGATCCTAAAACCAACTACTTCAATACCTCTACCGTTGAAGCGGTGATTAAAGACGTTACGGCAATCAACCCGAACGCAGTGATGATCATCAAGTCGACAATTCCAGTGGGTTTCACCAAATCGATTAAAGAAGAGTTGGGTATTGATAATGTCTTCTTCTCGCCGGAATTTCTCCGCGAGGGCAGGGCGTTATACGATAACCTGCACCCATCCCGTATCGTGATTGGCGAGCGTTCCGAGCGTGCGGAGCGTTTTGCTGCGTTGCTTCAGGAAGGCGCAATCAAAAAAGATATTCCGGTCCTGTTCACCGATTCCACCGAGGCAGAGGCCATTAAGCTTTTCGCCAATACCTATCTGGCGATGCGTGTGGCTTACTTCAACGAACTTGACAGCTATGCCGAGAGCTTAGGTCTGAACACCCGTCAGATCATCGAGGGCGTGTGTCTTGACCCGCGTATCGGTAACCATTACAACAACCCGTCATTCGGTTACGGCGGCTACTGTCTGCCAAAAGATACCAAGCAGCTGCTGGCAAACTATCAGGCAGTGCCGAACAACCTGATTTCCGCTATTGTGGATGCCAACCGCACGCGTAAAGACTTCATCTCAGATTCTATTCTGGCGCGTCAGCCGAAAGTGGTGGGCGTGTATCGCCTGATCATGAAGAGCGGTTCCGATAACTTCCGCGCTTCTTCCATTCAGGGGATCATGAAGCGTATTAAGGCGAAGGGCGTGCAGGTCATTATTTATGAACCGGCGATGCAGGAAGATGAGTTCTTCCATTCGCGTGTGATCCGCGATCTGGATGCGTTTAAGAAAGAAGCGGACGTGATTATCTCCAACCGTATGGCGGAAGAGCTGGCGGACGTGAAAGATAAAGTCTATACCCGCGATTTGTTCGGCAGTGACTAATCAAAATCGTGATATAAAAAAACCCGGCAATCTGCCGGGTTTTTTGTTTTTAAACGTTATAGAAGTTGCGGTACCAGTCGACGAAGTTTTTCACGCCTTCTTTGACTGAGGTTTGTGGTTTAAACCCAATAACGTCATACAGCGCTTTGGTGTCCGCACTGGTCTCCAGCACGTCCCCCGGCTGGATCGGCATCATATTTTTCACCGCTTCTTTGCCCAGCGCCTCTTCAAGCGCAGTGATGTAATCCATCAGTTCGACAGGTGAACTGTTGCCGATGTTATACACGCGATACGGGGCAGAGCTGGTTGCTGGCGAACCGGTTTCGACTGTCCAGTCGGCATCGGCCTGAGGAATGACGTCCTGTAGGCGAATAATCGCCTCCGCAATATCATCGATATAGGTGAAGTCGCGCTTCATCTTGCCGTAGTTGTAGACGTCGATGCTGTTGCCTTCAATCATGGCTTTGGTGAATTTAAACAGCGCCATGTCCGGGCGTCCCCAGGGGCCATAGACGGTAAAGAAGCGCAGGCCAGTGGTCGGCAGGTTGTACAGATGCGAATAGGTATGCGACATCAGCTCATTGGCTTTTTTGGTTGCCGCATACAGGGAAACCGGATGGTCTACGGAGTCGTCAGTAGAAAACGGCATCTTACGGTTGAGGCCGTAAACAGAGCTGGATGATGCATACAGAAGATGCTGAACCTTGTTGTGGCGACAGCCTTCCAGCACGTTCAGGTGACCTACCAGGTTAGCATCTGCGTAGGCATGCGGGTTTTCCAGCGAGTAACGCACACCCGCCTGTGCGGCAAGATGGATCACGCGGTCAAATTTCTCCTCAGCGAAGAGCGCGGCCATGCCCTCGCGGTCCGCTAAGTCCAGCTTGTGGAAGGTGAAACTCTCGGATTTGAGCAGATCGAGGCGAGCGAGCTTGAGGTTTGGGTCATAGTAATCATTCAGATTATCAATCCCAACAACTTCATGCCCTGCATCAAGCAGGCGCTTGCTGACATGAGAACCGATAAAGCCCGCCGCGCCCGTAACCAGAAATTTCATAGCTTCCCTCATTCACAGTGTTCTTGTTGATGCCCCACGACATCAGAATCCGACTATGATAGCGCGTCGCACTTCACTTACATAACCCATCTTTCCGATATAACTCATCGGATTCTTATAGAAAATTCTTCAGCAACAGATACACTAAGGGAACAAGATTATTTTTGCCCTTTTTCATCTGTTAGGGATTGTATGACGCAAAACAACAATAACCTGGTCGCACGTAACAATGACCCGGAGCAAATTGATTTACTTGATGTAATGCTACAGCTGTGGCGTGGTAAGTGGGTAATAGGGGCTTTTATTGCTGCTTTTATCGTTCTTGCTGGCGTTTACATCACTGTAGCCAAAGAGAAATGGACGTCATCAGCCATCATAGCCCAGCCTGATGCGGCACAAATCGCCACCTATTCCAATGCATTGAATATCCTCTATGGCGGGGCAGCTCCCTCCATGTTAGACATTCAGAATCGTGCTATTGGACGTTTCAATTCCTCATTCTCAGCATTAGCACAGGCGCTGGAGAATCAGGAAGAACCGGAAAAACTGACCATTGAGCCTACCGTGAAAGGACAAAATCTGCCTTTAACCGTAAGCTATCAGGGTGAATCCGCTGAGGCAGCTCAAAAGCAATTAGCTCAGTACATCCAGCAGGTTGACGAGCAGACTGCAAAAGAACTGACGCTTGACCTTCGAGACAACCTCAAGCAGCAGATTACGACGCTAAATGACTCCCTTCAGAACCAAGAGAAAGTTGCGCAGGAGCAAAAAGATCTGCGTATCAAGCAGATAACTGAGGCGCTGAAAAATGCTGAAGCTGCGAAGATTAGCACACCGCAGCTTCAACAAACTCAGGACGTTACTCAGGAAACCATGTTCCTACTGGGCACCGTAGCGCTCAAATCAATGGTTGATAACGAAGCGTCTCGCCCGCTGGTGTTCTCAGGCGCTTACTACCAAACTAAACAGAATTTACTGGATATTCAGAACCTTAACGTAAACCCTGACACAATTCATGTATACCGTTACGTTATGAAGCCGAATTTACCTATAAATCGTGACAGCCCGAAAAAGGCCATCACCCTCATCCTTGCCGTACTGCTCGGCGGGATCATCGGTTCTGGTGTCGTCCTTGGCCGTAACGCGCTGAGAAACTACAAGCCAATAGCCTGATTTACATACAAAAAAAGACCGGGTCTCCCCGGTCTTTTTTTATTTATGCCTTTTCCGCAGATTCTCAATCACCGCTGTTAAATCCAGCTCCTGATCCTGAAGCAGAACTAGCAGGTGATACATCAAATCAGACGCTTCGTTCGTCAGCTCCTCCCGATCATGCACGGTAGCCGCCAGCGCCGTTTCAACGCCTTCCTCACCCACTTTCTGCGCAATCCGTTTGGTGCCGCTGGCGTACAGCTTAGCCGTGTATGAGCTCTCAGGATCCGCTGATTTACGCTCTGCCAGCAGCTGTTCCAGCTGATAGAGGAACAGCCACTGGTGGCTCGCCTCGCCGAAGCAGCTGCTGGTGCCTTTGTGGCAGGTCGGCCCAATCGGGTTAACCAGCACCAGCAGGGTGTCGTTGTCGCAGTCAGGCGTAATGCTGACCACGTTCAGGAAGTGACCCGAGGTTTCCCCTTTCGTCCACAGGCGCTGTTTGGTGCGCGAGAAAAACGTCACCTTGCCGCTGTCGATCGTTTTTGTCAGTGCCTCCTGGTTCATGTATCCCAGCATCAGCACTTCGCCTGAAACGGCATGCTGTACAACCACCGGCAGTAATCCGTCAGTTTTTTCCCAGTCCAGCTGCGCCTGTTGTTGCTCTGTTAACATACCCTGATCTCCACGCCCTGGTCGGCCAGGTACGTTTTTAACTCACCAATATTGATAATCTGTTTGTGGAACACGGAAGCGGCCAGCGCGCCGTCTACGTTCGCATCGCGGAAGGCTTCAAGGAAGTGTTCCATGGTGCCTGCGCCGCCGGAGGCAATCAGCGGAACCTGGCACACCGCGCGCACTTTTTTCAGCTGCTCCAGGTCATAACCGTTACGAACGCCGTCCTGGTTCATCATGTTCAGCACGATTTCACCCGCACCGCGTTTTTGCACTTCCTGCACCCAGTCCAGCGTCTCCCATTGGGTGACGCGCGTGCGGCTTTCATCGCCGGTGTACTGGTTAACGTGATATTTTCCCGTTGCGGCATCAAACCAGGTGTCGATCCCCACGACAATGCACTGCACGCCAAAGCGATCCGCCAGACGCGTAATCAGCTCCGGATCTGCGAGCGCAGGGGAGTTAATGGAAATTTTGTCCGCACCGAAAGAGAGAATCTTCGCCGCATCGTCAGCAGATTTAATCCCGCCCGCCACGCAGAAGGGTATATCAATCACCTCTGCCACGCGCGCCACCCAGCTTTTGTCCACCACACGGCCATCGCTGGAGGCGGTGATATCGTAAAATACCAGTTCGTCTGCGCCTTCTTCGGCATAGCGTTTTGCCAGCGGAACGATGTCGCCAATGATCTCGTGGTTGCGGAACTGCACGCCTTTTACAACCTGACCATCACGCACGTCCAGGCAGGGAATTATCCGTTTTGCCAGCATTGAATCGCCTCCTTCACTGTAAATTTGCCTTCCAGCAGCGCGCGACCCACGATCACGCCGCGTACACCGGTTCCGCGCAGAGCGGCGATATCCGCCAGGTCGCCGATACCGCCAGAAGACTGGAACGCTACCTGCGGATAACGCGCGCAAACCTCTTCATACAGCGAGACGTTAGAGCCTGCGAGCGTACCATCGCGTGAAATATCCGTGCACAGCACATGCTTTAGCCCTACGGGGAGATACATCTCAACCAGCTCTTCGAGCGTCACGCCGGAGTTTTCCTGCCAGCCGCTGACCGCGACCTGCTTGTTACCCTGTTCGTCAATGCGCACATCCAGCGCCAGCACCAGCGCATCCGCGCCGAAGCGGCGGAACCAGCCCTTGACCGTCTCAGGATCTTTCACAGCGGTCGAACCGACTACCACGCGCGCCACGCCCGCGTCCAGTAAGGCGGCAACATCGGCTTCCGTACGCACGCCGCCGCCCACCTGCACCGGGACGTCCACGCCAGCCACCAGTGTTTTAAGCAGTGGGATCTGGCGCTTCGCCGGATCTTTCGCGCCGGTAAGATCGACCAGGTGCAACACCTCAGCGCCCTCGTCGGCGTAAGCCTGTAATCGCGGCAGCGGGTCGTTGCCATAGTCGCGCTGCTGCCCGTAATCGCCCTGGTGGAGACGAACAACCGTGCCGTCAATTAAATCTAAAGCGGGAATTATCATCACATCTCCAGGAAATTTTTCAGCAGCTGCGCGCCGGCGGCGCCGGAGCGTTCCGGGTGAAACTGCACGCCGTAAAAGTTATCTTTCTGCACGGCGGCGGTGAACGCCTCGCCGTAATTGCACTGGGCGATGGTGTAGGTATTCACGGGCATGGCGTAGCTGTGAACGAAATAGAAGTACGCGCCGTCTTCGATTCCCTGGAACAGCCTGTTGCCCGCCTTCGGATAAACGCGATTCCAGCCCATGTGCGGCAGCGGCAGGCCGTGGTCGGTCATTTTCGGCACGTCTTCTTCAATAATGCCCAGCAGATCAACGCCATTGCTCTCTTCGCTTCGGCGGCCAAGCAGCTGCATGCCGAGGCAAATGCCCAGCACCGGTTGAGTACAGGCTTTGATGAGATCCACCAGCTCGCGCTCGTGGATCTGATCCATCGCCGCCTGGGCGGTGCCTACACCCGGCAGAAAGAGTTTATCCGCGCGCAGCACCACGTCCGGGTCGCGGCTCACCACCGGCTCGTAGCCGTGGCGCATAATCGCCGACTGTACGGAGTTCAGGTTGGCGCATCCGGTGTCCAGAATCACCACGTTCATTACAGCACTCCTTTCGACGAGGGAAGGGCGTCACCTTCCACGCGGATCGCCTGGCGCAGGGTACGGCCAAAGGCTTTGAACAGGCTCTCGACGCGGTGGTGATCGTTTTTGCCTTTAGTTTTCAGGTGCAGCGTCAGGCCCATAGTGTAAGAAAGCGAGCGGAAGAAGTGCTCCACCATCTCGGTGCTGAGATCGCCCACGCGCTGGTAGGTGAAGTCGGCTTTATATTCCAGGTGCGGACGTCCGGAGATATCCAGCGCGCAGCGCGCCAGGCACTCGTCCATCGGCAGAACAAAGCCGAAGCGGTTGATGCCGCGTTTGTCGCCGAGCGCCAGCTTCAGGGCTTCGCCCAGCGCCAGGCCGGTATCTTCCACGGTGTGGTGATCGTCGATATACAGGTCGCCCTTAACCGTGATCTCCATGCGGAAGCCGCCGTGAGTGGCGATTTGATCCAGCATGTGGTCGAAGAAACCGACGCCGGTGTGGATCTTGCTGCCGCCTTCACGATCGAGCCAGACCTTCACGTCGATCTGCGTCTCTTTGGTGTTGCGTTCAACGTGAGAATAGCGGTCGCGTCTGGTGAGCTGCTCGCTAATCATCGCCCAGTTTAGCGTGTCGCGGTTATAGCGCAGGCCTGCAATGCCCATATTTTCGGCCAGCGTGATGTCCGTGACGCGATCGCCAATCACATAGCTGTTCGCTTTATCCAGCGCCTCTTCCGCCAGATAACGCTCAACAAGCTTCACTTTTGGCTTGCGGCAGTCGCACTCGTCGGCAGGCATGTGCGGGCAGATCAGCACCTCGTCGAAGGCGATGCCCTGCGAGGTCAGCACCTGCATCATCAGGTTGTGCGGGCCGTCAAAGTCCGCCTGCGGGAAGCTGTCTGTGCCCAGACCGTCCTGGTTGGTGATCATCACCAGCTTATAGCCTGCTTTCTGAAGCTTCAGCAGCACCGGGATCACGTCGGGTTCAAAGGCCAGCTTGTCGAAACGATCGACCTGAAAATCGCTGGGTGGCTCCGAGATGATGGTGCCGTCACGATCGATAAAGAGATACTTCTGACTCATACTTTCTCCGCTTTCAGGGCGTCAATCACGCGCTGGCTCTCCGCGCGGGTGCCGACGGTGATACGCAGGCAGCCGCTCAGGGTAGGTTGTTTATTCTGGTCTCGTAAGATAATGCCCTGATCCCACAACGATTTAAATATCGCGCTTGAGGCGGTGAAGCGCACCAGGATGTAGTTGGTTTCCGAGTCGAACACCTGCTCCACGCACGGAATCGTTTTTAGGGCATCGACTAGATACTGACGCTCCTCCAGGATCTGCGCCACACGCTCGCGCATCGCGCTGATGCCCTGCGGGGCCAGCGCCTGTGCCGCAATATCGGCAACCGGCGTTGAGAGCGGATACGGGGCGATCACTTTCAGCAGCAGGTCGATAACCGCTTTATTTGCCAGCGTAAAACCGCAGCGAAGACCGGCGAGAGCGAAGGCTTTCGACAGGGTACGCAGCACGACGAGATGTGAATACTCTTCAAGCCAGCCTGCCAGCGTCGCCTGCGGGCAGAACTCAATGTAGGCTTCGTCGGCCACAACCAGCGCTTTGCCGCGCGTCATTTCCAGCAGGGAACGGATATCCTGCGGATTGATAATCTGCCCGGTCGGGTTGTTCGGGCTACAGACAAACACCACCTTCACGCCGTCGAGGTTATCGGCGATGCCCTGCAAATCCAGCTGCCAGTTGTCGAGCGCCTGTACGTTGCGGCAGGCCACGCCAAAGGTTTCGGCGCTGACACTGTACATCCCGTAGGTGGGCTGGCAGTACATCACCGCGTCTTTGCCCGGCTCGCAGAAGGCGCGGATCAGCAGCTCAATCCCTTCATCCGCCCCGCGGCTGACCAGCACCTGCTCAGGCTTCACGCCTGCGTACTGCGCATAGTTCTCGATCACCGCTTTCGGCTGGCACTCCGGGTAGCGGTTCAGTGTCTGCTGCGAGAGCTCAAAGGCCACCGCCGTGGGGTATTCGTTGGCATTCAGCCAGACGTCGCCGTTCCCGCCGAGACGACGCGCAGACTGATAGGGCGTCAGGCGACGGACATTTTCGCGGGCTAATTCTTCGATGTTCATGCTTGCTCCTTCAGGGCGGCAACGCGCAGCGTCACGGCATTTTTGTGGGCAGTCAGGCGCTCGGCGGCGGCCAGGGTTTCAATGGTCGACGCCAGCGAGGCAAATCCCTCGCGGGAGAGTTCCTGCACGGTCATGCGCTTCTGGAAATCCGCCAGCCCCAGGCTGGAGCAGGTTGAGGTATAGCCATACGTGGGCAGCACGTGGTTGGTGCCGGAGGCGTAATCCCCGGCGGATTCCGGTGACCAGTCCCCGAGGAACACCGAGCCTGCGCTGGTTATGCTGTCGACCAGATCGCGCGCGTTACGGGTCTGAATAATCAGGTGCTCCGGCCCGTACTGATTGGAGATGGCGATGCACTGGTCGATATCGCGAGCCACAATCAGTCGGCTGGCCGATAGCGCCTGACGCGCCGTTTCCGCACGCGGCAGGTCGGCCAGCTGACGCTCAACGGCCTCGCCCACGCGTTTTGCCATGTCGGCATCTGGCGTCAGTAAAATCACCTGCGAGTCAGGGCCGTGCTCGGCCTGCGAGAGCAGGTCAGAGGCCACGAAATCCGGTGTAGCGCCGCTGTCGGCAATCACCAGCACTTCAGACGGACCGGCAGGCATATCAATCGCCGCGCCGTCCAGACGCTGACTGACCTGGCGCTTCGCTTCGGTAACGTATGCGTTGCCCGGGCCAAAGATTTTGTCGACTTTGGGAACAGACTCCGTCCCGAACGCCAGGGCGGAAATCGCCTGCGCGCCGCCCACTTTATAGATCGCCTTTACGCCGCACAGCTTCGCCGCATACAGGATCTCATCGGCGATCGGTGGAGGAGAGCAGAGCACCACCTTCTGACAACCGGCAATACGTGCCGGGGTGGCCAGCATCAGGACGGTCGAAAACAGCGGGGCAGAGCCGCCGGGAATATAGAGGCCAACGGACGCCACCGGGCGTGTCACCTGCTGGCAGCGTACGCCGGGCAGGGTTTCAACATCCACCGCCTGCAATTTCTGCGCGGTGTGGAAGGTATCAATATTTTTCACCGCGACGGCCATCGCCTGTTTGATGTCATCACCCAGACGATTGCTGGCATCAATGATTTCCTGCTCGGTAACCTGTAACGCGTCGACCTCAGTTTTATCAAACTTCGCGCTGTACTCGCGCAGCGCATCGTCCCCGCGGGCTTTGACGTTATCGAGGATCTCCGCCACGGTGCGGGTGATGCTCTCTGAGGCGGAAATTGCCGGGCGCATCAGCAGCTCGCGCTGTTGCGCGTCGCTACAGGTATTCCAGTCGATGATTGTGTTAAAGCTCATGGTCGTTACTCCATCATCTTCTCAATTGGCAGCACCAGAATAGAACTCGCGCCCAGCGCCTTCAGTTTTTCCATCGTTTCCCAGAACAGGGTTTCGCTGCTCACCATGTGCATCGCCACGCGCTGCTGGTCGCCCGCCAGCGGCAGAATGGTTGGGCGCTCAGCACCTGGCAGCAGGGCAATCACTTCGTCCAGGCGCTCGGTTGGCGCATGCATCATGATGTATTTGGATTCACGCGCCTGAATCACGCCCTGAATACGGGTCAGCAGCTTGTCGATGAGCTGCTGTTTAGCCTCCGCCATCTCGCCGTCGCGCTGGATAAGGCACGCTTTGGAGCGGTAGATCACCTCCACTTCGCGCAGGCCGTTCGCTTCGAGCGTGGCGCCCGTGGAGACGAGGTCACAGATGGCATCGGCCAGGCCCGCGCGTGGCGCCACTTCAACAGATCCATTCAGCAGACAAGATTTAAACTGCACGCCTTTTTGATCGAGGTAACGCTTCAGCAGGTGAGGGTAAGAGGTGGCGATACGTTTGCCGTTCAGCGCGGCCGGGCCATCCCAGGCTTCATCAACCGGCGTGGCCAGCGACAGGCGGCAGCCGCCGAAGTCCAGACGACGCAGGGTAAAGTAGCGTGGATCTTCGCCCTGCGCGCGGCGGGTTAATAACTCTTCTTCCAGTACGTTTTCGCCGATGATGCCGAGGTCAACGACGCCATCCATGACCAGGCCCGGAATATCGTCATCACGTACGCGCAGAATGTCGATCGGCATATTTTCAGCCAGGGCGATCAGGCGCTGGGTGTGCAGGTTGATTTTAATCCCGCAGCGGGCCAGCAGTTCGCGTGAATCATCGCTTAAACGGCCTGATTTTTGAATAGCTATGCGTAAACGTGAGTTATCTAACATTCTGTGTTCCTCGTTAACCTGTTTTAACCTGTCTGAATGCGGTCCAAAAAAAAGCCCCCGGAAGAAGATCTTCCGGGGGCTTTTTCATGCGTTCATGCACCACTGGAAGATCCAAACGTCTTCCAGCACACATCGCCTGAAAGACTAGTCAGGATGATGGTGATGATGGTGGTTTTTAAAAGGAACGCGTGTCATATAAATTCTCGTTGAATGCTTATGCATTTGATGTCTTTTAACCTAAACCAGTTGTACGCCATAAAGCAAGGGCTTTTTTTGATCATTAATTCATTTCATATTGATGGTATGAATTGTGCGTTCCATAAGGCTGGCGTAGCCTTATAACAGGCGTCGTTAAGCGGAGAATGTCATGAAAAAGGTCGCGATTGTCGGATTAGGGTGGTTAGGAATGCCACTGGCGATGTCATTAGCCGCGAAAGGCTGGCAGGTGACAGGGAGTAAGACCACGCGGGACGGGGTTGAGGCGGCGCGCATGTGCGGCATTGATGGTGTCGAGCTGCGTCTCGAACCCGAGCTTATCTGCGATACCGACGAGCTGGATGAACTGATGAATGTGGACGCACTGGTCATTACCTTACCGGCGCGGCGCAGCGGGCCGGGCGAGACGTTTTACCTGCAGGCGGTGCAGGAGATTGTCGACAGCGCCCTGGCGCACCATATTCCGCGTATCATTTTCACCAGCTCGACCTCCGTCTATGGCGATATCGACGGTACGGCGAAAGAAAACACCGAGCGCCGTCCGGTAACCGCCAGCGGACGGGTACTGAAAGAGCTGGAAGACTGGCTGCACAATCTGCCTGGCACGCAGGTGGATATTTTACGCCTCGCCGGGCTGGTGGGGCCGGGGCGTCATCCGGGACGCTTCTTTGCCGGTAAATCCGCGCCGGATGGTCAGCACGGCGTTAACCTTGTACACCTAGAAGATGTTATCGGTGCGATAGAGCTGCTTTTACAGGCTCCGAAAGGGGGGCACATCTATAATATATGTGCGCCTTCGCATCCGCCACGCAGCACCTTTTATCCGCTGATGGCGCGCCAGCTGGGTCTGGCGCCGCCGGTGTTCAGTGAGGCGCAGGGGGAGCGCAAAGGCAAAATTATTGATGGCAATCGTATTTGCCATGAACTGGGATTTGAATATCAGTATCCCGATCCGCTGGTTATGCCCATGGAATAATTGCGCCGGCGGAGGCCATCGCACACCGCAAGGGGGCGAAGATGAAACCGTTGCTGGATGTTCTTGTTATTCTGGATGCGCTGGAAAAAGAGGGGAGCTTTGCCGCCGCCTCGGCGAAGCTCTATAAAACCCCTTCGGCTCTGAGCTACACCGTGCAAAAGCTCGAGAGCGATCTTAATATTCAAATCCTTGACCGCACTGGCCATCGCGCGCGTTTCACCCGTACTGGGCAGATGCTGCTGGAAAAAGGGCGTGACGTGCTGCATACGGTTCGCGAGCTGGAAAAACAGGCCGTCAAACTTCATCAGGGCTGGGAAAATGAGCTAGTGATTGGGGTTGATGATACTTTCCCTTTTTCGCTGCTTACCCCGCTTATTGAGGCGTTCTATCAGCGCCATAGCGTCACGCGGCTGGTTTTTATCAACGGCGTGCTGGGCGGCTCGTGGGACGCCTTAACGCAGGGCAGGGCGGATATCATCGTTGGAGCGCTGCATGAGCCTCCTCAACTGAGTGAATTTGGTTTCGCCCGGCTGGGCGTTCTGGAGCAGATCTTTGCCGTTGCGCCTCACCACCCGCTGGCGAATGAACCGGAGCCTGTTTCAAGACGCGTCATTAAAAACCATCGCGCCATTGTGGTGGGAGACAGCTCCCGCCCCGAGTGCGGCATTTCATCGCAGCTTCTGGATGAGCAGGAGGCCATCACCGTTTTTGATTTTAAAACCAAGCTGGAACTGCAAATAAGCGGCCTGGGGTGCGGCTACCTTCCCCGTTATTTAGCACAGCGCTTTATTGAAAGCGGCGCGCTGGTGGAAAAACAGGTTTTAGCGCAGAGCAGTAACGAATCGGTATGGGTGGGCTGGAATGAACAGACCGCCGGGCTTGCCAGCGCCTGGTGGCGAGACGAAATTTTAGCAAATAGTGCTATCGCGACAGTTTACACTCAGGCAGATGATGGGAAATCAACCAGTTAGTAAAATTAATTTATGGGCAGGTTTCTCAATGTATTGCCTTTTGTATCTGGAATAGGGCAAAATGCCGCCGCTGCAAACAAATGAATAATCGACGATATAAAAGGCGTCGGTTATTTTTTTTTGCATGTACGAAACGAAACTAAAAACCAAGAGGCCGGGCTTCGTACCGGATAGATATTTACTAAAATCCGACAGTTGTTGTCGCTGAGGAAGAAAGAAATGGGGCAATTTTTCGCTTACGTGGCGGTTATCACCGTAAAGGAGAATAACTATGTCGCATAACGCAACTCCAAACACCTCTCGCGTGGAATTACGTAAAACGCTTACGTTGATTCCGGTTGTTATGATGGGCCTTGCCTATATGCAACCGATGACGCTGTTCGATACATTCGGTATCGTATCAGGCCTCACTGACGGTCACGTTGCAACGGCGTACGCCTTTGCACTGGTCGCCATTCTCTTTACAGCGCTGAGCTACGGTAAACTGGTTCGCCGTTTCCCGTCCGCAGGCTCTGCGTACACCTATGCTCAGAAATCCATTAGCCCGGCTGTTGGCTTTATGGTGGGCTGGTCATCACTGCTGGACTACCTGTTCATGCCGATGATCAACATTCTGCTGGCAAAAATTTACTTCGAAGCGCTGGTGCCTTCCGTACCGTCGTGGATCTTCGTTGTGGCGCTGGTGGCCTTTATGACCATCTCTAACCTGCGCAGCATCAAGACCGTGGCTAACTTCAACACCCTGATCGTGATCCTTCAGATGGGGATTGTTGCGGTTATCGTTGGGCTGATCATCTACGGCGTTTCCCACGGTGAGGGCGCAGGTACGCTGACCAGCACCCGTCCGTTCTGGTCTGAAGGTGCGCACGTTGTGCCGATGATCACCGGGGCGACTATCCTGTGCTTCTCGTTCCTGGGCTTCGACGGTATCTCTTCTCTGTCTGAAGAGACCAAAGACGCTGAGCGCGTGATCCCGAAAGCGATTTTCCTGACCGCGCTGATTGGCGGCCTGATCTTCATCGGTGCGTCTTATTTCTTACAGCTGTACTTCCCGGATATCTCTCGCTTTAAAGATCCGGATGCATCGCAGCCTGAAATCATGCTGTACGTGGCGGGTAAAACCTTCCAGTGGGGCGTGCTGATCTTCTCCAGCGTCACCGTACTGGCATCCGGTATGGCAGCGCACGCGGGCGTTTCTCGTCTGATGTACGTGATGGGCCGTGACGGTGTGTTCCCAACTCGCTTCTTTGGTTACGTGCATCCGAAATGGCGTACCCCGGCGTGGAACGTGCTGCTGGTGGGCGCAATTGCCCTGCTGGCAATCAAGTTCGACCTGGTAACGGCCACTGCGCTGATTAACTTTGGTGCGCTGGTGGCGTTCACCTTCGTTAACCTCTCCGTGATTTCGCAGTTCTGGATCCGTGAGAAGCGCAACAAGACGCTGAAGGACCACATCAACTATCTGGTGCTGCCAGTGTGTGGTGCCCTGACGGTGGGCGCCCTGTGGATCAACCTGGAAGAGAGCTCAATGGTTCTGGGTCTGATCTGGGGTGCAATCGGTCTGATTTACCTGGCTTGCGTAACGAAGAGCTTCCGCAACCCGGTTCCTCAGTACGAAGACGTCGCGTAAGACTGTGTCGGGTGGCGGCTTCGCCTTACCCGACCTACGGACTTCTACACCGTAGGCCCGCGTAAGCGAAGCGCCACCGGGCAAAAAAAAAAGCCGGAGACATCGCCTCCGGCTTTTTTGTACCCGCTACTCAGACAATTTCTTGCGCGTACTGGAACAGCGCTTTCAGCAGCGCCTGTTTCTCAGCATTCCCTTCATACTGGCCGTAAAGCATCTCCAGCTCCTGGGCATAGCTATTAAGAAACTCCGGTGTAAACACGTTGCGCCGATGCTGTAACCAGCGCTCCTGCTCTGCTTCATCCAGCGAGCCGGGATAGTTGCGCGCACGGTAGTTAAACATCAGCTTCTCAATACGCTTATCTGCGAAGGTGATATCCAGCGCGGGCAGGTTACGCGGGTCGGTTTGCAGCACGATGTTCATCGCCGCGCGATCGGCATCGCTAAAGAAGCCGTTATAAAGCTGCGCATCCACATTCTCAGACGGCACGAACGGCTCTGCTTCGGCAAAAATGGCGACGACTTTCTCGCGCACCTGCGGGTTGTCGCGCAGCACTTTCAGGTTATCGAGGCAGTGCTGACGGTTAATCCCCAGCCGGTCGGCGTCTTCCGGGCGCAGCGTGTTGGCCTGCGCAAGCACCGGGCATTTATTGATGTGCACCAGTTTTACCGGTACGGCTGGCAGGTCACCCAGCGCCTCTTTCGGCGTATAAAGCCGTTCACGTAAGGTGTCGCTGTCGAGCTCAAGCAGCGGCGAGATATCCCCGGCAAGATCCACCATGATGACGGCGTTACGGTTGTCTGGATGCCAGGCAAGCGGTGCCACCCAGCTTGTGTTCCCGCGCCACGCGCCAAACATCCCTGAAATGTGCACCAGCGGTTTCATCTGCGGCACGTCAATCAGCGTCATCAGCTTTTGCTTGCTGCGATGGCTCAGCAGATACTCAAACAGGCGCGGCTGCGCGGTTTTTACGAGCTTCGCCATAGCGATGGTCGCGTAGACGTCTGCCATCGCGTCGTGGGCGTTGCTGTGCTCGATGCCGTTGGCCCGCGTCAGGTGCTCGAGCTTGAAGCTCGGCAAGCCGTCGTCGTTCTCCGGCCAGTTAATTCCCTCCGGGCGCAGCGCATAGCAGGCGCGCATAATATCCAGCAAATCCCAGCGCGAATTGCGGTTCTGCCAGCTCCAGGCATACGGATCGTAGAAGTTGCGGTAGAAGATATTGCGCGTCACTTCATCGTCAAAACGGATGTTGTTGTAACCCACCACGCAGGTATTGGGCACCGTGAACAGGTCGTGGATGCGACGGGCAAATTCTGCTTCGCTAACGCCTTTATCCCGCGCTTCCTGAGGGGTGATGCCCGTCACCATCACCGCGCCCGGCTGCGGCAGATAGTCATCGGCGGGTTTACAGTAAAACACCTCGGGTTCGCCGATGACGTTAAATTCGTCATCGGTTCGGATAGCCGCAAACTGCGCCGGTCGGTCCAGCGCCGGATGGGTGCCAAAGGTTTCGTAATCGTGGAACAAAAAAGTCGGGCGCGCGGCAGAGTCAGACACCAGTAATCTCATCCTGTTAAAAATTGACGTCTCTATGGTAAACGATTGGGGTGAGCAGTCCGAATAAAAAGCACCTTCAGGCAAGAAATTTGCGAGATTTGTTCCGAAAAAATCTGCGTGCTGTCACATTTTTTTGCAATTAAGGCAGGTAACGACATCAGAACTCCCGTAAAAAGGTCATCGATTTTTACTGACCTGAGGATATACCGTTGAAACGCCGTCTGTTTATTGCTGTTTCTTTACTCGCTTCGAGTATTTCATCCGCGCTGGCTGCCGAGCCGCTGGATTTTTCACCTCAGCCGCCTGCCATCCAGGCAGGATCCTGGGTATTGATGGATTACACCACGGGTCAAATCTTAACGGCGGGCAACGAACATCAGCAGCGTAATCCGGCGAGCCTGACCAAACTGATGACGGGGTACGTTGTCGATCGTGCCATTGATAGCCACCGCATCAGCCCCGATGACATTGTGACGGTCGGACGTGACGCCTGGGCAAAAGGCAATCCGGTCTTTGACGGTTCGTCTCTGATGTTTCTGAAGCAGGGCGATCGGGTTTCTGTGCGCGATCTCAGCCGCGGCCTGATTGTTGATTCCGGCAATGACGCCTGCGTGGCGCTGGCGGATCACGTGGCGGGCGGTCAGCCGCAGTTCGTCAGGATGATGAATGACTACGTTGAAAAGCTGAACCTGCGCGATACCCACTTCGAAACCGTACACGGGCTGGATGCACCGGGTCAGCACAGCTCCGCTTACGATCTCGCCGTGCTTTCCCGGGCCATCATCCACGGCGAGCCTGAGTTCTACCACATGTACAGCGAGAAGAGTCTGACCTGGAACGGCATCACTCAGCAGAACCGCAACGGCCTGCTGTGGGATAAGACCATGAACGTGGATGGTCTGAAAACGGGACACACCTCGGGCGCGGGCTTTAACCTGATCGCCTCCGCAGTGGACGGTCAGCGTCGACTGATTGCGGTGGTGATGGGGGCAGACAGCCCGAAAGGACGTGAAGATCAGGCGCGCAAGCTGCTCCACTGGGGACAGCAAAATTTCGATACGGTGCAGATCCTGCATAACGGCAAAAAAGTGGGAACCGAACGCATCTGGTATGGCGATAAAGAGCAGATCGCGCTGGGCACGGATCAGGATTTCTGGCTGGCATTACCCAAAACGGAAGTGCCGAACATCAAGGCGAAATATGTAATGGATAAAAAAGAGCTGGAAGCGCCGATCGCCGCGCATCAGCGGGTAGGGGAGATCCAGCTGTACGATCGTGACAAGGTGGTAGCGCACTGGCCATTGGTTACGCTGGAGCGCGTTGAAAAGGGCGGCCTTTTCTCCCGCCTCGGCGATTATCTGCATCATAAACTCTAACCTTTTCGGGCAGACTGGCAGTGTTGCGAGTCTGCTCACATAATAAACACTCCTGGTTTGCCGATAATCTCGATTCTGCTTTATAGTGTATATATATACAGTAAAAAACGGAGGCAGCATGGACTACAGCATCAGGCAGCAACAGAAACGTACGATCGCTGGCTTTCATCTCGTGGGACCGTGGGAAAAGACGGTCAAGCAGGGATTTGAACAGCTGGTCATGTGGGTAGATGGACGACATATTCAGCCGCAGGAGTGGGTGGCCGTTTATTATGACAATCCGGATGACGTGCCGGCAGAAAAGCTTCGCTGCGTTACCGCCGTAACGGTAGCGGACGATTTCACTATCCCTGATAACAGCGAAGGGGTAATGCTGACCGAAATTGCTGCCGGAGAGTATGCTATTGCCGCCGCGCGCGTCGAAAATCATGATTTCGCTACCCCGTGGTATCAGTTCTTCAACTCCCTGCTGGAAGACAGCAAATTCCAGATTGCGCCAAAACCCTGCTTCGAACGCTATCTGAACGATGGCAATGCTGACGGCTACTGGGATATTGAGATGTTTGTACCGGTAGAGCACAAAGTGGGATAATCCTGCGAAACGCAGGGTTTTTCAGCCGGGCGCGATCCACCCGGCTGAAAACACAGTACAATTGTGGTTTGCCGTAAAGCTGGAGACGGGTGTGCGCCCCGACAAGTCATTAACCCCTTTTGAAATTCGGTTATACAAACATTATCGCGTGGTGCACGGTTGCCGCATTGCGCTGGCGTTTGTGCTGACCTTCGTACTGGTTCGTTTGCTGGATATCCCGGAAGGAACGTGGCCGCTGATCACGCTGGTGGTGGTGATGGGGCCGATCTCATTCTGGGGGAACGTGGTCCCTCGCGCTTTCGAACGCATAGGTGGTACCGTTTTAGGCTCGGCGCTTGGGCTTATCGCCCTGAAGCTGGAGCTAATTTCATTTCCGTTCATGTTGCTGTGGTGCGCAGTGGCGATGTTTCTTTGCGGATGGCTGGCCCTCGGCAAGAAACCGTATCAGGCGTTGCTGATTGGCATTACGCTCGCGGTAGTGGTCGGCGCACCGGCGGGCGATATGACCACCGCATTGTGGCGAAGCGGGGACGTGATCCTCGGCTCGTTGCTCGCCATGCTGTTTACCGGCATCTGGCCGCAGCGCGCCTTCCTGCACTGGCGCATTCAGATGGCAAACTACGTCACGGCATTTAACCGGGTTTACCAGGCCGGGTTTTCGCCGAATCTGATTGAGCGTCCGCGGCTGGAAAAGCACCTGCAAAAAATCCTTAATGATGTGGTCAAAATGCGCGGGTTAATTACCCCGGCAAGCAAAGAGACGCATATCCAGAAAGCCATTTTTGAAGCCATTCAAACGGTCAGCCGTAATCTGGTCTGTATGCTTGAACTGCAAATCAATGCCCACTGGGCCTCACGCCCCAGCCATCTTCTGATGCTCAACGCGCATACGCTGAAAGAGACGCAGCAGATGACGCAACAAACCCTGCTGACCATCGCTCATGCACTTTACGAAGGTAACCCACAGCCGATACGGGCGAACAGCGAGCGGCTGAATGACATCGTCATCGAGCTCAAACAGCTGATGAATGAGCGTCAGGGCGACAATGTGTCGGAAACGCCCATCCACGGCTATGTCTGGCTGAGTATGGAGCTGGCGCGACAGCTGGAGTTGTTATCGCAGCTGATTTGCCGGGCACTGCGCAAATAAAAAGCGTATGTGATGCCTGCTGCTTCGATTCAGCAACAATTAGGGTTATGATGGTTTTAAACGATATACTCATTGTCATTCGCAGCCGCTGTCTGTTAAAACGGTTGCTTTAACGAATCCGAATCTCACATTATCAGGGGTGTAAAAATGGAAACTACCAAGCCTTCGTTCCAGGATGTTCTGGAGTTCGTCCGCCTGTTCCGCCGCAAAAACAAGCTACAGCGCGAAATCCAGGACGTAGAGAAGAAGATCCGTGACAACCAGAAACGTGTCCTGCTGCTGGACAACCTGAGCGACTACATCAAGCCAGGTATGAGCGTTGAAGCCATTCAGGGCATCATCGCCAGCATGAAGAGCGATTATGAAGATCGCGTTGATGACTACATCATCAAAAACGCTGAGCTGTCCAAAGAGCGTCGCGACATCTCCAAAAAGCTGAAAGTGATGGGCGAAATCAAAAACGTCGACGCTAAAGGCGAGTAATCGCTCACTCTGTTGCCCGGTGGCGCTGCGCTTACCGGGCCTACAGGACCCTAGGTCGGGTAAGCGTAGCGCCACCCGACAATTTACGTGGCGCAGAAAAGCATAAAGCCTGCTCTAAAAGCAGGCTTTTTTAATTTGGCTCCTCTGACTGGACTCGAACCAGTGACATACGGATTAACAGTCCGCCGTTCTACCGACTGAACTACAGAGGAATCGTTGTGGAGGCTTATCTTAGCGGCGAAAAAACTTTTGTCAAACCTGATCGCAGGCAAAAGTGATTGTTTGATGATTCTGTCGTCATTTTGTTGTAAATCCAAACATAATTTTTCTGGAAAATACTTTGCAGGATACGCATTTCTGCCCCATCATTTGAAATGGAGTTTCAACTTTCTCGTTAAGGCCCATTTTGAACGTCACCGCACCCCTGCGCCAGGCGATTATGCGCACGCCCTGGTATGCAAAACGTAAGAGTTATCGAGTTCTGTTCTGGCGTGAAATCACCCCCCTTGCTGTGCCTATTTTCCTGGAGAATACCTGCGTCCTGTTGATGGGGGTGTTAAGCACCTTCCTGGTGAGCTGGCTCGGTAAAGAAGCCATGGCCGGGGTAGGGCTGGCGGACAGTTTCAACATGGTTGTGATGTCCTTCTTTGCCGCTATCGATCTCGGTACAACGGTAGTGGTGGCGTTTAGTCTTGGGAAACTTGATCCAAAACGCGCCCGGGAGGCGGCCAGACAGTCGCTGATGATCATGACCCTCTTTTCGATCATCCTGGCGGCGGTTATCCATTATTACGGCAAAGAAATTATCGACATCGTCGCGGGTGAAGCGACAGGTGAAGTGAAGGATCTGGCGCTCACCTATCTGGAAATGACGGTGCTGAGCTATCCTGCGGCTGCCATCGCGCTGATTGGTAGTGGTGCGCTTCGTGGCGCAGGGAATACCAAAATTCCGCTGCTAATAAATGGCGGCATGAACATCCTGAACATCATTATCAGCAGTGTTTTGATTTACGGTGTCTTTTCCTGGGAGGGGCTGGGCTTTGTCGGCGCGGGATTAGGGTTGACCATTTCCCGTTATATTGGTGCGGCGGCGATAATCGGCGTGCTGATGGCGGGAATTACGCCATCGCTGCGCCTGACGCTGAAAAGCTATTTCCGTCCGCTTAACTTCGCCATTATCTGGGAAGTGATGGGGATCGGTATTCCGGCCAGCATCGAATCCGTGTTGTTTAACGGTGGGAAACTGCTGACGCAGATGTTTGTTGCCGGGATGGGAACAGACGTCATCGCCGGCAACTTTATTGCTTTCTCCATCGCCTCGCTCATTAACCTGCCCGGAAACGCACTGGGATCGGCGTCGACGATCATCACCGGCAGACGCCTCGGAAAGGGGCAGATAGGGCAGGCGGAACGGCAGCTTCGGCATGTCTTCTGGCTTTCAACCATTGGACTGACGGCGATTGCGTGGGGAACTGCGCCTTTAGCCGGGCTAATGGCCTCGTTCTATACGCATGAAAATGACGTGAAAGAGGTCGTGAAGGTGCTGATTTGGCTCAACGCGGCGTTTATGCCAATTTGGGCCGCGTCCTGGGTACTTCCTGCCGGGCTGAAAGGGGCGCGCGATGCCCGGTTTGCGATGTGGGTCTCCATGCTCGGCATGTGGGGCTGCCGCGTCGTGGCGGGCTACACGCTGGGGGTAATGTTAGGTATGGGCGTTGTCGGCGTCTGGCTGGGGATGTTCCTTGACTGGGCCGTGCGCGGGGCGCTGTTCTACTGGCGCATGGTGAGCGGACGCTGGCTGTGGAAATATCCGCGAAAAAAACCGGAGCAGGAGGTTTCGGAAACGGCAAGTGCCTGACAAATGTGCGAAGTGGAGAATAAATCGGCAAACGATTGAAAATCTGCATTCACCCTTTGACATCCTCAGGGCGCATCGATAATATGCGCCCCGTTCACACGATTCCTCTGTAGTTCAGTCGGTAGAACGGCGGACTGTTAATCCGTATGTCACTGGTTCGAGTCCAGTCAGAGGAGCCAAATTTGAAAAGCCTGCTTTTATAGCAGGCTTTTTGCTTTTCTGCGTTCAGTAAAATTGTCGGGTGGCGCTCCGCTTACCCGACCTACAAAAACATCGAATCGTAGGCCGGGTAAGGCGAAGCCACCACCCGGCAAAAGCCGCACTACCGGTTCACACGTATTGGCGCCGTTGCCTCCACCAGCCACGGCCGCGCATCGCTGTCCACCCGGGGTGAAAGCGCCTCTCGTACCTGCTGGTGGTACTCATCCAGCCACTGTTTTTCTGACTCGCTCAACAGATGCAGCTCCACCTGGCTTAAATCGATTGGGATCAGCGTCAGCGAGGCAAACTTACAAAATCCCGGACGGCTTTCGACAATCTCCACCTGGTTTTCAATGCGAATACCGTGGCTATCGCCCAGGTAGTAACCCGGCTCAATGGTCATAATATTGCCCGCCACCAGCGGCCACGGGTTGACCTTTTGCGCAAAACGGTGCGGGTTCTCGTGGATCAGAAGCTGATGCCCTACGCCATGCCCGGTGCCGTGGTCGTAATCCAGTCCCAACTCCCACAGCGGACGGCGCGCAAAGGCATCCAGCTGGTGCCCCTGAGTGCCGGACGGGAACTGAAGGGTAATCAGCGACAGGAAGCCTTTAAGCACTGCGGTGTAGTGCAAACGCTGCTGTGGATCGACCTTTCCCCAGGCCAGTGTACGCGTCGCGTCCGTGGTGCCGTTGCGGTACTGCCCCCCGGAATCATTCAGGTAAAAGTGGTCGTGGCCGATGGGCTTGTTGCTGGCCTCGCTTGAGTGGTAATGGCACATCGCCGCGTTACTCGCGGAAGCGGAAATGGTGGCGAAACTCGGCTCGACAAAGCCAGGCTGTTGCAGGCGGAACGCAAGCTGTTTCGCCTGCACGTCAAGCTCGGTCAGCGGCATTCCCGACGCGGCCCGCTGAGGAACTTCCCGGCTCAGCCAGGCCAGGAAATTCACCCATGCCGCACCGTCCTGGTGATGACATTCACGATAGCCCGCCAGCTCCACCGGGTTTTTCGTAGCTTTCATCAGGGTGATCGGGTCGGTCTGCCAGATAATTTCCCCCTGAGGTTCAACCGCAAAGCGTAACGCCACCGGTGCGGAATCGGGATCGATCATGACCCGCTTACCCTGCGCAAGCTGCCTACAGCGCGGGATAAAGGCTTCCTGAGGCGCAATCGTGAAGGCGTTCCGCACGGCATCCGGCAGCGCATTCAGCTTGCTGTCATCCACAAACCATTCCACCGCACCCTCGCGGCTCAGCAGGGCAAACGACAGAGGCACCGGGCAAAAGGGGATATCTGAGCCCCGCACGTTCAGCAGCCAGGCGATATTGTCCGGCAGGGTAACGGCCAGATAATCCGCGCGGTGCTCTGCCAGCACGGCGGCGGCGCGCTGGCGTTTGGCGGCGCTGCTTTCGCCGCTGATGTCTACAGGCATCTCGCGGATAAGCCCTGCGGGGGCGGCAGGGCGGTCAACCCAGAGGGTATCGAACGGAGAGCGCGCGAGCGGTACCAATTCGCACGGCGTGGCCGAGAGCCGCGTAAACTCTGCATTGGTCATCAGCAGCGCATCAAAGCCGATGCGCGTGCCGGCCGCAACATTTTTCGCCAGCCACTCGGCCAGCGGCTCGTTGTGCAGATGGTGGATCTCCACCTCGTCGAGATTGACCTGTACGCGGGCCTGAATCTGATAGCGTCCGTCAACAAACAGCAGCGCTCTGTCTTTCAGTACCAGCGCCAGCCCCGCCGAGCCGTCAAAGCCCGTCAGCCAGGCCAGCTTTGCATCATACGGTGCGCAAGATTCGCTCTGCCAGGCATCGGCGCGCGGCACAATCATCCCGTCGAGCTGATTGTCCTGTAGCCACTGGCGCAGGGCCGTAAGCGGTGATGTGGTGTGCATATTGTGTCCTTAGTATCACCTAAACGGTGGCTCATTGAAGGTGCGCAGCTTACGGGAATGCAGTTTGTCGCCCTCTGCACGCAGTAAATCGATGGCGCGAATTCCAATCTGAAGGTGCTCTGAGATCGCCCCTTCGTAGAAACGGTTCGCCTGACCCGGCAGTTTGATCTCGCCGTGCAGCGGTTTATCGGACACGCACAGCAGCGTGCCGTACGGGACGCGGAAGCGGTAGCCCTGCGCGGCAATGGTGGCGCTTTCCATATCGATCGCGACCGCACGGCTGAGATTGAAACGCAGGGCGGAGGCGGAATAGCGAAGCTCCCAGTTACGATCGTCGGTGGTGACGACCGTACCGGTACGCAGGCGCTGCTTCACCTCTTCACCCGGCATGCCGCTCACCTCTTTGGTGGCGTCGTACAGGGCGCGCTGTACTTCCGCAATACTCGGGATAGGAATGTCCGGCGGCAGAACCGCGTCAAGGACATGGTCGTCACGCAGATAAGCGTGGGCGAGGACATAATCACCAATCAGCTGGCTTTCACGCAGGCCGCCGCAGTGGCCGATCATCAGCCAGACGTCCGGGCGCAGAACCGCCAGATGGTCGCAGATGGTTTTCGCATTCGACGGGCCAACGCCGATGTTAATCAACGTAATGCCCTGACCGTCGGCGGTAACCAGGTGCCAGGCGGGCATCTGGTGCTTTTTCCACGCCAGGTCGGAGATGGCCTCTTCCGGTGCTTCGGTTTCGGCGGTGATCCAGATCCCGCCCGCGCAGGAGAGAGCGATGTAAGGGCTGTCCGGGTCAAGGATCTGGCTACAGCCCCAGCGGACAAATTCGTCTACATAGCGGGTGTAGTTGGTAAACAGTACGAACGGCTGGAAATGTTCGGCTGGGGTGCCGGTGTAGTGGCGCAGGCGTGCCAGCGAAAAATCGACACGGCGGGCATCAAAGTGAGACAGCGGTGAAAACTCTGCCGGGTGATAGATCCCGTCCGCCGTCTCATCGCCAATCTGCGACAGCTCAGTGGTCGGGAAATGGCGGGTCAACCCCGCGCTCATGGAGCGATCCAGCGTCAGCGCTGAGCCGTCTATCACGTACGGGTAAGGGATCTCGTGCAGGGACGGTTCAACGCTGATATGCGCGCCGTAATCCTGATACAGCAGGGTAAGCTGCTCTTCCAGGTAGGGGCGGAACAGCGCAGGACGCGTGATGGTCGTGCTGTAACAGCCGGAGTGGGTGAAACGCGCATAGGCGCGGGTTTTCGGATTGCTGCTGGCGCTGCCGTCCCAGGTGACAGAGAGCGATGGATAAACAAAAAGGCCCTGGGTTCTGGCCTTTTCATCGGGAAGTTTCCCTGTTTCGATATAGTCACTGATGGCGCTGCGCAGTGCATTGACGGACTGTTCATACAGCGCGTCGAGTTTTTCCAGCGCCTGAGCCGGGGTCAGGCTGGAGCCCTTATTATTCATGTCTGTCTCCTTGTTCCACAGGTGTGCGGCTATAACCGATAGTATGTCACACGCCTGTGAAACAAAAGTGAGGAGATCAGCTGTGCGCGGTTTCCTTCATCAACAGGGCGGTGGCAGCAGAAAGCAGGCAACCTGCCAGCAGATAAATCGCCACGCTATGCCAGTTCCCGCCGGAGAACGTCACCAGCGCGGCGGCGATAAACGGCGTAAACCCGCCGCCGACCACGCTCGCCACCTGATATCCCACGCCCGCGCCGCTGTAGCGGTAGCTTGCGCCAAACAGCTCGGTAAACATCGGCTGCTGCACGCAGACCACCATATCGTGAGCGATGTTCGCGAGCATGATCGCGAAGAAGACAATCCAGAAGACCGACTGGGCCTCCAGCGCCATAAAGAACGGCCAGGCGCTGAGTGTGCCGATGAGCGCCCCGGTGATATACACCCGTCGACGGCCAAAGCGATCCGCCAGCCAGGCGAAGCAGGGGATGGTCAGGCAGCTGATCCCGCCCACCACCAGGCCAATGTTCAGGAACAATTCCCGCGGCAGACCGAGGTTTTGCGTGGAGTAGTTGAGGGCGAAGGCGGTGACGATATACATCGTCAGCAGTTCGCACAGGCGCAGGGCGATAATTTTCAGAAAAGCGCCAGGGTGCTGCACCAGCGCTTCCATCACCGGCAGCCGTTTTTTCGCGACCGGTTTTTCGCGTTGCTGCCGCTCAAACTCAGCCGACTCTTCCATGCCGTTACGGATCCACAGGGCCACCACGACCAGCACAATGCTGAAGATAAACGGAATACGCCAGCCCCAGCTCAGGAACTGCTCGTCTGTCGTGAGCTGGCTTATGAGCGACACCAGGCCCGTGGAGAGCAGCAGACCCACGCCATAACCTACCTGCACGCCGCTGCTGTAGAACGCTTTCTTATTCTTCGGCGCGCTTTCCACGGACAGCAGTGCCGCGCCGCCCCATTCGCCGCCGACGGCAAAGCCCTGAATGGCGCGAAGCGTCACCAGCAACACCGGGGCCCACCAGCCAATCGATGCAAAGGAGGGCAAAATACCGATCAGCGCGGTGGCAATGCCCATCATCCAGACGGTGAGCATCAGCATGCGCTTACGGCCAAGGCGATCGCCGAAGTGGCCGAAAATTATCCCGCCCAGCGGACGAAACAGAAAACCGACGCCGAAGGTGGCAAACGCAGCAAGCGTGCCCATGGCGGGGCTGATCTGAGGAAAGAATTCACGGTTAAAGACCAGCGCAGCGGTAATACCGTAGAGCAGAAAGTCATACCAGTCGACGACGGCGCCTGCGAAGCTACCTAAAGCGGCGCGGCGGGCGCGGTTAAGCGAAGGTGTCTCCTCGTTGCGGCGAGCGGAGATGAGGGTGGAGTCCATAGTTGTCCTGTCTGTACTGATTTTTAATTATTGGTATAAGAAAAGGTCACTCACGTTGCAGCCGTCATATTGACGGAACGTATGAGACTACCGCGACAGACGGCCTGAGAAAACGTTTTTATCTTTCCTGAAAGCGCAGAATCAATAAATTTCATCTTATCGGGTCCCAATATAAATCAGCCTGTTTGGCTCCGGTTATGGCTGAATGGTTTACAGTAATAATGATCGCTGTGTGACGTAAGCTGAGGGAATAACGATGCAACGCCTCTTTCCTGCACTCTGGGTAGTCCTGTTTTTGGTGGCTTCGCCGCTGCATGCGGAGCCAAAAGTCTACGGCGAACAGCGCATCCACCGCTGGTGGGATGCGGTAACAGACGATATTTCCCAGACATGGGAGCAGCCAGATCGTTACGATCTCTACCTGCCGTTTCTGAGCTGGCATGCCCGCTTTATGTATGACAAAGAGAAAACGGATAACTACAACGAAATGCCGTGGGGCGGCGGACTGGGCGTTTCTCGCTACAACGACGAGGGCAACTGGAGCGCGCTCTTTGCCATGATGTTTAAAGATTCACATAACGAGTGGCAGCCCGCGATGGGCTACGGCTGGGAAAAGGGCTGGTATCTGGATAACGCAAAAGATTTCCGTCTGGGGCTGGGGGCCGCCGCGGGGATCACCGCGCGCGACGATTTTGCTAACTATGTCCCGCTGCCGTTTATCTTCCCGCTTTTCTCTGCCGGATATAAGCGCGTCACCGTCCAGTTCACCTATATTCCCGGAACCTACAACAACGGCAACGTGCTGTTTGCCTGGCTGCGCCTGGGCTTTTAAAGGGTGATCACTTTTTTGGCCACTGCGTTGGACAGAATCAGCAGCGAAAACAGGACCGACGTAACAAAGGTGAGCACAATCAGAGCAAGTTTGGTGCTCAGGGACGTTACCGGAATGAGCGCCGTCAACAGGTGAAACACCGAGTAGTGCATGATATAGACCCCGGTCATCGTTTTGCTAATGGCGGCCAGCACGGACTCTTTAAACTCCGCATTGCGGCGAAAACGAACGCCGTTGGCCGCAATCACCAAGGCAATAATCAGGATGTAGATTTGCGATCCGGTGAGGATAAAGGCGTTTCTGTCCGCTTTAAATAGCGCAAAAAAGAAATGCCGTTCGTAAAACCACGTGAAGAGATAGATAAACGGTATGGCAATTACCGCTGCCCTGACCACATTTTTGCGGCCGATCCACGCCGCAATCTGCGGATCGCAAAAGAGCTGCCCCGTCAGATAAAACAGCAGCCACGTCCACAGGCGATACTGCGGCGACAATGAAAGCACGTGGACATCAGGATAGAGGGCTGACAGCAAATCGTACCCGTATGAGAAAAGCAGCAGGGTGGCAATCACCCCGCAAAACAGCGTTCGCCGCTGGCTGAGCCACTCCACCGCCGGATGAAAAGTGTAAATCACGACAAACGCGAACACGAACCAGGGCTGGATCAGATATCCGCGCTGATAGGGCTCCCACAGGTAGTAAATGGTTACCCAGAACAGAAAGACGATCACCAGGCTTTTGATCTTATCCAGCTGCCAGCGCGTGCCGTGTCGGGATTGCCCATCCAGATACCCTGCAACCACAAAAAACAACGGCGTGGCGATGGTCGAAATGAAGGTTAAAAAACCGAGGATCCAGTGATAGTCATAATCGTAATGGTCCCAGGTGTTGTAGATGGTGAAGAAGGTGACCGCCGTCATACAGCCCAGCGTCTTGATGATGTTCAGCCCTGTCGCATTCATTGTTGTTCAGCTTCGTCCTTACGATGAAAACACGCGTAAATTACGGGGAGTACCAGCAGCGTCAGGATTGTAGCAAACCCAAGCCCAAACATAATCACAACGGCCATGCTCTGGAAGAACACATCCAGCAGCAGGGGGGCGAGGCCAAGCACGGTCGTAAAGGCGGTGAGCAGGATGGGACGCAGGCGCGACGTGGCGGCGTAAACGATCGCACTGTGCTGATCCTGCTGCGCTTTCTGCTGCTCTATCTCTTCCACCAGCACAATGCCGTTGCGGATCAGCATCCCGCTCAGGCTCAGCAGGCCAATCAGTGCCATAAAGCCAAAGGGGATCCCGGTAAGTAAAAAACCGGGCGTAACGCCGATCAGCGCCAGCGGCACGGTCAGCCAGATAGCGACGGCGTTTTTCACCGAACTGAACATCAGCACCGTGATCACAAACATCACCAGATACCCGAGCGGCAGCGTGGTAAATAGCCCCTGCTGCGCTTCGCTGGAGTTCTCCGCGTCCCCGCCCCATTCGATGCTGTAGCCGTGGGGCAGAGGCAGGGCATCTATTTGCGGCTTCACGCGGGCGAGAATATCGCCGGATGTTTGCTGGCTTAGCGGGTCAGGGTCGGTCTGCACGGTCAGCACGCGCGAGCGGTCGCGACGCAGGATCAGCGGATCTTCCCACTCCAGCGCGAAGCCGCTGACGACGTTGCTCAGCGGAATATACTGCTGACGGGTCTGGCTCCATACCAGGACGTTATTCAGGTGATTGGCGTCCAGCCGTTCACTTTCCGGCGGGCGCACCACCACGGGTAACAGGTCGCTTCCTTCTCTGTACAGTCCCGCCCGGCTGCCGGAGAAATTCATCTCCAGGGCGTTATCGACGTCCTGCTTATCCACGCCAAGCTCACGTCCCAGCGCGGTGACGTACTGCGGGCGGATCACTTTGCTGCGGTTTTGCCAGTCGTTCCTGACGCTGTCCGTCGCCGGATCGCGCGTAAGAATGTTGTCTACCTGGCTGGCGATCAGACGCAGCCTGTCCGGATCGGGGCCCTTAATACGTATTTCAATGGCGCTGTCACCGGAGGGGCCAAACATCACCCGTTTCGTGCTGGCATTAACCTGCGGGTAGTTCCGTGCGATGTACTCATCAACGTGGCGGGTCAGGGCGGGGATGTTACGCTGGTCGTCCATTCTCACCATGATTTGTGCATAGTTGCTGTACTGCCGCTGTCCGCTGTAGGTCAAAATAAATCGCATACTTCCCTGACCAATCGTCGAGACCGTAGTTTCCACGCCAGGCTGACCGTTAATGGTTTTCTCGATATCACCGGTCATCTTCTCGGTCCAGTTAATGTCGGTCCCGTAAGGAAGCCAGAGGTCGACAAAGAAAATTGGCGTACTGGATGAGGGGAAGAAGTTCTGCCGCACCGAGCCAAAGCCCCAGATGGCGGCAGCCAGCAGTGCGGCCATCACCATCAGCGTTGGCGCTTTACGCCGTAACAGCGCGTTGAGCACCGCCTGATAGATCCGATAGATGCGTTTGTCGTAGGGATCCGTTTTGTCGGCGTCTGGCGGTGCAGCGTCATGTTTAAACAGCCACCATTTAATCAGCACCGGCGTAATGGTGAGGGCTGAGAACCAGCTCAGCATCAGTGAAATCAACAGCACCTGAAACAGCGACTTACAGTATTCGCCAGTGGAATCCTGCGACAGCCCGACGGGCGCAAAAGCCAGGATGGCGATGACCGTCGCACCCAGCAGCGGCAGCGCAGAGCGGCGAATTATAGCGTTAATGGCGTTAAGCAGGGGCGAGCCCTGCTGCCGGGCTATCAGTACCCCTTCGACAACCACAATGGCGTTATCGACCAGCATACTGAGGGCGATGATCAGCGCCCCCAGTGAAATACGCTGTAGTTCTATGCCCCAGAGATACATGATCAGCAGCGTGCCCAGCACGTTGAGCGCGAGGGAAAAGGCGATAATGAGCCCGCTGCGTAAGCCCATAAAGATCAGCAACACACCGACGACAATCGCCAGCGCCATCAGGAAATTAATGATAAATCCGTTGACGGAATGCCCGACCTCCGCCGCCTGATCGTAAAACAGGTCGATATGGATACCTGCCGGTTTCTCGGCTGACATCTGCTCAAGCTTCGCCTCCAGGGCATGTCCCACGTCGATCACGTTAACGCCGGGTATAAAGGAGACGCCCATGGTGACGGCTTTTCTGCCGTTGGCATGGTAGATGCTGGCAGGGGACGCATCCAGCCCGCGTGACAGGGTGGCAATATCCCGTAAACGGGTAGCCGCCCCAACGCCGGGCGGGGTCACTATGAGATCGGCCAGCTCGTCAATACTTTCGAATTCACCGGTAGGATGCAGACGAATTGACTCAGTACCGGAGGGGATCTCTCCCGCGCTGGAAACCACGTTCAGCCTGCTGAGCTGGGCAGAAAGCTGGTTAAGCGTAATCCCGCGCGCGGCCATTTTGCTCAGAGAAATGTCCACGTTAATCTGCTGGGTGAGGGCTCCGCCGATGGCCACTTTGCCCACGCCCGGCACGAGGACCAACTCCCGGCGCAGCTGCTCGGCATACCGCACCAGTTCCGGATTGCTGAATTCATCGCCGGAAATGGCAAAGAAAAAGCCGAACACATCGCCAAAATCGTCATTCACAAACGGGGTCACTACCCCCGGTGGAAACTGTCGGGCGGCATCTCCCACCCGGCGTCGCAGTTCATCCCAGATTTGCGGCAGCGCATTTGAGTGGTAGCGCGAGGCTATATTGACCGTGATCTGCGACAGGCCGCTGGAGGAGATGGAGCTGACGTTATCCAGGTAAGGTAACTGCTGAAGCGCGTTTTCCAGCGGCAGGGTGACCTCTTCCTCAACCTGCTGCGCCGACGCGCCCGGATAATGAGTGATTACCACCGCCGTTTTGATGGTAAACGCCGGATCTTCCAGTCTGCCGATGTTCAACAGGGCAATAATGCCACCTACGCCCAGCAGCAGAATAGTCAGCCAGACGCGAACCGGGTTGCTGATAAACTGACGAGAGATATCCATTACAGTCCCCGTTCACGCGTCCAGATACGTACCGGCTGGTTGGGATGTAACTCCCCAACGCCTGCGGCCACCACGCGTTCACCCGCCTTAAGCCCACCGACGATGACGACCCCCTCAGCGCTGACTTGCCCGACGCTGACCTTACGATCTTCCAGGTGCAACGTATCGCCTTCGCCCGTCACCACCCAGACGTGTGGCTCATTGCGCGGGCGGTTATCCGGGTTAAAGACCGCTTCAACCGGCACCACCAGCGCCTCACTGCCCACGCCCGCCGGTAGGTTGGTTAAATTGATGGTGACCGTTCCGCTGACGCCGCCCACGACGGGAAAATCATCCGGGCGGGGCATGGTTAAAATCACCTGCCAGGTCAATGTGTTGCTGTCGCTACTGCCTGAGTGCTCTTTGTACACAGCGGTAAACTCGCGACCGGGCAGGGCGTTGATCCTCACTACCGGTTTGTACTGCGCATTGCGGATATCGAAGGTGTTAAACAGGTTCTCTGGAAGGCTGAACACCACGTCCAGCAGGTCGGTACGGGTCAGGGTGACGACGGGCTGGCCGGCTGAGACGACCTGATGATTTCGCACATGTACGCTGGCCGCTGTCCCGCTAAAGGGGGCGACGAGCGTCATCTGGCTTAATTCCTCGCGAGCAATCTGTAGCGCGGCGTTTGCAGAATCGCGGTTTGCGCGCTGGACATCCATCTCGGCCTTCGACACGGCCTGGCGTCCTGCCAGGGTCTGGAAGCGGTCGAACTGCCGCTGAGCCAGGGTCGCCGCCGTTTGTCTGTCGTTCAGACGCTGCCGGGCTTCGCGATCGTTAAGACTGGCGAGCCGTTGCCCCTGTTTGACAACGGCACCCTGGCGAATGTCCAGAGTCTCAATCTGCCCGGCACGTTTGAACGCGAGATCGGTGGCGTCGCCGGATTCGATACGCGCGGGAAATACGCGCTGCTGCGCGTTGCCGGCCTTGACCACCTCTGTGACTTTTACCATTTTTGGCAGGGGTGCGGCGCGGTCGGGTTTGGGGTCGCACGCCGTCAGCAGCAATAAAACAGCAGGCAGAAGAGAGAGGTAGCGCTTCACAGTATTCCCCTGATAATAATTGTTTTATTTATTTCGTCATCAATGCTGGGGTGGCACTATTCCGCCAGGGCCGAGACGACCACATAGGTAAATAAACCGATTGCTGTGCTGGCGATAATGGCAAGCGCAATAAACAAACCAAGGCGAATCAGGCTTAAACCGTACATGCATTCCTCCATGAGGTTGAAGGTGGCGCGGGATAATGAGAATGAACGTGTTGCATGTCTGACTATGAGCATAGTCGGTGAATAAATAAATGTTAAATAACCATTATTAGTGGCGTGACATACTCAGGCGAAACAAGCGATACGATAGCGTATCCCCTTTGAATAACATCCTGATATTCCTGTGCTACGTTTAATAGCATCCATTCCTTTTTTCCGTAAAAGGCATTCACGCCTGTACCCATGGGTTTGATGCGATCTCTCCTGATTCACTCACTGTTGTGTTGGTTATAAAAAGGATGCTTGATATGTATAAAACGATTCTGGTGCCGGTGGATGTATACGAAACAGCGTTGTCTGATAAAGCGCTACAGCATGCCCAATTCCTGGCGCAAAGCGCATCGGGTAATGTCCATCTGCTGTACGTTATGCCAAAGTTCTCGGCGGAACTGACCCGCGGTTTTATTGCAGACGCGAGAAAGATGGATGAATATATGATTAATAATGCTAAAGAAAAACTGGCCGCGCTGGTAAAAAAAATCAGCCTGCCGGAAGCAAATGTCCATCTACATGTTCGCAGCGGGAATATACGTGATGAGGTAATCAAACTGGCGGATGAACTTAACGTCGGCGCGATTATTGTGGGGTCGCGCAATCCCAATATTCAAACCCATTTATTAGGGTCAGAGGCGGCGAGTATCGTTCGTTATGCACATGTTCCTGTTTTCGTTATTCGTTAATGACATGAAAGCAAGGTGATTTCTGAAAAGAACCCGAGGAAGGAACGATGATAACAGAAAAGCCTCACCATCCGTATTATCAACAGACCGTTGATGAAACCCTGACAAATATCCAATCCAGCCTGGACGGACTTACCAGTGCAGAAGCCACCGCCAGACTGGAAAAATACGGTGAAAATGCCTTACCGCAAAAACCGGGTAAACCTGGCTGGCTGCGCTTTCTGGCCCATTTCAACGATGTCCTTATTTACGTCCTTCTGGCGGCGGCGCTGCTGAAGCTGATAATGGGACACTGGGTGGATATGTTTGTCATTCTTGGGGTGGCCATCATCAACGCCCTGATTGGACATATTCAGGAGAGCAATGCGGAGAAATCGCTGCAAAGCATTCGTAATATGCTCTCCAGCGAGGCTGTGGTCATCCGGCAGGGCAACCATGAAACTATCCCGACGACAGCGCTGGTGCCGGGAGATATCGTGGTGATACGCGCCGGGGATCGCATTCCTGCCGACCTTCGCGTAATAGAGGCGCACAACCTGCGGGTGGAAGAAGCTATTCTTACCGGCGAATCCACGGTAGTGGAGAAAAGCAGCGATGCGCTCCACGGGGAGTTGCCGTTAGGCGACCGTTACAACCTGCTTTATTCTGGCACCACCGTCAGCTCCGGCGGGGGAAAAGGGCTGGTGGTGGCGACCGGGGGGGAGACCGAACTCGGCCATATCAACCAGATGATGTCGGACATTGAAAAACACCGTACCCCGCTGATGGTGCAAATGGACAAGCTCGGCAAGACCATTTTTATCACCATTCTGGTGATGATGCTGGCGCTGTTCGTTTTCAGTCTTATCTTCCGTGATATGCCCGTATCAGAGCTGGTGCTGTCGCTGATTAGCCTTGCGGTGGCGGCGGTGCCGGAAGGTTTACCGGCCATTATCTCTATCATCCTCTCGCTGGGCGTGCAGGCGATGGCGCGTCGCAAGGCGATTATTCGCAAGCTGCCTACCGTGGAAACGCTGGGGGCGATGACGGTGATCTGCTCGGATAAAACCGGCACCCTGACCATGAATGAGATGACGGTAAAAGCGGTGATTACCGCGGACACCACCTACCGCGTGGAGGGAGACAGCTACGAACCGGTGGGCAATATTCACCCTGTTGACGATCCAACACCGGTAACCGTGACCCAGGGGTCTGTGCTGGAGCGCTATCTGCGCACCGTCGATCTCTGTAATGACAGCCAGCTGATCAAAGATGAGCAGGGGCTGTGGAAAATCACCGGCGGGCCTACCGAAGGCGCGCTGAAGGTGCTGGCGGCAAAAATCCCGCTTCCGCCAATTGACGCCGAATTGCGCAGTAAAATCCCATTCGATTCGCAATATAAATACATGTCCACCCTTTATCGCCTGGGCGACGAAGAGGTGATGTTAATCACCGGTGCGCCGGACGTCCTTTTCCGTCTTTGCCAGCACCAGCAGACTCAAAACGGGCTGGAGCCATTCAACCTGCACTATTGGGAAGAGAAGATTGAAGAGTATGCGCGCGAAGGATTGCGCATGGTGGCTGCGGCCTGGAAACCGGCCGCCAGCGGGCAGCGCGAGCTGACGCATGCGGATCTGCAAGAGGGGGTCATACTGCTCGGCATTGCGGGCATGATGGATCCCCCGCGCCCGGAAGCCATTTCGGCCATTGCCGACTGCTTGCAGGCGGGCATTCGCGTGAAAATGATTACCGGGGATCATCCACAAACGGCGATGAGCATTGGTCAGATGCTGGGTATTGGCAACGCGGCGAGCGCCATTACCGGGCGCGAACTGGAGGCGATGGACGACCACCAGCTGAGCGAGGCGGCGCAAAAATACGATATCTTTGCCCGAACCAGCCCGGAAGATAAATTCCGTCTGGTGCAGGCGCTGCAAAGTAAGCAGGAAGTGGTCGGGATGACCGGGGACGGCGTGAACGATGCGCCTGCGCTGAAGCGGGCGGATGTCGGCATCGCGATGGGGATCAAAGGTACTGAAGTCACCAAAGAAGCCGCCGATATGGTGTTAACGGATGATAATTTTGCCACCATTGCCCGGGCGGTCCATGAAGGGCGTCGGGTCTACGACAACCTGAAAAAGACCATTCTGTTCGTTATCCCGAGCAACATCGCCCAGGCCCTGCTGATCATTATTGCCCTGCTGGCGGGGAACCTGATCCCGTTAACACCGGTACTGATCCTGTGGATGAACATGGCAACCTCGGCAACGCTGTCGTTTGGTCTGGCGTTTGAAGCGGGTGAGAAGGACATCATGAACCGGCCGCCGCGTAAGTCTAACCTGCACGTAATGGACGGTTACGCCATCTGGCGCGTGGTGTTTGTCGGCCTGATGATTGCCATCAGCGCCTTTGTGCTGGAGGCCTGGCTGCAACCGCGCGGTTACTCGGCGGAGTTCATCCGCACCGTGTTGCTGCAAACGCTGGTCACTGCCCAGTGGTTTTACATGCTCAACTGCCGCGTCACCGACGGCTTCTCCCTGAGTAAAGGTCTGCTGGCTAACAAGGGCATATGGATCGTGAGCGGCGTACTTCTGGCCCTTCAGCTTCTGATCGTTTATGCGCCGTTTATGCAGATGTTGTTCGGTACCGAAGCGCTGCCGTTCCGCTACTGGATCATTACCTTCCTGATCGGGTTCGCAATGTTCATGATTGTTGAAGCGGAAAAAGTCCTTACCCGGAGATGGCGCACGACGAAAGGATAACTGAATGAGTAGGCTAAGCCTGCCCACCGGCAGGCTTTCTCTTTGACCGAGTACAGAACACTATGATTCGATTTGCCGCGTTTGTTTTTACGCTTTGTATACTGGTTCCCGCTGCATCTGCTGTAACCTACCCACTCCCACCCGAGGGGAGCCGCCTGGTGGGAGCGCCGATAACTGTCACCGTACCTGAAGGCAATACCCTGCCGCTCGAAGCGTTTGCAGCGCAGCACGGGCAAGGGTTAAGCAATATGCTGGAAGCTAACCCGGGGGTAGATCCGTTTTTACCACGTGCCGGTACAGCGCTGGTGGTGCCGCAGCAGCTTATTCTGCCGCCAACGGTGCGTGAAGGGATTGTGGTGAACGTCGCGGAAATGCGTCTTTACTATTATCCACCCGGCAGCAACACGGTTGAGGTGCTGCCTATTGGCATCGGTCAGGCCGGGCGCGAAACGCCGCGTAACTGGGTAACCGCCGTTGAACGCAAGCAGGAAGGCCCAACCTGGTCACCCACGCCAAACACGCGACGTGCTTACGCGAAAGAGGGGAAAACGTTGCCCGCGTTCGTTCCCGCCGGGCCGGATAACCCGATGGGGCTGTATGCCCTTTATATCGGCAGGCTGTACGCGATCCACGGTACCAACTCAAATTTCGGCATTGGCCTGCGCGTCAGCCAGGGCTGCATTCGCCTGCGTAATAACGATATCAAATACCTGTTCGATAACGTTTCGGTGGGGACGCGGGTACAGCTTATCGATCAGCCCGTAAAAATGACCACCGAGCCGGATGGTAGCCGCTGGGTAGAGGTTCACGAGCCGCTTTCACGCAATCGCGCGGAATTTGAATCAACCCGAAAAGTGCCGCTGCCCATTTCGGCCGCGCAAAGGACGCAGCTGATAAGTGAAGGGGCGGGCGCTGAGCTGGAACGGCGGTCGGGGATGCCGGTGAGGCTTGCAATGCCCGGTGGCGTTGCGCTTTCCGGGCCTACAGGACCGTAGGTCGGATAAGCGGAGCGCCACCCGACAAAATTACCAAACGCAGAAAAGCAAAAAGCCTGCTTCAAAAGCAGGCTTTTCAAATTTGGCTCCTCTGACTGGACTCGAACCAGTGACATACGGATTAACAGTCCGCCGTTCTACCGACTGAACTACAGAGGAATC